>CAJUJV010000003.1:0-91405 GCA_910586845.1 uncultured Hungatella sp.
CATACCACCGGAGTTTTTCGCGCGCGGCCATGCGGCCTCGCGCGCTTAAGCGGTATTAGCGGTCATTTCTAACCGTTATCCCCCGGTATGGGGCAGGTTACCCACGCGTTACTCACCCGTCCGCCGCTAAGTCACTCCCGCTTCCTTCCGAAAAATTCCGCGTGAGCGCTTCGCTCGACTTGCATGTGTTAAGCACGCCGCCAGCGTTCATCCTGAGCCAGGATCAAACTCTCTTGTTAAAAAGTTCTCTCCAGGTCAGAACCAACCCTCTGGCTGATCCTTTTCCCGTTCTTACTGTTGTTTGGTTCGTTTACTCTCGTATTCGTTCTGAATTTTCTCAAATTCAAGGCAGTCAAACTCTGCCTCTTCGTTTGGAATTTTCAGGGTCTTGCATACTGTTCGATCTTTGATTTTCAAGGTCCGCGCTTTCCTGCGAAAGCCAACGCAGAAGGAGGGATTTGAACCCTCGCGCCGCTACTAACGACCTACTCCCTTTCCAGGGGAGCCCCTTCAGCCACTTGGGTACTTCTGCCTGTACCAATGCCTTAACATCGATTCTTTATATAAATGTTCCGAAACGGAGAGGGTGGGATTCGAACCCACGCGCCCTTTCGGACAAACGGTTTTCAAGACCGCCTCGTTATGGCCACTTCGATACCTCTCCAAAGGTGCTTTTCAATATTACAGTATATTTCCATATTTGTCAAGCACTTTTTTCTGATATCTGAATTTTTCTCAGGCCGCAGTGTCTTTTCTTGCTTTGCTCTCTCTCGACAGCTTGCTTATCTTATCACCAAAATCTCTCTCTGTCAACTATTATTTTCCCTTTTTTTCAAAAATATTCCTGCAATCTCCATGTCTTCCGGAGTTGTGACCTTGATATTCTCATAACTTCCTCTGATCAGGCGGACTTTGTGCCTGGTCATGGTCTCCACCACCATGGCATCATCCGTAATCCCCTCCTGAGAAGCAGGGTTCTCAAAGAGTCTGTCATAGGCCCCTGTGATCAGTTCCCTGGAAAATGCCTGGGGTGTCTGAACCAGCCACAGCCGGCTCCTGTCAGGAGTGCCGGAGGCATCGTTATCGGCATCTGTGATCTTGATCGTGTCTTTTACCGGCATCCCCACCACACAGGCCCCGTACCTGGCCGCGCCTTCCATGGCAGCCTCGATGATCTCCACCGTGACGCAGGGCCTGGCTCCGTCATGGATCAGCACATCGTCGCAGGGACCTGCCGCCTTAAGTCCCGCATAGACAGAGTGATACCGCTCCCTGCCGCCGGTTACTATGGCAGTGACTTTGGTAACCCCCCAGCGTTCCACGATCTCCTTTTGGCAGTACTCTTCCTCCCCTGCTCCCGCAACCAGGATGATCCGGTCCACAGGACTGCGCTCAAAGGCATCCAGGGCATAATACAGCAGAGGGCGGCCGTTAAGCTCCAGATACTGTTTCTGTATCCGGGTTCCCATCCTGCTGCCCTTTCCCGCTGCCAGCACAATGGCTGTCACCTTTCGTCTGTTCTCTTCCTTCATCACCGTTCCCCCAGTTTCAGATTCGGCACGGCATTGAGATCCCAGCCGCTTCTGGCGCCGTTGATATACTCATAATATGCAGCGGCTCCGATCATGGCCCCATTGTCCGTACAGAGGACGGGTGACGGATAATAAAGCTCCAGTCCGGCCTTTTTACAGGCTCTTCTCATCTCTCCTCTCAGGGCTGAATTGGAAGCCACGCCTCCGGCCATGGCCACTCTGCGGTACCCCAGTTCTCTGGCCGCCTCCACTGTGTGGCTCACCAGGACATCCACCACCGCATACTGAAAAGAAGCAGCCAGATCAGGGACACAGATCTCCTCTCCCATCATGCGGGCATGATTGATATGGTTCAGCACTGCCGACTTCAGGCCGCTGAAGCTGAAATCATATGGAGCTTTCTCCACTTTGGCCCTGGGGAAACGGACGGCATAAGGGTTGCCTTCTTTTGCCGCCTTGTCCACCTTGGGACCTCCGGGATACCCCAGGCCTACAGCCCGGGCCACTTTGTCAAAAGCCTCTCCTGCGGCATCGTCTCTGGTCCGTCCCAGGATTTCGAACTCTCCGTAATCTTTCACCACCACCAGATGGGTATGCCCTCCTGACACAATCAGGCAGATAAACGGCGGTTCCAGATCGGGGTGCTCGATAAAATTGGCGGACACATGGCCTTCTATATGATGGACCCCTACCAGCGGTTTCCCCGCTCCGTAGGCGATGGCCTTGGCCTCCGCCACTCCTACCAGCAGCGCACCCACCAGTCCGGGCCCGTAGGTGACCGCAATCGCCGTCATCTCTTCCAGAGTCATGGATGCCTGAGACAGAGCGGCCTCGATGACCTGGTTGATCTTCTCGATATGTTTTCTGGAAGCGATCTCCGGCACCACCCCTCCGTACAGAGTGTGGAGAGCGATCTGGGAAGAGATTACATTGGACAGCACTTCCCTTCCGTTTTTGACCACCGCAGCCGCAGTCTCGTCGCAGGAACTTTCGATGGCAAGGATATAGACGTCTTCTTCTGTTCTGTTCTTCTTCATGGCTTATTCCTCATCAAACTCCAGTTCTGCAGTCCTTCCGTCCCGGGCGGCAACAGAAGCCGGAAAAATCTCCCTCACTTTATCCATATATTCCTCCGGTCTGGTAAGCGACGGGCTGTAATGGGTCAGCCACAGGACTTTCGGTCCGGCCTCCCTGGCCAGCCTGGCGGCCTCGTAAAAGGTCATATGTTTGTATTCTCTGGCCTTGGCCTCTTTCCCTTCCTCCCCGTACATACCCTCGCAGATGAACAGATCCGCCTCTCTGGCATATTCCGCTATGACAGGAACCGGTCTGGTATCGGTGCAGTACACCACTTTCAGACCCCTGCGGGCAGGGCCCAGGACCATATCCGGCGTGTAGGTCTTTCCTGCCTCTTTTATGGTCTCGCCTTTCTGCAGGCGGCTCCACATCTTCACCGGAATACCTGCATCCCTGGCTCTGTCCACATCGAACCGTCCTTTCCGGGGGATAGACAGGGCATAGCCATAGCATGTGACATTGTGATTCACCCGATAAGCATCGATCTGATAGGGGCCCAGTTCCATATGTTCTCTGGCTTCCGTCAGCTCCACAAACCGCAGTTCAAAGGGCAGCTCCGGCGCGATCATCCTCAGAGCCGATACCACTCTCTCCAGCCCCCTGGGACCGATCAGGGTCAGCGGCTTTGTCCGCTCCGCATTGCCCATGGTCAGAAGAAGCCCGGGCAGACCGCTGATGTGGTCCGCATGGTAATGAGTAAAACAGATAATATCAACAGGTTTCGGACTCCATCCCTTTTCCTTCAGGGCAATCTGGGTTCCTTCCCCGCAGTCGATCAGCAGGCTGCTGCCGTCACAGCGGGCCATCATGGATGTCAGCCACCGATAGGGCAGCGGCATCATCCCCCCTGTTCCAAGCAGGCAAATATCCAACATAGTTCTGTCTCCATTCTTTCTTTATAAGCAGCCCATACATGGCCTGCTTCCCTATATCCTATCAGATATCGCCTGAAATATCAAACCCAAACTACAAAAATTCCTTCATCTCCTCCACTTCCACCCCGATCCGGAAAGTCCTCAGAATCTCGTCATAACACTCTTCACACAGATCAAACCTGTGAACCTCCCCATCCTTCTCCGAAAAATAATCCCATGCGTGTTCTACCTCCAGACTTCCTTCCCGAAGAAGGCCGTCTCTCACGGCAAGTTTTTTTCCGCAGCAATTACAGATTACAGTTTCCAGCTCTCCGTCACTTTTGTATTTCCTCATCTCATTCTCACCTTTCTTGATTCCACATTTCCCCGAGAGTGCAGCCGACGACAAAGGGGCAGCCACCCCTCAGTGGATACCCCTACATTATAAATGGTTTTTATGCTCTTTTTAAGTGGAAAATGTTTCATGCCCCCCGGCGCCACATGATAATGGCATCCTCTGTAGGCTTCCTGTAATAGTTTCTCCGGATGGCCTCATTGACAAAACCGCAGGATTCATACAGGTTTCTGGCCCTTTCATTGCCGACGCGCACGTCCAGGGTGATCTCCGCCACCCCCTGGGAGCTGGCATATTCTACCATGGCCTCCATCAGTTTCCTGCCGAAGCCTCTGCCCCGCCACTGCGGATGAACGGCCACTCTTTCAATCTCTCCCTCTCCTGCCAGGATCCGGAAGTTCAGATATCCGGCAGCTTTTCCGTTTTCCTCAAAAATCAGATACTGGTCCAGGTCTCCCCCAAAGCCCTGTCTCAAAACTTCCCGTGACCAGGGAATGGAAAATGACAGCTGTTCCAGCTCTGCCACTGCATCCAGATCCTCCTCACGCATCCATCTGACCATTTCTTTCCTCCCGTTCTCTCTCGGCCTGGGATTTGCGCAGATAGTCGGGTACAAATTCTGCCGCCTCCATGGTCAGGCCTTTTTTTAAATACTCCATACCGAGAGCCGCAACAGAGGCCGCCCTCTGACGATTGCTCTGAGCCGGAGCAAAATCGTAAGGCGCCTTCATCAGCTCTTCGATCTGACTGCGGTATGCTCCCACGCCGTCCCCCAGAAAGATCACCGGTTCCATCCTGTCATTGAGACCGGAGACAAGTTCTTCTACGGACATAGGACACTGTTCTTTTACTGTCTCAAGTTCACGGCTCACATGGTAGAGGCCTGTGTAGACCTGATTTCTCCTGGCGTCCATGATGGGGCATACCAGGCGGTCGGTTCCCCACAGATTATAGGCCATGGCCTCAAGAGTCGGTATGTGAATCAGCGGCTTTTTCAGGGCCAGACCCAGACCCTTGGCCGTGGCCGTTCCGATCCGGAGTCCCGTAAAAGACCCGGGTCCCCCCGCGGCGGCAATTGCATCTATGGTGTGCAGATCCAGCTCCAGCATCCCGGCGATCTCGTCGATCATGGGAAGCAGGGTCTGAGAGTGAGTCTTCTTAAAATTAACCGTATATTCTGCTGTCAGTACGTCATCGGTAACCACTGCCACCGAGGCTACCAGCGATGAACTTTCGATTCCCAGTATTTTCATGGCTTCTGTTTTTCCTCCACGGTGATCCTGCGATAGTCAAAGCCTTTGTCCATATCCTTCTCGATAGATACCCAAACCGTCTTCTCCGGCAGGATCTCTCTGATCAGAGACGGCCATTCGATCAGGCAGACTCCGTCCCCGTAAAAACAGTCCTCGTACCCGATCTCTTCCATCTCCTCCACATCAGCGATCCGATACACATCAAAATGATACAGAGGCAGTCTTCCGTCTTCATACTGCTGCAGGATGGTAAACGTAGGGCTGTTCACCGGTCCGTTGATCCCCAGGCCGCAGGCAAATCCCTGGGTGAATACCGTCTTTCCCACCCCCAGATCTCCTTCCAGGCACCATACCATGCCAGGTTGTGCTTTCAGCCCCAGCCGCTTTCCCAGCTCATATGTCTCTTCCGGCTTCTGCGTCTCATAAACCATATCTACACCTTCTTAAGTTTTTCTTTGGGCAGGACCTCTCTCAGGAAAGCGGCAAACGCCTCCTTTTCCCCGCCCAGGATCCGGTCCGGCAGAAGATAGGCGCGGATCCGGCCCATATACAGGATCAGTTCTCCCGGGATCCCCACGACTCTGCCGATCTGATCCCAGGTGACCTCCATGGACTGGTCTCCCTGAACCACCGTGAAGCCTTCTTCTGCGAAAGTCATGGTCACCGGTTCTCTCAGGCGTTCATTCCTGGCCTGTCTCGCCGTCTTTAAAAACAGAAGACCGGGCTGCCACACCGTAAACATCAGGACACAGATCAGAAGAAGCAGTTTCTGATACAGCTGTGCCGTGCCCCATTTGGTCACCAGCAGATACAGGGATCCCAGAGTAAACAGCACATTAAAGATCCCAAGATAACCTTTGTTGGCATGGTACATGGAAAATCTCCACAGATCCCCTGCGGATACACGGATCTGAAACTGAAATGTCCGTTCTTGTGTCATATCCTCACCTGTCCTTTCTCATGGTAAGCCCGATCCTCTTCTTGACCGGATCCACGGTGAGGACCTTTACCTCTACGATATCTCCCACACTCACTGCTTCCAGGGGATGTTTAATAAACTTATCCGACATCTGGGAAATGTGCACCAGGCCATCCTGATGGACTCCGATGTCCACAAACGCCCCGAAATCAATGACATTGCGCACAGTCCCTGTCAGAACCATACCGGGAGTCAGGTCTTTCATCTCCAGCACATCCGTCCTGAGGACAGGCTTTGGCATCTCCTCTCTCGGGTCTCTTGCCGGCTTTTCCAGCTCGCTGACGATGTCCCTCAGCGTCATCTCTCCGATGCCCAGTTCCCGGGCCATCTTTTTGTAATCCCCGATCTTCTTTCCGATACCCTTTAAGCCGCCGGCCCGGATCTCCTCCGGCCGGTATCCCAGCCTGTCGAGAAGGATCCCGGCTGCCTCATAGCTTTCCGGATGGACGCTGGTGCCGTCCAGAGGGTTGTCTCCTTCCCGGATCCTCATAAATCCCGCACACTGTTCAAAAGCCTTGGGCCCCAGTTTGGCCACCTTCAAAAGCTGGCTTCTGCTGCGGAAGGCACCGTTTTCCTCTCTGTAGGCCACGATATTTTTCGCCAGAGCCCTGCTGATGCCGGACACATATTCCAGAAGGGGGGCGGAGGCCGTATTCACATCGACTCCCACCTTGTTCACGCAGTCCTCCACCACTCCCTGAAGCGCCTCTCCCAGATGCTTCTGGTTCATGTCATGCTGATACTGTCCCACGCCGATGGACTTGGGATCAATCTTGACCAGTTCTGCCAGAGGATCCTGGAGACGCCTGGCGATGGAGGCTGCGCTCCTCTGTCCCACGTCAAATTCGGGGAACTCCTCTGTAGCCAGTTTGCTGGCCGAGTACACGGAAGCTCCCGCCTCATTGACGATGACATACTGTACCGGCTCCGGTATCTCTCTGAGCAGTTCTGCGATCACCTGTTCCGACTCTCTGGAGGCAGTCCCATTGCCTACGGAGATCAGGGAAATATGATATTTTTTGATCAGCTTTTTCAGGATGTTTTTTGCCTCCGCCACTTTGTTCTGAGGCGCCGTAGGGTAGATCACCACCGTGTCCAGAACCTTCCCCGTGGCATCTACCACTGCCAGCTTGCATCCGGTCCGGAATGCCGGATCCCATCCCAGGACCACCTTCCCTGTGACCGGAGGCTGCATGAGAAGCTGCTCCAGATTTTTTCCGAACACCTTAATGGCCCCGTCTTCCGCTGTTTCTGTCAGCTGACTGCGGATCTCCCTCTCGATGGCCGGGCCCATAAGACGGCGGTAACTGTCTTCCGCCACTGCTTTCAGCACAGGAGAGGTATAGGGATTGTCCCTGGTGATCACCTGCTTTTCCAGATAACGGAGGATGTCCTCCTCCGGAGCTATGATCTTTACGGTGAGGATCTTTTCTTTCTCTCCCCGGTTCAGAGCCAGGATCCGATGCCCTGCCGCCTTCTTCAGGGTCTCTTCGTAGCTGTAGTACATCTCATAGACGGATTCGGCTTTCTCGTCTCTGGCAGAAGACTGGATCGTCCCCTGCTTCATGGTAAGATTTCTGATATAAGTGCGATATTTTGCCTCGTCGGAAATCCTCTCTGCCAGAATATCTCCTGCCCCGGCGACGGCTTCCTCTACGGACGCCACCCCTTTTTCTTCGGACACATAAGCTGCCGCCACATTCTCCAGAGGTTCCTTTACCGTCTGAGCCATGATCACATCCGCCAGAGGCCCCAGCCCCTTTTCCTGGGCAATGGTGGCCCTGGTCCTTCTCTTCGGACGATAAGGGCGGTACAGATCCTCCACTGCCACCAGGGTGGCAGCCTCTGTGATCTGCCGCTCCAGCTCCGGAGTCAGCTTCTCCTGCTCCCGTATGGAGGCCAGGACCTGCTCCTTCTTCTCCTCCAGATTCCGCAGATAGCGGAGCCTCTCATCCAGGTTTCTCAGCACCTCGTCGTTGAGAGCGCCTGTCTGTTCCTTCCGGTATCTGGCGATAAATGGGATGGTATTTCCCTCGTCGATGAGTCTGACCGCCGCCTCTGCCTGACTGTGTCCGATGTTCAGTTCCTGCTGCAATACTTTGATGATATCCATATGATTTTGTTTCCTTTTATTTTCTCTTTTGACCGCTTTCGTATTTGAGCGCTGTTACCCATTATATATCGAAACTCTGCCTGCGTCTAGACAGTATTTGTTTTTCGTGATACAATAAAGTTCTGTCAGGGGGGGATTTTCAAAGGAAGGAGATTTTTATGGACGAGTATAACAGACAGAATGAAAATTCTGATGAAAGACGTGACGAGCCCCAGGGAGAAGCTTCCCGGGACCAGTGGCAGAACGGTACCAGCAATATGCCTCCCTATCCTCAGGGCGGACAGTGGCAGAACAGCCCTTACGGGCCAAACGGAGGGCAGCCCGGCTGGCAGGGGAATCAGCCTTATGGACAACCGCCGGTGAGACGCAACGGACAGGCTCTGGCTTCCATGATCTTCGGTATCCTGGCCCTTGTCTCCTGCTGCATTCCTTTTATCCAGTTTCCCCTTGCAGTGGTGGCTATTGTCCTCGTGATTCTGTCCAGGAAGAAGCAGCCTCTTACGGGCTTTGCCATCGCAGGCCTGGTGCTGGGAATCATCTCTATCGTCATCAGCATCGCCATGACGTTCTACTGGGGATATGCCATCTCAATGATGAACACTCCGGAATTCTGGGAGATGTACAACGAAATGATGGAGATGTATCAGTAACTCTAGGGCATCAGATCCACACCCATGACTGCAAGCGCCCAGTTTTTTACGAACCAGTTTGCCAGGATAAGACCTGCTCCTGCCAGAACCTCTGCCTGGTAATATGAAAAATATTTTTCCCGGTCTCTGTCTGCTTTTCCGGCAGACAACAGATACCTGACAGCCTCCGCCCCCATGATCACTGCCATATAGACGATCAGAGGATGACACCGGAGGCTTTTTATGATGCTTCCCTCCAGCAGATATTTTACAGCTCTTGTCCCTCCGCAGCCCGGGCAGTACCAGCCCGTTATACGGCGAAACAGGCAGGGATATCCCTGCCCGCTCCACCACTTCCACAATCTTATCATATCATTCACTCTGCCCTGATGATCTGCAGCACGTTCTGATACTCGGCCGTCAGCTCCACCTTAAGAATCTCCAGGTTCTCCGCAAACCGGGACCGTTTCATGGGGCCCGTAAGGAATGCAAACTCATCCAGGCCCTGGCCCAGGTCTATTACACGGCATTTGCCGAAGGCAGCCTCCACCATATCCCTGCGGTCCTCAAAGCTTCCTGACACCCGGACAAAGAAACGGCAGACTTCCTCGTCGGCCGGCGCTATAACCTGCTTCTCCCCGGACCAGCCTATGGGAATATTGGAATCCAGATGCCTGGCAGCCTCCGCCATATCCGCCACCACGGCGCTGGCTGTAGGCAGCTTTCCTGCCCCGCTTCCATAGTACATGGTGGTTCCCACCATATTTCCTTTTACGATAATTCCGTTATTCACGTCGCTGACCCCATACAGAGGGTGATCCCTGCCGATCATCAGAGGAGCCACCCACGCATGGACCCTGCCGCTTTCCATGCGGCTGGACCCTACCAGTTTAATGGATGTTCCCATGGCATCCGCATATCGGAAATCCACATCCGTGATCCCTGTGATGCCTTCCGTGGATATCTCTTCATAGTCCACTTCCCTGCCCGTGACCATGGCTGTCAGGATGGCGATCTTCCGGCAGGTGTCATGCCCCTCCACATCGGCCTCCGGATTGCGCTCCGCATAGCCCAGAGCCTGAGCCTCTTTCAGGGCCCTGTCAAAGGAAGTCCCTTCCTTATCCATCTTGGTCAGGATAAAATTGGTGGTACCGTTTAAAATACCGGTGATCTCCTGGATCTTCTCTCCCATGAGACAGCGGTAAAGAGGGCGGATAATGGGAATGCCTCCGCCTACGCTGGCCTCAAAGAGGAAATTCACTTTCTTCTCCCTGGCTATGGCCAGCAGCTCCGTGCCGTAGGCAGCCACCAGGGCCTTGTTGGATGTGGCCACATGCTTTCCTGCTTCCAGACATGATTTCACAAAAGTATAAGCCGGTTCCAGGCCTCCCATGGTCTCCACCACAATCTTTACTTCCTCATCCCGGCAGATGACGGAAAAATCATGGACGATCTTTCCCTCCACGGAAGTCCCGGGGAAATCTCTCAGATCCAGAATATATTTTACTTCCAGTTCCTGCCCGATCTTCTCGGCAAGGATCTTTCTGTTTGTCTCAAGAACCTCATTGACGCCGGAACCGATGGTTCCATATCCCATAATCGCAACTTTTATCATCTTATCCTCCTGCAGGGACGTCTTTATTCCCTGGCTAATATCTTCACATAATGAATCCCTTCCATAGCCTCCATCTCCCCGGTCATGCTGGACAGGCTGCCTGTGTCGGAACGCACTTCCACGCTGAGGGTCAGAGTGGCGATGGAATTCACAGGAATACTCTGATATATGGTCAGAATATTGGCCTTGTAAACTGCCACGATCCGCAGAAGATCCGACAAAAGCCCCTGTTCGTCATCCATCTGAAGGACAAAGGTCACTGTCTTGCCTTTGGTATTATCATAAAAAGGCAGGATATCGTCTTTATACTTGTAGAAAGAACTTCTGCTGATCCCCACCACGTCTGTGGCTTCCTGTATGGTCAGGACTTTCTCCGACTCCAGCAGCTTCTTGGCTTCCACCACTTTCAGGAGCACTTCCGGGACCGCTTTCTGTCTTACAAGAAAATATTTCTCTTTTTCCTCCATTGGGTCCTCCCTTTCCCTGTCGCAAATGTTCGTGTTATGTGTACATCTGTATTCATGTGAAAGATATTAGCACATTTGTCCCCCCGACGCAACTATTTTTTTTGACCGCCAAGGCGGATCCACCGCAGGTAGGCGCTGATAAACTGGTCAAGAGCCCCATCCAGTACTGCTCCCACATTGCCGCTCTCCTCATTGGTACGGTGATCTTTTACCATGGTGTAGGGCTGCAGCACATAGGAACGGATCTGATTTCCCCAGCCGATTTCCGCCACATCTCCCCGGATATCAGAAAGATTGGCTGCATTTTCCTGCTGTTTTAAGAGAAAAAGCTTGGATTTGAGCATCTGCATGGCTTTATCTTTGTTCTGGAACTGAGACCGCTCATTCTGGCACTGTACGACGATGCCTGTGGGGATATGGGTGATGCGGATAGCGGAAGAAGTCTTGTTGATATGCTGTCCGCCGGCTCCGCTGGAACGGTAGGTATCGATGCGCAGATCGTCCTGATTGATCTCCACATCCAGATCTTCCTTGATATCCGGCATGATATCGCAGGACACAAAGGAGGTTTGCCGTTTTCCCGCCGCGTTGAAAGGCGAGATCCGCACCAGGCGGTGGACGCCGTGTTCTGATTTCAGGTAGCCGTAGGCATTATCCCCGTTGATCTGGACCGTGACAGACTTAATCCCCGCCTCGTCGCCATCCAGATAATCCAGAACCTCTGTGGTAAATCCTTTTTTGTCTGCCCAGCGGCAGTACATGCGGTAGAGCATGCCGCACCAGTCGCAGGACTCCGTCCCTCCGGCGCCTGCATTGAGCCGCAGAATGGCGTTGTTGTTGTCGTATTCTCCGGACAGAAGCGTTGTGATGCGCAGAGTCTCCAGCTCCTCCTCAAACTCCTCCAGCATCTGCCGGATCTCCGGGATGACTTCCGGGTCATTTTCTTCATAACCCATGTCGATGAGAAGGCCGATCTCCTCGTACTGAGTCTCCAGCTTCTGAAAACCTTCCACCGTGTCTTTTAAGTTCTTGGCCTCTTTCATCATTCTGGTGGAGCGCTCCGGGTCATCCCAGAACCCCGGCTCCTCCATGGACCTGTCAAGTTCGGCAATCCGTTTTATCTTGTTGTCCAGGTCAAAGTGAATCCCTCACTTCCACTAATGGTTTGTCATACGCAGACAGCGTGTACTTGAACTGATCTAACTCTACCACTGTGTCACCTTCTTTCTTAAAATTGGTTTTATAAGGAAAAGCCATGGCCGCAGATCTTTCTGCAGCCAGGGCCTTTTCTTCATGATCGTCCATGAGGCTTCTGCCTCTATTTGATTCTTCCACAGCACTGCTTATACTTTTTGCCGCTGCCGCAGGGACATGGATCATTGGGGTAAACCTTGCGCTCGATCTTTCTCACAGGAGCCTTGACGGCACTGTCATCCTTGTTGGTTCCTGTCACCTTGGCTGCCGGCTCTCTCTCCACTTTCTGCTCCACGCGGATATGGAACAGAATCCGGACCGTATCTTCCTTCACTGCCGCAGTCATGCCGTCAAACATCTCGTAAGCGCTCATCTTGTACTCTACCAGCGGATCTCTCTGGCCGTAGGCCTGAAGGCCGATGCCCTGGCGCAGCTGTTCCATATCGTCGATATGGGACATCCACTTGTTGTCGATCACCTTCAGCAGGATCACCCGCTCGATCTCACGGATCTGCTCCGACTCGGGGAACTGGGCCTCTTTTTCCTCATAAAGCTTGATGGCCGCCTCTTTCAGCATATGCTTTAACTCATTCTTTTTCATGGAGGCTTTCTGCTCATCTGTGAGAGTTATGGGCTTTAAGGGAATGATGGGAAGGAGAAGGTCGTTAAGCTCCTTCATATCCCAGGTATCTGCTGAGGCGTCGTCGGGAACAGCCATATCCACCGCATGCTCCACGATATCCGTGACCATCTTTAAGATCACGTCCCTCATGTTGTCGCCGTCCAGCACTTTCCGCCGCTCCGCATAGATCACTTCTCTCTGCTCATTGGCCACCTGGTCGTATTCCAGAAGATTTTTACGAATGCCGAAGTTGTTGTTCTCGATCTTCTTCTGAGCCTTCTCAATGGCGTTGGACAGCATCTTATGCTCGATCTGCTCTCCCTCCGGAACTCCCAGGGCGTTGAACATGTCCATAAGGCGCTCGGAGCCGAAGAGGCGCATCAGGTCGTCCTCCAGGGAAATATAAAATCTGGATTCACCCGGGTCTCCCTGTCGTCCGGAACGTCCTCTCAGCTGGTTGTCGATCCGTCGGGACTCATGGCGCTCCGTGCCGATGATCTTAAGGCCTCCCAGAGCTCTGGCTTCGTCATCCAGCTTGATATCCGTACCGCGGCCTGCCATATTGGTGGCGATGGTCACCGCCTTGTGGACTCCTGCCTCGGCCACGATCTCCGCCTCCAGCTCATGGAACTTGGCGTTCAGTACCTTGTGGGGGATGCCTTTTCTCTTAAGCATCTTGCTGAGAAGCTCGGAGGTCTCGATGGTGATGGTGCCTACCAGTACCGGCTGCCCCTTCTCGTAAGCTCTCTCCACTTCTTCCACCACTGCCGTATATTTTTCCTTCTTGGTCTTGTACACGGCATCGTTAAGGTCCTTCCGGGCCACAGGCTTGTTGGTGGGGATCTCGATGGCATCCATGCTGTAGGTGTTGCGGAACTCCTTCTCCTCGGTCAGGGCCGTACCGGTCATACCTGCTTTCTTCCGGAACTTGTTAAAAAAGTTCTGGAAAGTGATGGTAGCCAGAGTCTTGCTCTCTCTTCTTACGTTCACATGTTCCTTGGCTTCGATGGCCTGATGCAGACCGTCGGAATACCGCCGCCCGGGCATAATACGTCCTGTAAATTCATCGACGATGAGAACCTCGTCGTCTTTCACCACATAATCCTTGTCACGGAACATCAGATTATTGGCCCTCAGAGCCAGGATGATGTTGTGCTGGATCTCCAGATTCTCCGGATCCGCCAGGTTGTCGATGTGGAAGAACTGCTCTACCTTCTGAACGCCGGACTCGGTCAGGTTCACAACCTTATCCTTCTCGTTGACCACAAAGTCTCCCGTCTCCGTGATCTCCTCGCCCATGATGGCGTTCATCTTGGTAAATTCTCCGGAAGCCTCGCCTTTCTCCAGCTGGCGGGCCAGAATATCGCAGACCTCATACAATTTAGTGGATTTGCCGCTCTGGCCGGAGATGATCAGAGGCGTCCTGGCTTCGTCGATGAGAACCGAGTCCACCTCGTCAATAATGGCGTAATCCAGCTCACGAAGAACCATCTGCTCCTTGTAGATGGCCATATTGTCACGAAGATAGTCAAATCCCAGTTCATTGTTGGTCACATAGGTAATATCGCAGGCATAGGCCTTCTTCCTCTCCTCGGAGGTCATGGAGTTCAGTACCACACCCACGCTCAGACCCAGGAATTCGTGAACCTGCCCCATCCATTCCGCATCACGCTTGGCAAGATAATCGTTGACCGTCACGATATGAACGCCTTTCCCTGCCAGAGCGTTAAGATATGCCGGAGCCGTGGATACGAGGGTCTTGCCTTCGCCGGTCTTCATCTCGGCGATACGTCCCTGATGGAGTACGATGCCGCCGATCAGCTGAACCCGGTAGTGTTCCATCTTCAGAGTCCTTCTGGCCGCTTCCCTGACAGTGGCAAACGCATCAGGAAGAATATCGTCCAGGGTCTCTCCCTCCGCCAGCCTTTCCTTGAAAATCCTTGTCCGGTCTCTCAGCTGCTCATCAGTCAGTTCCATCATCTCGGGGCGCAGAGCCTCGATCTTATCCACAATGGGATAGATCATCTTCAGTTCCCGCTCGCTGTGAGTTCCGAACATTTTTTCAATGAGATTCATTGGTCACTCTCCTATATAAACTCTAATATTTTACGGTACAATCTTCCCTATTGTATCACTAACCGTTCTTTTATTCAACTGCTTCTCCGGTTCTTAACAAAAAATTCATTTTCGTGGATTACATAAGACGCTGTTTTATGACAATCTCAGCAGTTTGCACAAAAATTATGTTCGGTTTTCTGCTTGTCCACACTATCCACAAATACAATCCACAAGGTGCTTCTGAAGTTATCCACATGACAGATGCCTGATTTTCAATAAAAAGCAGTTATGCACAAAGTTATCCACATTATCCACAGGGTTCTCCACCTGCTTTTCAACCTTGTCTCCTGTGCATAACCGGCAGCTCTTTTTTGTTCAGAACTCATAAACTTTCCTTTTTCGACAAGCTTTTTACTGCGGAAAGTCGATGAATTTCAAGAATAATTCTGACTAATTGTCGAAATATTATTCTTTATTTGATTGAATTTTTTGACTATCTATGGTATACTGAAACCATCTCAAAAGAAGGAGCTGATCATATGCGTTACACAATAACAGGAAGAAATATCGAAGTGACCCAGGGGTTAAGAGATGCTGTTGAGGACAAGCTGGGGAAACTTGAGAAGTACTTCAGTCCGGACACAGAGGTCATCGTCACTCTCAGTGTCCAGAGAGAGCAGCAGAAGATTGAGGTGACTATCCCGGTCAAAGGCAGCATGATCCGTGCCGAGGAAGCCAGCACGGATATGTATGTGTCCATCGACCTGGTGGAAGAGATCATAGAGCGTCAGATTAAAAAATACAGGAAAAAACTTATCGACAGAAAACAGTCGGCTCAGGCTTTCTCCACATTGTTCATGGAAGAAGAGGAAGAAGTCCACGAGGAAGAGATCCGCATCGAGAAGACCAAACATTTCGACATGAAGCCCATGTATCCCGAGGATGCCTGCCTGGAGATGGAGCTTCTGGGACACAGCTTTTACATGTTCCTCAACGCGGAGACAGACCAGATCAGCGTGGTCTATAAGAGAAAAGGCAACTCCTACGGACTGATCGAGCCGGAGACGTAAAGACAGGAAGAGAATCCCATAGAGCTCAGGGTTTTCACACTCTGAGGCTTTATGGGATTCTCTTTTTTCGTGTAATGTTTTACCGCTGCTGTGACCTTTACAGACCATCCACCACATATTTCTCTGCCCACCGCGGATCCTCATAATGGCTGTCCCCGCCGGTCCCGCACCCCTGGCTGAGATCATCGGCGATCTCCAGGATCACCTCCTTCAGTTCCAGATCTCTCTTCCATTTCTCATCTATGGCCTCATAGCCTGCCAGAGCCCCCAGGATATTGCCTGCCACGGCCCCGGTGGTATCGCTGTCGCCTCTGTGGTTCACGGCGGTGATGATTCCTCCGGAAAAATTGTTCTGATAACGGAGGGCGCAGTACAATGCGATGCCCAGAGTCTCCTCGCCTACCCAGCCCCGGCCGATATCACGGATATTGTTCAGATCCTGTCTGCGGTTTTCCGAGAGCTTAACCGCCAGATCTATGATGTCTGTCAGAGCCTTCAGATTCCCGTCGCCGTGAAAAATCTCCGCCGCGGTGTCCCTGGCCTCCAGCACGATCTCCTTCAGGGTCCGGGGCCGGTCCGGAAAGACGATACGGTTGATAATGTGAGTGACCACTGCCGCCGGCATGTATCCCAGGGAATGACTGTGGGTGATGGCGGCGATCTGCGCGGCTTCCATGTCCAGTTCTTTTATGTCCGTGTTATATGCCAGCGCCAGAGGGGCGGTACGCATGATGCCGCCGGAGCCTTTGCTGTCATTGAGAGGACTCCTGATATAATCCTCCACATAGCTGCCGTCTTTGCCTCTCTCATCCATGGCCGACAGGCAGGTGAGACCCGGAACTCTCTGGCTGTAGAGCTCCGGAACACCGCAGAGCCATGAAATACACTCTTTCGTATATCCCCAGGCCGCCTTCTGTCCTTCTTCATAAGAAACCTGCTGGGTCCGCAGCCAGTCCCTGTAGGCCATGGCCACATAAGTACGGGGCCGGGTCCGGACTCCTCTCCTGTGGTCTCTGGTATCTCCCGTCAGAATCCCGTCGGCCGTAAACAGCGACATCTGTGTGTCGTCGGAGACCAACGCCTTCCGGCTCCTGCCGTCAAGCTTATACTCATAGATCCCTTCGTCCCCGTATCGGGAAAAGATCTCTCTCTCATCCAGAAATTCCACGGGATATCCCAGTGCATCCCCTGCGGCGCCGCCCAGAAGACAGCCTCTGATCTTATCCCGTCTGATATCGCGATTCTCCATAGAACAATTCTCTCTTTTTTCTTTTGTTTTCTGTCTTCAGATTGCCGTACCCTCCAAAACAGGCCCTCTCCCGGTCCTCAGGCCCGGCTCTCTGCCAGGTACCGCTCCACGGAGGTTACCCCGTTGGCCCCGTCTGCCGCTGCCGTCACGATCTGGCGCAGAGGCTTGGTCCGCACATCCCCGGCGGCGAAGATTCCCGGAACTGAGGTCCTGGCGTCCTCCCCTGCCCTGATATATCCCTTCTCCATGTCCACCAGGCCGGTAAATGCCTGGCTGTTGGGAGTGATCCCCACGGCGATGAACACGCCCCGAACGGGTAAAAAGCTGCCTGTCCCTGTCTTTTTATTCTTCAGCCTCAGCCCTTCCACCTTCATCTCGCCCTCGATCTCCTCCACCACCGTATCCCAGAGAATGTGGATATTCTCTCTCTGAAACACTGCTTCCTGGAGACTTTTGGCACCCCGGAATTGGTCTCTCCGGTGGATCAGATACACTTTCGTGCATAGCCGTGACAGAAAGACGGCGTCCTCCAGAGCCACGTCGCCTCCGCCTACCACCGCCACCTCTTTGCTCCGGAAAAACGCTCCGTCACAGGTGGCACAGTAGGACACTCCCATACCGGACAGCTTTTCCTCCCCGGGTACCCCCAGCTTCTGATGCCTGGCTCCCGTGGCGATGAGGACGGCCCTGGCCCTGTAAGTATTCTCACGGCAGACCACGGTCTTTGCGGAACCTTCCCCGGATTTCCCGTTCCTGTTTCTCTCACGTCCCTCCAGCTCGGCAGCCTGCAGAAGTTCCTCCTTTTCTTCTGCCTCTTCCCCGGTCAGGTCTACTCTCTCCACCTCGTCGGTGACGAACCTGGCGCCCAGCCCGTCGGCGTGTTCCCGGAACCTGGTCCCCAGGTCAAATCCGTTGATCCCCGGAAGTCCCGGATAGTTATCCACTTCATAGGTGGTAAGTACCTGGCCTCCGCTTGCCATGTCTTTCTCGATCACCAGTGTATCCAGCCGGGCCCGCTGGGCGTAGATGGCCGCCGCCAGCCCCGCCGGGCCGGAACCGATGATGATCAGGTCATATAGGTTGTTCATAATCCGTCACCTCATTTTTTCAATTTCTCTAAAAGATAATAAAAATAAATATGTTCAAAATCTTTCTGAGTATCGCTGCTTTCCGCAAAAACCGGCAATTCCTCTCCCCTGCTCTCCAGATCCTCCAGGTCCTTTAAAAATTCCAGGGTCTCATTTAAAACCTGGTCTGTAAGCCCGGGTATCTTCTCTCTCCTGCTCTCGTCCCCTTTTGACAGAGCCTCCGTGAGATCCGTGCGGATCTTCTCCCTGTTCTTCTCCAGATACTCTTTCTCCCGTCCGATCTGTCCCTGCCCGTATCCCTCCGTCAGAAGCCCGGAAAACAGAGAATCTTTATTCTTCAGCCAGCTCCTCAGTATTTCATATTTTATAAGAGGAATATTGTCGCTGAGGAAATATCGGATCCTCATATAGGGAAAGCTTTTCTGATTGACCAGAAGCTTTTCCAGATTTTTTAACTCCTGATACCGGTACCGCGCATACCCCCGGTGGATGGACACGGCCTCGATGAGACGCATCTTATCATAATCCAAAAATACGGAGACACACCCATCCTCTGTCTTTTCGATCTCCATGCGCCGGCAGACCGATACCAGATTGATCTTCCTGTAGCTGAACTGTGTGATCTTCTCCATGTTCTTTCCGCAACCGCACCTGTAATTGATCTTATCCGAATCGGCGGTCACTGCCGAGAAACAGTTTTTACAGATCAGAATATTGGTGTTTTTCCCGATGAGAAAATACACCCGCTCCCACTCCTGCAAATCGTCGCAGACACGCAGCAGAAACGCCAGAGGATTTTTCCAGAAAACAGGCCTGTAAAATGTTCTGTTCTCCTCTGCCTTCTGGACGGCATAAGTATTGGTATGGGCAAAGATGGAATAGGCCGCCAGCTCGATGCTGCACCGGTCTATTTTATTTATGCTGTGAATACTTCCGGTGTGATAATAATTCAAAAGCAGACAGAGGGCCGAGAGCATCCCGTGGTCGTCATCCAGATACCGCTTCTTAAGTTCCTCCTCGGGCACGGTCTGGAACAGGTAGGAATCCGCCAGCAGCGCCCTGATATCCAGGAAGTCCGTCCTCCTGTGGCTGCTGATACAGCGGAAATAAGGCATGTATGCGGAGATCTGCTTCTCATAGCGGTTAAAATGAGCCAGCGGATAGCCGATATCATGAAACAGGGCGGAGATAAACCAGGCCTTAAAAAAGACGGTCCTCACTGCTTTCTCCCGCTCCCCATCCGCTTCCTCCAGAAAGGTGTTGATGAAACCGGAAAAGTCGCCCTCCGGCTCCCCGCGGTAACATTCCATAAACCCTTCGATGAGAGAGAATCCTTCTTTTCCCCACAGCAGTTCATATCCCATATAGGTGTTGCGGATCTGATGGACGAAATGGTCTCTGTAAAGGCTCCACCTGTTCTTGTCAAATTTGGCCTCCGTGTACATGTTCCACTCGATATTATAGTAATGCTGGCTGAACAGGCGGCCCAGCCCCGGGACCTGAAGGACGTCGGCGACAAAGGTTCTCATCTTGTCAAACAGCGTAATATAGATCTCGCAGGTCTCCTCATCTCCGTAGATCATCCGCAGATTATTTTCCATCTGCAGATAATTGATCTTTTCCCGGCTGTGGAAACTGCCCGCCCGGGGGGTGTATCGTATATGATTTCCCAGATCGATCTCTTCTTGATTCAGCAGATCGTCTATCCATCCTGACATGTTTTCATCGTTGAGCAGCATCGTTCCTCCATATCTACATCTCTAATTTTAAATTCTCCGCCAGTCTTTCGTTTTCCAGAAGCTCCAGAATCCCTCTCTGATTTAAGGTGATATTCTCCGAAAAAACAAAGGTATCGCTGATATTCAGCTTGTCCAGAATAATCACCCTGTCTCTTGGAAAATCCAGAGGACTCTCCTTCATTTTGGATCCCGTTTTCTCCTTTATGATCTCCCCGTAGACCTTTTCTCTAAACCGTTTTCTCTTTCTCGTCTGCCTCCCTGCCTGTCTTACGTTTTTTTCCGGAACCTGACTGTCTGCCGGCGGAGCATCAAAATAACCCGTTATATCATTGCAGATTACATGGATACCTAAATTATATTCCGATTTTCTCAAAATATTACTTACCTTGGAGACCGTGGTATACACATGAGATTTCTCCAGCGTGGTCACAAAGGCGTTGACGATCCTGTTTTCAGGTCCGCCGTATTTTTTACACACATGTTCAAAGAGATCGGAGGCAATGTAATCATAGCTGGGAGCACAGTCAAAAACCACCGTATCATACTCTCCGGAACCCAGGATCCCATCCATAAGCTTTATGGCTCTTCCCTTGAAACGGTTTACGTTTCGGCTCTCCAGAAGTTCTTTATCATTGATATTATAAAAACTTTTCGCGTCGTCAGAGTCATTGAGAAGGTATGCGTCGATCACCACCGGCGGCTGATCATATGTGGGAAAGAGATTGCGGAACTTTCTGTAGTCAATCTCCTCGTCCCACTTTTCTTTCCCGTTATAAAATTTTATATTCTCCCGCTCTTCTTCTCCGTAGATCAGTCTGCTGACTCCGGTGCCCTGCAGGTCCAGATCCACATAGGCAAACCGTTTCCGGTCCTCCTGTCTGATCCCCTCCGCCTCTGCCGCGCTTTGGCAGCTCATTGCTCTGTTATATAAGACAGCCAGGGAAAAGGTGGTCTTTCCGGATCCTCCCTTCACTGAATTGACACAAAATATCTCCATTACTCTCCCCACTTTCTCTTAACGTATTCTCTGATATTGTCCGCCGTATACAGGACAGCCCGCTCCTTATCGAATCTTTCCAGCGTATCCGCCATAAACAGGCAGTCTTCTCTGTCTATGGAATGATGATTCTTTTTCATGAAGCCGTCCAGCTGCTCTGTCATCCTGTAATTGATCTTTTCTTTCTCCGCGATATCCAGCAGCTGCAGAATATTATTATTCAGGGTCCTTCTTCTCGGTCCGCTGACGGGCGAAGATTTTTCCTTCTGTTCCCCTGTCCCGTTTTCATACTCATAGCTGATACTGATAACGCCGCATTTTTTTAAAGCATATACAAACATCAGTTCTTCCAGACTCTCCGCCTCATTCCAAAGGATCTGATAAAGGTTCTCTCTCAGCATCCTGATCAGCCAGAAATCGCTCTTTATGACATCTGTGAGATACTGCCGAATCACCTGCCGGACCTGATCCTCCGTCTCTTCTGTCTCACTGCCGGAGTCTTTGCAATAAGCCCTGACCTGAATCTCTTCAGGAAATGTCTCATAATAAATCCGGATACTGACATCAGGCAGCTGGCTGACCGGAATCCCGGCCGACGGGAAAGCGTTCAGTATGTCGGCCATTTTTACTTCTATGTATCCGCATCCTTTTTGTTCTGCCCGACTGGCAGCAGTCTCGTGGCCGCTCTTCCACTCAATGATCTTTAAGGTCTTGTTTCCGCTTTTTCCCTCGCTGATGGATTTCAAAAACTGATCGTTATCCAGTTTTGTATCGATTTTTTCATCGCTGGAGATAAAGACCACCGTCTTATCATGATCCCTCTGATTCCTGAGCACCTCAAAAATGTCGATGATAGGCCTGGTGTTGAGAGAATATTTCTCCCATATTCCCGGGGTCAGTTCTGTCTCCAGCTGGGCGTTCTGAAAGCAATTGATAATATCCGGGATCACCGCGGCTGAAAACACGGTTCTCTCCTCCGGAATCCCCAGATACCCTTCCTCCCGCTCCAGAGACTGATGCCGGATCAGGTTCCTCATATTATTGGGCTGTCCGGTGACATATCTGGGGGAGTGATACATAAAGCTGGGATCCAGCAGAAAAACCAGGTCATTTCTTTCAAGATAATCTTTCATCCTGAAATTCATGTAATCTTCGCTGTTCAGATTTTGTATTTTAATCTCGATTCCGCTTCGCTCTCCCTGGCGGGTATCCAGGATTCCTTCCAGCACGGATTTTATGCTGTCGGAAGTCTTGGTGACGATCTCTATGACTACTTTTTCCAGTTCCTCTCTCTTTATAAGATTTTCCAGCCTTCTGATATAGAGTCTGGCGGAATCCAGGTAGATATCCCCCACAAGACAGAACCTGATATCATTTTTATAAAAATTATTTGTCCGGAAGCTCTCGATATACTTTAATGTATGTAAAAGGCTGACCGTCTCCAGACTGGCGATAGTGGCCATATCTTTGTACCTGAGATAATAGGGAAAGCGCGCCTTCCTGTTGTCCCTGACATACATATATTTCTTTTTCTTATACCATATGATGTCATTGGGGACTACCCGGTTAAATTCTTCCAGAAATCTCAGCTGATAATCATAGACCGCCCTGTCCGGGTCTTTTCTCTCCTCGTTGAAATATTCAAACAGGGACCGGTTTCTGTTGTTGATCTGCCGGAGATAAAAAATCATCAAGGGATTATAGCAGGGAACATAGAGGTTTCCGTTTTCGATCTTCATATCAATATTGACGATCCCTTCGAGAATACCGCTGCCTGCCACAGCCTGCCTCGCCTCTGTCTTCATGGTCATGATATATCTGGCCAGATCGTAAAAGGCGCTGCAGACTCTGTCTGTGTCCCTGAGATAGGCCTGCATAAATTCCGGAGTCTTCTCCGAGTGCTTCAAGAGGATCCACACAGAACGAAAGGTTCTGATCTTTTCCTTTATGGCTTTCCGGTCCTCATGTGGTATGAGCAGATCATCGCACTTGTTCTCGATTTTCGTCAGATACTCCAGGTATTGTTTTCTTCTTTTATCTGCATCCTCCTGTTCCGGCTCCCAGCGGAATTTCTTCTGAAGCTCCTGTTTTTTCTTATCCGCCATATCCTGGTCATACTGGATCTTATATTCATACGCTTTTCCTGCCTTCAGAGGAAGGATGAATACGCCGTCCTCGATTCTCTGGATTTCATCCGCTTCCTTTTCATCCAGGGTCTTTTCGTCAATCTTCTCTTCCGACTCGCACAGGAATCCGGAGGCGATCATATATTTATCCAGATAGTCCAGTTCTTCTTTCTGCTCTGATTCTGTCTTTGACCCTCCCTCCCCCCTTTTCTTTCTCCCTATGAGGGATTCCACATACTCATAATAGATCCTCTCAAAAGACTCCTGATAGGTCTGGTCACAGATCATATTCGTCAGGATCTTTTTTCTCTGGTTCGCCGGAGCAAACCCTCTTGTCTCCAGCCTTTCCTCAGATTTCGGCTTTGAGGAGCCCTGGTTTAAAACAGAGATCTGACTGATAGAGGACAGCCTTTTGTGGATATTGGTCGGTTTGGAAGCCATGTAGATCTTGTTGATCTTTCCCTTCCTCAGAAACTCCAGGGAAGCAGAGGACCACATGGAAAAAGTATACAGATTCCGATTCGCCGCCCAGGCCAGTTTTCTTTCTCCCAGCCCCTCTGTTTTGGTCTTATAGAATTCCTCCACTTTTTCTATGTATTCCAGCAGCTCCGGAACACCCGGGGAGACACAGGAGATCAGGTCTCCCAGAAACCCGATAAATCTGCCGTATTTCCCATCCTTTCTTATAGACAGGTCCTGTCTCCGGATCATCTGGTCCACGGTCTGACTGTCCACCAGTTCGCTGATCTCCCTCTCTCTTACATCTTTGAGAGAGTCGATGTCTTTTACGGAGCAGTTGGCAAAAATGACGCATTTTTTTATCCTCGCGTCATTCCTCAGCCGGATGATGTCAAAGGCTCCGTCTTCCTCTGATGCTCTTCTCAGCATTCGGATGAAAATGCCGGACTGCTCCCCCTGTCTCCCTTTCACATAGTCCAGAAACTCTTCGCTGCATCCGATAATATTCTCAAAAAAGTACTCCGTTCCCCTCTCCTGAGATATTTTCGCGATCAGGATGTCGAACAGGATCTCCTGCGTCTGTCCGTTCCGGCTCACTTCCACCACCCTCCTTCTTCCGTATCCAAAGTGATGATATAACTGTTGTCCGACAATTTCACAATACAGTTGATCTCCCGCAGCGTCTCGATAAACGCCCGCTGATTGTCGCTGAACTCGCTCTGAGACGGCTGTTCTATGGAATTTTTCCTCAGATAACCTTCCAGCCTGGAAGAATATCTCAGATAGATGGAATATTTTTCCTCCAGCCACTGATACAGCATGCCCAGAGTACCGCAGCTATCCTCCTGTTCACATAAAAACAGATGGACCAGCAGCTCCGTAAGCTGGGGCGACATGACATAATATTTCTGTCGTACATTTCCCACAGGATAGGCAAAATAGCACTCTTTTCCCTGGCTGGAAAAAACGGAGGCCGCCTTTCTCACAGACGAGGACCTTTTTTTGCTGATCTCCATACAGGCATGGGCCACTTCCCGGTTATTGGTCACAATTCCTTCTTCTTTTTCTCCGATATATTCTAAAAGCTTCTCCTCGACAATCCTGGCCGCGCTCTCGTCTGTCTTTCCCAGAGACTGCCTTTTTATTGTAAAAACACTTTCCCGTATGGTCAGCCAGATATCGTCCCGGCCTCTTTTCAGACTGATACGGCTCTTTGTGTTCGGATCCTCTTTCTTCTCTGTCAGTCTCAGGGATTTGTCTTCGCCATTAATTCCTTTTATAATGTTGTAATAATAGCTTTCGCTCACTTTATAGATCTGCTCTCTGATGCTGGCAAAGTTTCCTATGGCGGCGTAGTGCAGCCTTCCCTCCGCCGGCATATTGACAGATCCCTTTGCCAGAATAAAATTATCGGATTCCTCAAAGCTTCTGCTGATCATATATCTGATCACATAAAAATTCAGCAGGATGTTCAGCTCATGAATCCTCTTAAATATATTTTCTCTTTTCAGATAGGGACTCTTCAATATATGTATCAGATCTCTTCTGAACTCTTCCGACAGTTTCTCCGGAATCCACTCGATCTTAAAAATTCTCTCCCTGTCAAAGGATTCTTTTTTTATCTCTGTTCTGTCATCATCGAACAGAATGGCCAGGATATCCAGCAGTTCCTCGTACCCGCCTTTTCTCGCCTCCTGACTGTACAGAAATTCATACAGCAGCTCCTGGATCTCTTTGAATACGGCTTCCTGTTTTTCCTCATCCCTGGCGCAATAGAGCAGAGTATTGAGGATATTGCGCAGGTTCTCCGTCACCTTGCTGTCATACATCAGCATACCCCGGGTGAGAGGGAGCAGATAATCCCGGCTTTTTTTTCCGTCGATGGGGTTATAGGTGGCATAACTGTGGATCCACTCATAGACGGACTGATACAGCTTTTCTTTGATACTCTCCTGCTCTTCTTTACAGATGATCATGGAAGAAATGTTTTCCTTGATGCTCTCCAGCTGAAAATTGTTGACATTTTTTCCTTGAGAACTGATGAAAAAATAAAAGGACAGGAAATCCATCAGTACCCG
Source organism: uncultured Hungatella sp. (assembly GCA_910586845.1). GTDB lineage: Bacteria > Bacillota > Clostridia > Lachnospirales > Lachnospiraceae > UBA3402. The sequence goes on from CAJUJV010000003.1 coordinate 25,555, forward strand.
GATCCCCGGATTGACAGGCTGATTGATGCCTATATACTGCACATATGGAACGGTCTTTTCCTCCATCCTTATCCCCTTCCCACCCGATATGTTTTTCCCGCGCCTGCCCTGTCGTTTCTGTTCCTGATCCCGATCTGGCGGACCGGATACAGTTCAAAGGGCAGATACCGGGACTGGGCATCACCGAGCCACTTTACTCTTATGCGTTTGCCTGACGACAGATGCTGAAATGTTCTGCTGATGAACTGCTTCAGCCTCATGTCGTCAGCCTTGTTCAGAATGTTGGCGTCATAGCGGCTCTCCGACGCCATCATGATCTGGCGGAACAGTTCGTAATCAACGGCCATCTTTTCCTCAAAGGCCTCCCCTCCGTCTCCCCTGTCCACCACGGAAACACACAGGAAGGAGCTGAGGTCGCTGACCGGAATCCGTTCCTTTCGTTCGCCGTAAAACTCTCTGGTGCAGAAGTAGATCTGAAGCTCGTCCCCTGCCTCGTGTTCGATCCTGACTCTGGGGGAGATGATCAGAGGAGAGTCGAACAGTACGAGCTGAGCGTCGCTGCGCTCCGGACTAAAGATCCGGTTGATGCCCAGTTCGAATTTCCACAGGATATGGTGGTATTCATCTGCCGCATCCAGAAAGCCTTCCTCCTTCAGTCTTCTTATGACTGTCAGATATTCTCTGATGTATTCCATGTTCAGAAGGCTGCAGCCCTCCGTCTCTCCCCCCTCCAGCAGCCTGTCCGGACCATCAAAATACATCTCTCTGATCAGGCTTTTAAATTTTCCCCTCTGCTGTTCCTTCTCTATCTGATTGCCTATTGCTTCGTAGAAAATCTTTCTGTCTGCCCTGTGATCTCTTCTGGCCGGATCCAGAGACCGGAGTTCCATAAGAAGCCTGCTGCTGTTCTTGTCATAGGTGAACAGATTATTATAATAGGACAGCTGTTCTTTTCTCTCTTCAGGCCCCATCTGCTCCAGCTGTTCACAGGTCAGTCCTCTTGTGATCATATAGGACAGGGTGGAAAGCAGGTCTCGGAATGTGACATGGATGCCTTTGAGAAACAGCCCGTCATAGACGGTTCTCAGCTGTCTTCTTCTCCTGTCTCCCTCTTCGCCGTTTTCCGTAATCTTTTTCAGATTGTCTGTGAAGGGGCACTGATCCTGTCCCACGCTGCAGCCGTCGCAGACCCTGCACCCTCCGATATCAAAATAAGAAGTGACAATATGAAAAAAATCCCCCTGCTCCGATGCCAGATTTCTCCTGCTGAAATCCACGATCACCGCCTCCCGGGAATTTTCCAGTTTTTTGAACAATCCTCTTCTGAAGTTCATGATCTCACTCATAAAGATCCCGCTGTTGGCCGCGATCATAAGACGGTGGGAAGCATCCTTTTCAAGAACGGCCTCTATTTTCGTCAGGATACCGTTCTTTTCTTCTCTGCTGAGAGCGGAAAAATCATTGGTATATTCCCACCTGGTTTCCTCCCCCGCCTCTTTCAGTTCCGTCTGGATTCTGTTTAAAACTCTGCTTTTTCCGTCTCCCGCATCCCCTGTCAGCACTACGATCCTGGCTGTCTTCATACATTCCAGAATATCTTTTTCAATGTGAAGACTGATGTCAAACCTGTCTTCTCTCACGTGCTCATCATACATATATTCATGGCCGTCGTATTCCGAACAGTATTTTAACAGCCACCGGATCTTTTCTCTGTATGTTTTCTCCATGTACTGTCTGCTCCCCAAGCTATATTTTCTTTTCCTGATACGCCAGAAGTTCTGTTTTCAGTATACTATCAAAAGCTTTGCTTTTCAAGGCTGACATTTCCTGCCTCTTCCTTCTCTGCCGAAAAAGTGGTATACTGTTTACAGGGACGGCTCCGTCACCGGCGGAGGCGAAAACCTTATGTTCAACATACACATCGAAATATCTTATATAAAAAGGGGTGATCCTATGGCCAGAAAGACAGTTCTGGTAACCGGCGCTTCCCGGGGCATCGGCAAAGCCATCGCCGTCAAATTTGCCAAGAAGAATTACAACGTGGTCATCAACTGCCTTCACAGCGAAGAACGGCTGATGCAGACAAAAAAAGATATCGAATCTTATCAGGTTTCCTGTCTTGCTTTTATGGGAGACGTGGGGGATCTGGCACAATGTGAAAAATTATTCGAACAGATCAGAAAGCAGTTCGGCACCCTGGAAGTGCTGGTAAACAACGCGGGCATCTCCTACATCGGTCTGCTCCAGGACATGAACAGCGAGGACTGGGACCGGATCATCCGGACCAACTTAACCTCCGTATTTAACCTGAGCAAGCTGGCTATCCCCGGCATGGTGGCACAGAAATACGGCAAGATTATCAACATCTCCTCTGTGTGGGGCAATGTGGGCGCTTCCTGCGAGGTGGCCTACTCTGCCACCAAGGGCGGCATCAACGCCTTCACAAAGGCCCTGGCCAAAGAGCTGGCCCCCAGCGGTATCCAGGTCAACGCCGTGGCCTGCGGAGCCATCGACACGGAGATGAATCGGTTTCTGGATGAGGACGAACTGATCAGCCTGGTAGACGGAATTCCCGCCGGAAGACTGGGACGGGCCGATGAGGTCGCGGATCTGGTATATCATCTGGGATACAAGAATTCCTATCTGACCGGACAGGTCATAGGACTGGATGGAGGTTGGATCTGATATGCCTACTACTTACGCACACTACCGTTTTGGCCGCAGCGTGTACAAGCAGCTGCCCCAGTCTGTCCAGGACGTCATCAGCTCCCACGGGGGACTGTACAACATCGGTCTCCACGGCCCTGATCTTCTGTTTTATTACAGGGTATTTCAGAAAAATCCCGTGAGCCGGACCGGCTTCGACATGCATGCACGGCCGGGAACGGAGTTTTTTGAAAAGGCTGCCGAGGTGATCCGGCAGCATTCGGGCAGACTCAGGTCCAGGCCCGGAAAATCCGGATCCGGCCTCTCATCCGCTTCTTTTATGACCTCTGCCAGATACGCATACATATTCGGATTCCTCTGCCACTTTGCCCTGGACAGCTGCTGCCACCCTTATGTGGAGCAGATGGTCCGCGCCACAGGCATCACCCACAGCGAGATCGAGGCAGAGCTGGACCGGGATCTGATGCTCAGGGACGGTCTGGATCCCATGACCTGCCGTCCCACGGTTCACCTGAAGGCCAGGATGTTCTACGGAAGCGTCATCTCCCGGTTTTTCCCCGGAATCACCTCCCGCCAGATCGTCACGGCTATCCGCTCCATGAGACTCTGCTGCAATATGCTGGCTCCGTCGGGTAAAAAGCTCCGGTTCCTTCTCCGCCTTCTCATGAAAAGCGGCCGCCTGCCATCGGAAGTCCGAAACATGGTGATCAAGGAACGGCCCAATCCTGCCTGCGCTCCCATCACCAGGGAGCTGGAAAGAAGATACCAGAAAGCCGTTCCCATGGCAGTGAGACTGATGATAAATTTTGTGGAACATACAGACCGGAATGTTCCTCTCGATGCCTGTCTGAACCACACCTTCGGGGAAGACTAGATACCGCAAGAGACAAATGGGGGAGGGCACCATGGAGATCATGATCTCCATGGTGCCCTCCCCCGCAAATATTTCCATATTCTAAAAACTCCTGATCTGATCCGATTCGTCGTCATGAGTATTCTCGATAGCCCTTATGACCACATAATACCCGATCGTCTCATTGACCTTCACGTATACCCGGTCTCCCACCTTGTGTTTAAAGATGGCTTTCCCCAGAGGAGATTCCGTGCTGATCAGCCCTCTCACGGAACTGCTTCTTATGGAAGTCACCAGCCGGTAGGTCTCCACCTCGTCATCGTCTTCCATGTACAATTCCACCGTATTATTGATCCCCACTTCGTCATCAGCAGACTCGTCGGATACGATCTGAGCGTTTTTCAGCATCCTTTCCAGATACCTGATGCGGCTCTCATTCTTATTCTTGTCCTTTTTCGCCGCGTGATACTCAAAATTCTCACTGAGATCCCCGTGGGCTCTGGCCTCCTTCACCGCCTCGATGGCTTCCTTCCGGACTACCAGCTTCCGATGCTCGATCTCTTTGCGGATCTTCTCAACGTCGCTTTTTGTCAGTTTCTCACCCATAACCGGACGGCCCTCTTAATCTACTTTCCTGCCGTCGATGAGCACCAGCTCCAGCGTGGAGGCAACCTCCAGAGGACAGCCGTTATAAACCACGATGTCCGCGTCCTTTCCCGCCTCCAGAGTTCCTACTCTGTCCTGGATGCCCAGATGCTTTGCGGGATTGATGGTGATGGCTTTCATGGCCTCATAAGTGTCCATGCCTGCCTTCACTGCCATGGCGGCGCAGAGAGTCAGATACTGCTGGGGGATGACAGGCGCGTCCGTGATGATGGACACCTGACAGCCGGCTGCCGCAAGGATCCCGGGAGTAGCCCATGTTTTATTCTGGAGCTCAAACTTGGTGGCATGGCCCAGGCTGGGTCCTACTGCACAGGGCAGATTCTCTTTGGCCAGTTCCTCCGCAATCAGATGACCCTCGGTGCAATGCTCCAGAGTCATCTTCACTCCGAACTCTCTGGCGATGCGGACGGCAGTCAGGATATCGTTGGCCTGATGGGCGTGAGCCTTTAAAGGGATCTCCCCTTTAAGCACCGGAATGAGAGCCTCCAGTTTCATATCGAATGCGGGCTGCTTCAGCATATCGTCTCCTGCCGCTTCTTTCCTGGCCATATAATCCCGGGCCTTGAACAGCATCTCCCTTAACTTGGCTGCCGTGGACATACGGGCAAAATTATTCTTGTCTTTATAACAGCGCTTGGGGTTCTCACCAAATGCACATTTCATGGCAACCGGGTTCTTCACGATCATGTCATCCACTCTTTTTCCCGTGGTCTTCACCGCAAAGAAGGTACCTCCCAGCACATTGGCGCTTCCCGGGCCCGTTCCCACACAGGTAACGCCTCCCATGGCCGCCGAATGTACCGTGGGATCCAGGGGATTGAAACTGTCGATCCCTCTCAGATGGCAGGCGCAGATATCATTCATCTCGTTGTAATCCTGCCCCTCAAACCCGATACCGTAGCCGTCCAGACCCAGATGGCTGTGAGCATCTATAAATCCCGGATATACATCCTTTCCGGCGGCATCATAGATCTCGGTCCCCTCGGGGATCTCCAGGTTCTGTCCGATCTTTACGATCCTGCCTCCGTCCACCAGAATATCCCCCTCATAAGCCTGGGGACTCACCATGTCGTGAATTCTGCCACTCTTAATGCATAACATCTTTAATATTTCCTCCGGTTTCTTTTTTATTTCTCCGGGTCTCCGCCTCCTGCAGGCAGACCGAAACCCGGATCTTTTCTTGTCTCTCTGACTGACTCTTACGCGCCAAAATCCAGGGTCACTGTGCCATCCTGATTGTAAACCACCGCGTCTTTGTCCATAGTCACTCTGTCAATGGCGGCCAGGTAATCTTCTTTTGACTTAAACTGAGGCTTCGCTTCTGCGATAATCTTCTTCGCCAGGGCCCCGCCCTCCGTCAGCAGCATATCCGCTGCCACCACCAGGCACTGGGCAGGTCTTAAACAGGCCAGTTTCTTGTTCTCAATATAGTAATCTTTTCCGTGTCCCGTCCCCACGGCTCCGCTGGCATGAGGATGGACTGCAGGCATAATGGCGGATACGTCGCCCATATCCGTGCTCCCTGTTCCCCAGGCTCCATCCATGTCCACGCTGTCCGGTCCGGTGATCTGCCTCATGGCGTCCGCCACCACCTGGGACAGCCCTGGATCATTGTTCAGCGGGAAATAGCCGGGATGATCGTCAAGCTCCACATTGCAGCCGATAGATGCGGCCGAAGCGGCCAGAGCCCTGTTCACCTTCTTGTTGTACTGATACATGGCGTCGAAAGAGGCTCCCCTCACGTAGCTCTCCACTTTTGCCACTTCCGGGATCGCGTTGACCGCCAGTCCTGCCTGGGTGATGATGGGATGGAAACGGATATGCTGGTCATCCACAAATGTCTCTCTCAGAGCGTTGACCGCGTTGATGCCGCAGGTTGCCGCATAGAGGGCATTCCTTCCGTTCTCCGGTGAACCTCCCGCATGGGCAGACACCCCTTTGAAGGTAATGTTCTTGGTGATACAGCCATTGCAGCCCCTGCTGATGCACAGAGTCTTTCCTTCTTCCAAATTACCGGAATGAATCATCATGGACATATCCACGCCGTCAAAATATCCTCTGTAAATAAACTCCACCTTGCCGCCGAAATACCTGATGATCCCTTTCTTTCTCAGCTCCTCCCGAAAGCCAAGTTCGATCAGCTCCTCCGCTGGCACCGCGATAAGACGGATAGAGCCGCACATGCCGTCCAGGGCCCCCGGCTCCTTCAATGCCGCTGCCACACCGATGAGAGTGGCGCACTGGGCATTGTGTCCGCACGCATGAACCGCGCAGGTACCGGCAACCGCATCCGGATGATTCTTCACGATGAGGGAATCCAGTTCTCCCAGGATAGCCACTTTCGGGCCCGGCTTCCCTGTATCCAGATCCGCGTAAAATCCCGGGATATCCCCTGCTTTTACCAGGGTGTATCCCAGTTTCTCGAACTGTTCCGCCATGTAAGCGGAGGTGTTCCACTCACGATAACCGGTCTCGGGATGTTTCCAGATATAATCCGCTGTCTCATAGATCAGATCCTCGTGTCTGGCCGTCATCTCCATTAACTGCTCTGCTTTTTTCAAAATATCTTCCTCCTCGCCTGTAAGGCATAAACCAAAAACACACCGAGTTCCCCTGTCATTCATCCGGCCCATATCCTAGGGGTGTCAATATAATGTACTTAATCGTATTCATGAAATGTTAAGAATCCGCAGGCAGCAGGCTTTTACCGCAAATTCCGGGGCCTGCGCACAGAAAAAGCGTCCCTCACGCCGCCACATCCCGGCAGGCCGTATCAGCACGCTTTCATATATGTAGCTTTTGAAAAATGCGCTGATGCGCGGTAGTTTGTGGAATACTTTATGCTGCTCATCGCCTGTAGGTACATTATAGCACAAACCCCGGCTGTATGCTACTTTCTTGGAGAAAATAAGAAAATTTTTTCATTTTCAGGAAATCCAAAAATATATGCCGTTCTGCACCATTTCCGCCTGTTACATGGAAAGAAAGGATGAGCCGCCCGTTGAGAAGGAATTCCTTTCAACAGGCGGCCCCCTGTATATCCGATGTTACTCGCTTAAAAAGCAGGAGACAAAATGTCCCGGCCTGATCTCTTTTAACTGCGGCTCTTCACCCCTGCACCGGTCTGTCGCATGAGGACAGCGGTTGGCGAACCGGCAGGCTGCCGGCGGCTCAATGGGAGAAGTGATCTCGCCCTTTAAGAGGATCCTCTCTCTGCGGTTGTCCAGAGACGGAATCGGGATAGCCGACAGAAGGGCCTTAGTATAGGGATGGGTCGGATTCTCAAACAGCTCCTCGGAGGGGGCTTTTTCGATCAGCTTGCCCAGATACATAACGGCGATATCGTCGGAAAAATGATTGACAACCGACAGGTCATGTGTGATAAACATGTAGGTCAGTCCCATCTTCTTCTGAAGCTCTTTCATCAGGTTCAGAATCTGCGCCTGGATGGACACGTCCAGGGCCGAAACCGGCTCGTCGCAGACGATGAACTTGGGATTCAGCGCCAGTGCCCGGGCGATACCGATTCTCTGCCGGCGGCCGCCGTCCAGCTCGTGGGGATAGGTGTTGATCAGACGGTCGGCAAGACCTACGATCTCCATCAGCTCACGCACCCGCTCCATCTGTTTGGCCGGGTTGGTGATGATCTTGTTGATCTTAAGCGGATCAGCGATGATCTGGCTCACTGTCTTACGGGGATTTAAGCTGGAAAACGGGTCCTGGAAAATGATCTGCATCTCCGTGCGTTTCCTGCGCATCTCTTCCTTGGACAGCTTTACCACATCCTGGCCTTCAAACAGCACCTGTCCGGATGTAGGCTCAAGAAGTCTTAAGATCGCCCGCCCTGTGGTGGACTTTCCGCAGCCGGACTCGCCGACCACGCCGAGAGTCTTTCCCTTTTCAATGGTAAAGGTGACGTCATCGACGGCATGGAGCATTCCTTTGGGCGTGCTGAAATATTTCTTTAAATTTCTGACGTCAAGCAAGGGCTGTGTACTCATCGGCCTTTCACCTTCCCTTCATGAATATTATCTTTGTTGTACAGGTGACATTCCACATAGTGAGTATCATTGCGGTAAGTACGGCCCGGCTTCTGGGTCTGGCAGATATCCATGGCGTAATCACAGCGGGGACAGAAAGCGCAGCCCTTAGGCAGGTTGCTGGGATCCGGCATCAGGCCCTTGATAGGCTTTAACTCTGCCTGACGGTCCTCAAGGTTGGGAAGGGAATTGAACAGTCCTTCCGTGTAGGGATGACGGGTATTTTTGAAAATATCCTCAAGGGTTCCGTGCTCGATCACATGTCCGGCGTAAATAACCGAAACCTTGTCGCAGATCTCGGCCACGATGCCCAGATCGTGGGTGATCATCAGCATGGATGTATTATATTTCTCACGAAGACCCTTCATCATCTCCAGAACCTGTGCCTGAATCGTCACGTCCAGAGCCGTGGTGGGCTCATCGGCGATCAGAAGCTCCGGGTTGCAGGCCAGCGCCATGGCGATGACCACACGCTGCTTCATACCGCCGGAAAACTGATGAGGATACTCACTGCCGCGGGTGCCGGGAATTCCTACCAGCTCCAGCATCTCACGGGCCCTTTTTAAGGCCTCCGCCTGCCCGCCCTCCTCATGAAGCTTGATGACCTCGGCGATCTGCTGTTCCACTGTCATAACCGGGTCTAGGGAGGTCATAGGATCCTGAAAGATCATGGCCACGGTCTTGCCGCGTATAGCCTGCATCTCCTTGTCGCCCATGGAAAGGATATCCTTCCCGTCAAGTTTTATGGAGCCGGAGACGATGACTCCCGGCGGGTTGGGGATGAGGCGCAGCAGAGAAAGTCCCGTAGTGGTCTTTCCTGCGCCGGTCTCTCCTACCAGGCCCAGGGTCTTTCCCCTCTCGATCTCCAGTTCCAGTCCGTTTAAAGCCTGTACAACGCCGTAATCGGTGCGGAACTCGACAACCAGGTTCCTGATCTCGGCAGTTAAATCTTTTTTCACATCTTCACTCATCTCGGCACCTCCTTAACGCAGTCTGGGATCAAGGGCATCACGCAGGCCGTCGCCCAAAAGGTTCAGGGAAAGAATGGTGATCATGATCGCAAGTCCCGGGAACATACACATGTAGCTGTAGTCACGGATATAGGAGCGGGAACCGGAAAGCATGGCGCCCCATTCCGGTCTCGGAGCCGGGATACCCAGGCCGATGAAGGAAAGTCCTGCGATGGAAAGGATGACCGTAGCTACCTCCAGAGTAGTCTGGACGATAATGGGAGCCAGACTGTTGGGAAGAACATCGTGGAAAATAATGGTCGTGTCCTTGGCTCCGATGGCCCGCGCCGCTTCCACATATTCGGAATCACGGACCGTCATCACCGCGCCGCGGACCACACGGGCAAACTTGGGAATAGCCGAGACTGCCTGAGCGATTACCAGGTTGGTGATGGAATTTCCCAGAGAGGCCACGATACAGATGGCCAAAAGGGTTCCGGGAATGGCCAGAAAGATATCCATGATACGCATGATGATCATGTCCACCTTGCCGCCGAAATATCCTGACGCAGAGCCTAAAACCAGTCCTGCCGCCAGAGCCACGATGACCGTGACGACTCCGATGGACAGAGACGTGGAAGTAGCGTACAGAGTACGGATCATAATGTCACGGCCCATCTCGTCTGTACCAAAAGGATGGGCTGCAGACGGAGGCTGCAGAGTGTTGGAATAATCGGTCTTGATCACCTGCGTCTCATAATCGAAGATAATAGGAGAGAGGATACCGATCAGAACCAGCAGTATGACGATCACGAGTCCCAGGACGGCTGTCTTATTGCGGCAGAGACGCTTCCAGACGTCGGCAAACTGGCTTTTTTTCTTAACGGAAATCTGTTCATTTTCTGTTACAGCAGAAACATTGTTCATTTTTCTCCTCCTTCCTATTTGTACTGCGCTTTAATACGCGGATCGATGAAACCATAGATCAGATCCACAAGCAGGTTGATAAGTGCAAATCCGATGGCAAAGACGATGATACAGCCCATGACGGAAGGGATATCACGGCCCTGGATGGACTGGATCATATAGCGGCCGATCCCCGGCCATGCGAATACGCTCTCCGTGAGAACGGAACCGCCCAGCATCTGGCCGATCTGTAAGCCGATGACCGTGGTAGTGGGAATCAGTGCGTTGCGCAGCGCATGGTCGGTGATGATCTCATGCTCAGGAAGTCCCTTGGCACGCACGGTCCTGATATAATCCTGACGGATGGTCTCAAGCATGGAGCTTCTCGTCGTCCGGGCAATGGCAGCCATATGCATGAACCCCAAAGCCACAGAAGGCAGCACCAGGCTCTTGATGCCCTGGTCGGCCCCGGCCACCGGGAACCAGCCCAGCTTTACGGAGAAGAAAAGGATCAGCAAAAGTCCCATCCAGAATACCGGCATGGAAATACCCAATAGGGATATAAACATACTGATACCGTCAAATAGCGTATTTTGTTTAATTGCGGCAATGATGCCCAAAGGCAGGGCAAGCAGGATAGCAACAACCGTAGAGGTCAGTGCCAGGGTGATCGTGTTTGGAAGACGGGCCCATACCTCCTCCCCTACCGGATCACGGGTCTTGTAGGAAGTACCCAGATCGCCCTGAACCAGGTCGAACATATAGCGGCCGTAACGCACGATAAAGGGATCATTCAGCCCCATTTCCTCGCGCAGCGCGGCGATATCTTCCGGACGGGCCTGCTCACCGAGAATAGTTTTGGCTGGATCACCGGGAGCCAGGTCAAGGATAAAAAATACAAGCAGGGTGACGCCAAGCAATACAGGAATAAGGGCCACCAGACGTTTGATAATAAACTTGATCATCCTGTATGATCTCCTCCTTTCTTAAGTGTAAGTTTTCTGGCAGGAATGAAAAACACCACCGTGCCCATCCGATAGCCATATGCCGGTTCATGCAGGCATAACCGGCACATGGCTACCGGATGGGGCTTTTGTCCTGCACATTAAAACAGGGAGCGGCCCGCCAGGGGCCGTTCCCTGTTCTGAATGCAGGTTAGAAAATATCCCTTAATTTCCCCAACTCATCCAATCATAATATGTGTTGCCGCCTGCGTTCAGGTTGAAGCCGGCCAGTGCGGCATCATAAGCGCGGACGTTGTTGCGCATATACAGCGGAACCTGGGGGCACAGGTCGTTGAGCGCAAGGTTCAGTTCTGTGGCAACCTTCTCGTTCTCGGCCATATCAATAGTTGCCTGAAGCTTCTCGATAAGAGCATCGATCTCCGGCTCGTTGGTACGGGTCTTGTTGGACGCATTGATGGAGTCGGAATGGTATACACCCTGAGCATAAGACAGCAGGGAGTTGGCTGTATAGCCGCCGATGGCAGCGTCATAATCTCCTGTAGCAGTCACATCAAGATATGTGGCAAGGTCCATGGACTCCAGAGTGATGTCGATTCCAAGGTTCTCCTTTAAGCAGCTCTGGATAACCTGGCCCACACGAAGCTTGGTATCGTCGGAGCAGATCAGGGCGAATCCGCAGTCAGCGGCATTGAGACCGGACTCTGCGAAATAGGCTTTGGCCTTCTCCACATCATAAGACGGAGCACCTTCATTGGTGGTTCCCGGGAAGCAGTCCGGAACCATGGAGTCGGCTACAGTACCTGCGCCGTTTAATGCCACCTGGATGATCGCGTTCTTGTCAATAGCGGCATCAATGGCACGGCGGAAGTTAATATTGTCAAAAGGAGCCTTCTCATTGTTGATCATCATGAAGTTATGAGAAGTGGAACCCTCGTTGAACACGGCAATCTTGGAATTGTCCATCAGACGGGAAAGATCGTTGTTCTCCACCTCGACGATCAGATCAGCCTCGCCTGCCTCCAGTGCCATGGTACGTGAGGAACCTTCGGGAATGATCTTCCAGATCACTTTCTTAATAGGCGGCTCGCCTTTAAAGTAATCTGCGAATGCTTCAAATTCCAGGCTCTCGCCCTTGTTCCATGCGGTCAGCTTATATGGGCCGGTACCGATGGGTTCTTTGTTGAAGTCATGTCCGCTCTCGATCAGAGCAGCCGGAACGATGGCGTTGCCGTGATGGCACAGGTCGATCAGAAGGCCGGACTGAGGGCCGTCTGTTGTGATCTTTACGGTATAATCATCGATCACCTCGATGGTTCCGGTGGATGTTCCGTACAGGGAAACATCCGGAGAAGTCTTACAGAGCTCTAAAGAAGCCTTGACGTCTGCTGCCTTCATCTCCTCGCCATTGTGGAACTTTACGCCCTGTTTCAGCTTGAACACCCACTCGGTATCGCTGGGGGTCTCATAACTCTCGACCAGATCCGGCTGTACTGCCATGTTCTCATCCATGTAAAACAGAGAGTTATGGGTCATCTTGTTCAGATAATCACCGGCCACTGCATTGTGCAGGTTCGTGGTAACGCTGGGCGTCTCGTTGGCTGTTACGATGATCAGGGTATCCTTACCGGATGCAGATGCGGAACCGGCTCCGGAACCGCCTGCGGATGCAGTGGACTCTGCCGCTCCTCCTGCCTGACTCTGGTCAGAACCTCCCTGTTTGTTCCCTGAACCGCAGCCGGCAAACAGGCTGGCAGCAAGGGAAAGGACCATCGCGGTGGCAAAAAGCCGCAGTGTTCTTTTCTTCATAATACTTTCACCTCTTAAATTTATTTGCACAACCATAAGGCTGAATGCATCGAAAAATATTATTTAGTTAATATAACATACATTGAGAGGTAAATCAATACAAAATGTTTCTGAATATACGAGAAACCCAGTAATACCCCTTTTATCCCAGTTGACGGCATCCATGTCCTGGGAACTTTTCTTAAGATTCTTAAGTTCTTTATTAATTAAATAAAGTCAGTCTCTGTTACAGGTATTTTTCAAACCACTGCTCCAGCTCCTTCAGCCGGGTGATACGGTTTCCGGGTTTCCCGCTCCGGGACAGTTCGTGGTTCTCTCCGTGGAACAGTACCAGCCTGGTGTCGGTTCCCTGACGCTTCACGGCAGAGAACATCTGGATGGCATCTCCCATCCAGCACCGGTAGTCCTCATCCGACTGCAGAAGCAGCAGAGGAGTCCTGGCCGAGCCTGCTCCGCTTAAGGGAGACATGGACCACACCTTGTGAAAATCTTCCCACGGATAAGCGCCCATCTGCAGACGGTTGGCATAGTAACCGATATCCGTGTACAGGCATTTGGTCAGATAATTGGAGATGGAGCGCTGAGACACGGCCGCGGCATACCGGTCCGTATGACCCACGATCCAGTTGCACATGAATCCGCCGTAGGAACCGCCGCAGACTCCGATCTTCTCCCCGTCTATGTCGGGACAGAATGTCAGGGCTTCGTCTGTAAATTCCAGAAGGTCCTCAAAATCGTCTTTCCCAAATACTTCCGTAATATCCGCATATGCCTCGCCTCTCCCGTCGGAGCCTCTGGGATTGCAGTAAATTACAAAATATCCGTCGTTTGACAGGCACTGATACTCATGGAAAAACACGGTGCCCGACACTGCCTTGGGACCGCCGTGGATCTCCAGGACAGCCGGATATTTCCTGCCAGGTTCATAGTCCGCAGGCTTTATCACATAGCCTTCCATCTCATAGCCGTTTTTGCTGTGATACCGGAAAGCCTCCGGAGCTGTGATCTTATGGCTTTCCAGATACCCGTCGTTAAATCCCGTCAGTTTCTTCTCCGCACCGGTCTCCGGGCACAGGGCGTATACCTCTGCCAGGTTCTGCCCTCTCATGGCCGTCATGACGATGCGGCCGTCTTTTACATCAAATCCCGTGACCGCGCCCCTGGTCCCGGTGACCTCTGTCAGCCTTCCTTCTCTGTCCATGGCCATGAGCCTGCAGTCTCCCCAAAGGGTCTGCAGAAGATAGAGCACATCCCGTTTCTCACAGTAAGCCATGGCTCTGCCTGCCCCGAATTTTGCATCGCTTCCCACCATATTGCCCGTGGAGGCATCGCAGAAAGGAAGCTGCCGCACATCGCCTGTTTTCAGGTCAAGGAGATAAAACCTGGGATGTTTCCCTGCCCTCTCATAGGTAAAAGCCGTATAGAAAACAGTCTCATTTCCCATAAAGCAGACCTGGTCCACGTCGTAAAAGCCGTCCTTTGCCAGCTGCCTGGTCTCTCCCGTCTCTTCGTCCCAAAGATAAAGGCCGCATGTGCGGGGCTTTACACTGTCATAGACCGGACCGCACCAGACGATCTTCTTCCCATCCGGCGACAGGTCAAAGGAAACCACCTCCAGATATTTCTGAGTAAGGCGGGTCATCTTCTCTGTCTTCCCGTCAAAGACAAAGAGGGCGCTGCGCTTTCTGCTGCGGATCCCCTTGCCGTTGAACCAGAAGGGAAGCTCCTCATAAATGTAATAATCTTCGCCTTCCCTGGCCTCCCAGGTCTCCGGCTCACCTGACTCCTGTTTTTTGGAGTCCTCAGCCTTTCTGTCTTCTTCGTTCTCATCCGCGGAAGCCATTACCAGCCACTTGTCTCCAAGCTTTCTGATCTTCTCCGCTTTTACCGGAACCGTCATGGCTTTCACCGCTTCGCCGCCGTTTAAGGAGATCCGGTAGTACTCTGTCTTATGGTCGGCCTCCTCTTTGTCCATATCCCTCCGGGAGACAAATAAGAGGGTTTCCCCGTCCAGCCACAGCGGGGATCTGGCCTCCCCCCTGGCCGCAAGCATCCGGCTCTCCCCGGTCTCCTGACTGACTGCCCAGATACTGCTGTGATAGCAGTTATCCTCCCTGTCCGCCTGGTTCACCACGCAGACTGCCCACTGTCCGTCAGGAGAAAGGGATACCTCTGACACAAAACGAAACTGAAACAAATCATCCCGCGTTACCGGCTTCTTCTCTGTCTGTCCCATGATCACTGCTCCTCCTTCCCTGCAATCTCCGGTTTCAGATATCGATCCATCCAGTTAAGAATCTCTCTCATGCGCACGATCCTGTTTCTGGGTTTTCCCGACCGCGACAGTTCATGGGTCTCTCCCTTCACTACCAGCATCCGCGTATCCACTCCCAGCACCTTCAGAGCCGCAAACATCTCCATGCCTTCTGCGATGTTGCAGCGGTAATCCCGGTCAGAATGAATAAACAGAGTGGGGGTCTTGCAGCCGGCTATATATTTGATGGGGGAATGGAACCACAGTTTGTCCACGTCTTCACAGGCGAAGACCGACTGGTTGTCCTTTGTAAAGGTATGGCCGATATCCGACATGTACTCAAAGGATATCCAGTTGGCGATGGATCTCTGGGAAGCCGCTGCCTTAAACCGGTCTGTATGGCCGATGATCCAGTTGGTCATAAAGCCGCCGTAAGAGCCTCCGGTCACACCCACTCTCTCCCTGTCGATGTCCGGCTCATGGTCCAGAACATAGTCTGTAAATTCCATCAGATTTTCATAATCCACGGTTCCGTATCTGCCGTTGATATCACCGAATTCCGTGCCGAATCCGTCGGAACCTCTGGGATTGGTAAAGAACACGAAATATCCTGCATTGGCCCACATCTGCATCTCATGGTGGAACACGGTTCCGAATACGGTCCTGGGACCTCCGTGGATGTGGAGGATAGCCGGATACTTCTTTCCCTGCTCATATCCTGCCGGCGGCATCACCCAGCCCGTAAGAGAAAATCCGTCTTTTGCGGTAAAACTGTATTCCTTCCGCGGACACACCTGCCATTGACTCATATCGTTGAAAAAGGTGATCTGCTTCCCGTCCAGATACAGTTCCGCCAGCCGGTCCCCGTAGAGGCCGCAGACGACCACGTGACCATCCCGGATATCAAAGCTGTCGCAGGAACCCCGGTCTGTCACGACGCCCTCCAGACAGCCTTCACGGCTGAGAGAGTACACGTGGGCGCTGTCCCCTCTGGTAGTGACAAACCAGCAGATTCCGTCTCCTGCCTTCACCGTCCTGCCGCTTCCCAGCCGGGCATCGCTGCCTACGCTTCCCTGGCCGCTGCTGTAATCATATTCTGCCAGCAGCTTCATCTCTCCCGTCTCCAGATCCATGGTGTAGAAATCCTGATATTTCCCGTTTCCGTAATGGTTGTCCACGGCGGAGGCCACAACCGCCTCGCCGTCTGCCCAGAATCCGATCATTCCGGTACGGCGTTTGTCTTTCTCCAACAGACATCTGTTTTCTCCGGTATCCATATCATACAGGTAGATGCCGTCGTACTGATCACGGATATCGGTCCACGGATAAGCCTTATAGAGAACCCTGTTTCCCCTGACGGAATAACTGCTCACATCTGCCGTCTCCTCGGACACGGGGGTCAGCTCCCCTGTGGAAACCCGGTACAGATACAGACGGTTTCTGATCCCGTTGGTAAATCCCTCACTGTTGGACCAGAACGGAACCTCGTCCGCCACCTCATAAGCCTTATCCTTTTCCCGGACCCGTTTCTCCAGCTCAGCCGCAGCCGTAATCAGATACCGGTCCTCGTCGACCCGGTACATCCCTTTGGCCTTCAGCGGCACCTCAAAAGCTTTCACCGCCTCTCCTCCGTCGGGAGAGATCTCATAATAACCGGTGAAAATCTCATCATCGTCTTCTTTCTCTTTCTTCTTCTCCCTGTCGGCGGGAAACAGAAGGGTTCCTTTTGCCGTCCACACATAGCTTTTGGCATCTCCTGCCCCGGTCAGCCGGGTAACCCTGCCATCGTCGCAGTGATAAAGATACAGATCACCCTTATAATCATTGTCCTTTAAGTCCGCGTGCTGAACCACGAAGGCAATGAGCCTGCCGTCCGGCGAAAACGTCGGATTGCTGACGAACTGAAACCTGGTGAATGTTTCGATCTTTATTGGATTCATCTTGATCCTTCCTTTCTTATGGGGAATTTCCAATTGTTTTATTATATCTAACGGGAACCGGAAGTTCAATTGTTTTAACCGGAAAACTTGAATTTTTCCGGAGAACTTCTATAATAGAGAGTAGATTTTCACCAACTGAAAAGGAGAACCCTCATGAACAAAGAATTGATCAAAACCTATGTCAGTCAGGTCTATGATGAGGCAGTGCTTTTCCGCAGATATCTCCACGCCCATCCGGAGCTGTCCATGAAGGAAAAAGAAACTACCGCATACCTGGCTTCTGTCCTGGAAAAGAATTCTATCCCCTACACCTTGAACCCGGCAGGACACGGCCTGGTCGCCCGGATCCGGGGGACAAAACCCGGCAGGGTTCTGGCCTTCCGGGCCGATATGGACGCCCTTCCGATCCAGGAGGAAACAGGACTTCCCTTCGCATCGGAAAATCCGGGAGTCATGCATGCCTGCGGACACGACTGCCATATGGCTGTCCTTCTGGCCTTCGGCCTGGTGATGGCCAGACATCCGGAGCTCATCGAAGGCACTGTGGTGCTGATCTTCCAGCCCTCAGAGGAGAAATTCCCCGGCGGAGCCTCTCCCATGATCAAGGCCGGGCTTCTGGATGACGTGGATGCCTATTACGGATATCATGTGGCTCCGGAACTGAAGACCGGCGAGATCGGCTGTAAAGACGGCCCCGTCATGGCAAGCCCCACTACCTTCTGGGTAGATATAAAAGGAAAAAGCGGTCACGGCGCAAAGCCTCAGGATGCCGTGGACCCCATCGTCATGGCCTGCCAGATGGTCATGGCCTTCCAGACCATCGTAAGCCGCAGCGTCCATCCCTGCGACAATGCGGTAGTCAGCTGCTGCCAGATCCACAGCGGAACTACAGAAAATGTCATCCAGGAGAGCGCTCAGATCGTGGGCACTATCCGTACCTACTATGATTCCACTCTGAAGCTGATCACGGACCGAATGACCGCCATAGCCGAACATACGGCCAGAGCCATGGGAGGATCGGCTACGGTCAGATATGAGTACAGTTACCCGGCCGTACTGAATCCGGCCGATCATGCCGGTCTGATCCGCCAGGCTGCCAGAGAACTGGGATACACTCCTCTGGATGATATCTATCCCTCCATGGTAGGAGAAGATTTTGCCTATTATCTGCTCCACAAGACAGGGGGCCATTTCTTCCTCGGCGTGGGCGGCGACTGCTCCGGCACCTACTATCCCCTCCACAGCGCCTTTATGTGCCCTGACGAACAGGCTCTGGCCGTGGGCTGTGAGATGCTCCTGGGCATCTATGAACTGGCACTGAAAAAATAGAACACCGTTTATAAAGGAGTCTCCCCATGCCCCGAATGATCCCCGTAACGGACCTGTGTGCTCCGGAACTGGATATTTATGCCCGCCTGTCGGAGACACAGCTGCTCCGATTTTACGAACCACAAAACGGACTTTTCATCGCGGAAAGCCCCAAAGTCATCGAGCGCGCTCTGGACAGCGGATACCTGCCGGTCTCCATGCTTCTGGAAGAAAAACCTGTGGACGGCCATACCCGAAAGATCCTGGAACGCTGCGGGGATATCCCGGCCTACACCGCGGACTCCCGGGTTCTGGCCCGGCTCACCGGGTTCCATCTGACCCGGGGCATGCTGTGTGCCATGAGGCGCCGTCCCCTGCCGGCCGTGAGAGATATATGCGCCAAAGCACACCGGATCGCCGTGCTGGAACATGTGATGAACCCTGCCAATATAGGTGCCGTCATCCGTTCCGCGGCTGCTCTGGGCATGGACGGAGTGCTCCTGACCCCCTCATGCTGCGATCCCCTCTACCGCCGGGCCATCAGAGTCAGTATGGGTACGGTGTTTCAGATCCCCTGGACTTACCTGGACCAGGAAGCTTCTGTGCCCGTCCTGAGGGAACTGGGATTTCGGACAGCCGCCATGGCTTTATGCAGCCAGTCCGTCAGTATCGAAGATCCTGTTGTCATGTCTGAGGATAAACTGGCTGTGATCCTTGGATCCGAGGGCGACGGACTCTCTGCCGGGACCATAGAGGACTGCGATTACACCCTGCAGATCCCCATGTATCATAATGTAGATTCACTCAACGTGGCGGCTGCCAGCGCCGTAGCTTTCTGGCAGCTGTGCAAAAAACAGAAGGACCGGTTCTAATTCCGGTCCTCCCCTTTTCCAAGCCTCATCTCTTCCAGATACTCTGCCACCTCTTCCGTCGCATAATTCAGCAGATAATTTTTCCCTTTCCCGGCCCCTCTCCGAAGAGGCTCCAGGTACTCTGTCTCAATCTCCCGGCTGACGGAAACCATCTCTTCTCTCAGATCCTGAGCCGACAAAAGACGGCAGCCTTCTCCCCGGATGATCAGCTGTTCCAGCCCATCCGACGTGGCCACGGTTACCTGATGGTCTTTTCCCATCTTGTGAGCCAGCTTTTCGATATACTGATCCGCGGTTTCCGCTTCCTTCGTATAGACCACATGGATATTATGGTATTTTATGGCCTGGCCGATGCCTCCTTCTACTTTGTAGGCATCGAAAACCAGAATCACCGTGCATTTTTTGTACCCCTGATAATTGCACAGAATATCCATAAGCTTATGGCGGGCCCCGTCTATGGTGGTCCTGGCCAGTTCCCGAAGCTCTTCCCATGCAAAGATGATATTATATCCGTCTACCAGAAGATATTCTTCCCGGGGTTCCTCCGGTTTTCCCGGCTTCTCCGGCCTCCGGCTTTCATAATTTATGTGCCTGGCCCCCTGCTGTCGGTAAAGCTCCCGCTTGCTGGTCCCGTAGGTCCTGGTAAAAATCTCCTCCAGTTCTTTATCATCCATACTGCCGGACACCGGGGCCGGGCCAGTCCTGTTTTGTGTGTCTCCAGTCCGGCTTCCTGTGACGGTTCTGTATCCTGACGAGACCTCTGCACCGGTTCCGCCGGGAACCCTGCCTCTGTCCTCCGCTCCGGCTTTCGTTCCCTTTCCGATTCCGTCTCCCGCTCCGGCTGCTTCCGTCTCCCGGCCGTTCTCCTGCCTGCGGCGGAGCATCAGTTCCAACGGGCTCTCCACATGCATGAAGCTTTTAACCTGATCCCAGGGCACATAGAAGCCGGCTCCGTGAGCGCAGAAGACAGAACCCGGAGGGTTGTCCGTGTCAGCCTCCGGATCATATCCCAGGGCAGCCGTCACCTCCTCCTGACTGCGGCAGGGCTCATATCCGGACAGAATACAGGAAAGCCGTCCCCTTCCTCTGGTGTAGGACACCACATCCGCCTGATAATTCCTCATGGCGGCTACCGAGGCACGGCCGCAGATCACCGTCACGTCCCCTTCCTGCACCGGGGCATCGAACTGCCCCTGCATCCGGTCGATGTCGGTCAGGGCCCGTCCCGTATACTCCGAAGGAATCTCCAGACGGAACTGATAACAGGGCTCCAGAAGGACGCTGATCCCTTCCATCAGTCCCTGGCGGACAGCACGGTAGGTAGCCTGCCGGAAATCGCCGCCTTCCGTATGCTTCTGGTGGGCCCGGCCGGCGATCAGGGTGATCTTCATATCCGTCAGTTCCCCGCCTGTCAGCACGCCTCTGTGGCGTTTCTCCTCCAGATGAGTCAGGATCAGACGCTGCCAGTTCCTCTCCAGCACATCCTCGCTGCAGCTGGTTCCAAATTCCAGGCCGCTGCCTCTCTCCCCCGGCTCCAGCAGAAGATGAACCTCTGCATAATGGCGCAGAGGCTCATAATGTCCTACTCCCTCCACCGGTTCCCTGATGGTCTCCCTGTACACGATGCTTCCGGCGCCAAAATCCACGTCCGTCCCGAACCGGTCCCTGATCAGGCTTTTCAGCACCTGGATCTGCACCTCTCCCATGACCTGGACCTGGATCTCGCCCAGGGTTTCGTTCCAGTCAATATGGAGCTGGGGCTCTTCCTCCTCCAGGAGCCTCATTTTCGGCAGCATCCCTGCCGCATCACAGTCGGGAGGCAGGATGAGCTGATATGTGAGAACAGGTTCCAGAAGAGGAACTGTGGAGCCCTTCTCCTCTCCCAGAGCCTGTCCCGGAAATGTGGCCGACAGACCTGTGACCGCGCATACGGTTCCCGGTCCCGCTTCCTGGATAGTCTCATATTTCACACCTGAGTAGACACGGATCTGATTGACCTTTTCCGCTGTTCCCCCTTCTTTCCCCAGGATCAGTTCCGTCTTCACCTTCAGGCTTCCTCCGGTGACCTTCAGATGGGTCAGCCGGTTTCCCTGGTCGTCTCTGGAGATCTTGTACACTCTGGCGGCAAATCTGTCTCCGTAATCCGGCGCCGTACCGTAAAGCTCCAGCCCTCTCAGCAGTTCCTCCACTCCCCAAAGCTTCAGAGCCGATCCGAAATAGCAGGGGAACGCCTTTCTCTCTCTGATAAGCCTGGCAGTCTCCTTATCCGGCATCTCTCCCTGTTCCAGATAGATCTCCAGAGTCTTTTCGTCGCACACGGCCAGATTTTCATACAGACTGTCCGGATCCTCATTGAAATCGATGCAGTTTTCGCTGAGATGCTTTTTCAGCTCTGCCAGCAGTTTCTCCCTGTCCGTGCCCTCCTGATCCATTTTGTTTACAAACAGAAAGGTGGGAACGCCATAGCGGGCCAGAAGCCGCCACAAGGTCTCCGTGTGACCCTGAACTCCGTCGGCTCCGCTGATCACCAGGATAGCATAATCCAGCACCTGCAGCGTCCTCTCCATCTCCGGCGAAAAATCCACATGTCCCGGCGTATCCAGGAGCGTCGCCTCCGTCTCCCCAAGCTGAAAGACTGCCTGCTTGGAAAAGATGGTGATCCCTCTTGCCCGCTCCAGCTCATAAGTATCAAGAAACGCGTTCTTATTATCTACCCGCCCAAGCTTCCGGATCGTTCCTGTTGTATATAGGATCCCTTCCGACAATGTGGTCTTTCCTGCATCCACATGGGCCAACAGACCAGCACATATATGTTTTTTCACTTTTTTAGGTTCCTGTTCGCCCATAAAAATGCCTCCTTCTGTGATTAACATACTTTACAAGTATACCACAAGAGGAGGCGTTAGTCGATACGCTATGCCTGCAAGAATATGCCGTGTAGTCAGAATGATTTCTGCCTTCACACTTTTCGTTTCACTTTGAGAGGACTGCTCGTTTCTTTTTCGTATTCTCCGACATACTCTTTGAGATAGTCCTCCACCTCTTTCCAGTCTTCCCGCTTTTTGCCTTTAAAACGGATATCATTGATCAGTACGATCTTCTCGCCATCCAGGCTGACAATAATATTTACTATTGTCTTTTCACATCATTTATGTTATCCATAGCACTCTCCCTGACCATTTCCTTATGCCCCAATCTACTGTTAAAAAAAGCTGCCTACTCTTTTCAGAATAAACAGCTTTCATTTATTGCACTATCACAGCAGATACTTTCTCAGCTCTTCGCCGCTCTCAGGACTCAGATATGCAGGGGCGATATCGAAAACAGTCTTGCAGCCCTTCTGGCCTTCCTGGTTCAGCCGGTACACGGCTCTCGCATAAGCTACAATAACAGAAGCCGTAAATTCCGGATTGGAATCCAGCTTCAGGCTGTATTCGATGACATGGCTGTTCTCATCATTCCAGCCGGTCTTCCCCGTGCGGATCACAAAACCGCCGTGAGGAATCCCTCTGTGGTCTCTGTTCAGTTCCTCCTGGCTGATAAAATGAACCGTAGTGTCATAATCGGCAAAGTAATTGGGCATGGTCACGATC
Source organism: uncultured Hungatella sp. (assembly GCA_910586845.1). Taxonomy (GTDB): domain Bacteria; phylum Bacillota; class Clostridia; order Lachnospirales; family Lachnospiraceae; genus UBA3402. The sequence continues at coordinate 48,375 of CAJUJV010000003.1, forward strand.
TCTTTCTCGATCCTGGCCAGATCGGCCCCCTCCTCGGCCACCACAAAACACTCTCTGGTATGTTTCTGTCTGGTAGTCAGCTCCGGATCGCTTCCGCTTCTCACTGCCTCCAGGGCAGACTCCACCGGGATGGTATACTGTCTGGCATCCTTTACCCCGTCGATCCTCCGGATGGCATCCGAATGCCCCTGGCTCACGCCCCTTCCCCAGAACGTATAATCATGGCCGCCGGGCAGAACGGCATTGGCGTACATGCGGCTCAGGGAGAACATACCCGGATCCCAGCCGGCAGAGATGAGCCCTGTATGGCCGCTTTCCCCGGCTGCTTTATCCACCGCCTCAAAATGCTCCGGGATCCTGGCATGGGTATCAAAACTGTCCACCACATTGAAATATTTTGCATACTCCGGCGTCTGCTTCGGAAGGTCCGTTGCACTGCCGCCGCAGAGGATCAGCACATCGATATCGTCCTTCCTGTCTATGGCCTCCGCCGCCGGGTATACCGGCACATTCTCCGTAAGGATATGGACGTCTTCGGGATCTCTCCTGGTAAAAACAGCAGCCAGCTCCATATCCGGATTGTGCTTAATGGCGCACTCCACCCCTCTTCCCAGATTTCCATATCCTAAAATACCGATCTTGATCGTCATAATTCTTATCTCCTTTCCGCAATTGTATTCCGCTCATCTGTCTTTCCTATGTTAGCAGTATTTTTCTCTATTTGCAAGAAAAAAATGACCTTCCGCAGATAAAGGAATCTTTAACTCCTTTTGTCTGCGGAAGGGGACGTACTCTCGGCATATCTCCGGTCTTCCTTTTTGATGGCCCCTGCCAGGTTTCTGCAGCTTCTCGCTGGAGAGCCTCAGGCCGGTATCCGGGGTATAGCCATGGGAATTGTCATGGTAAAATGAGTACTATTCCACAATGTAAATCAATACTCTAGTTATAATAACCTTTTTAAGACAGGAATTCTCTTCAGCATACTTATAACGATTGTTCCAAAAGTCATTGTTGCCAGCAAATATATCCCGCATGCGATTATGGAAGGCATGAAATCACTTAAAAATCTATATACAAAAATTATAATACGTTCCAAAATATTTTCTGTTAAATATATTCCAAATGTCGCGCTGCTAACGACTTCCAACAAGTATATTGTTTTATTCGAAAAAAAGTTTCTGCACAATAAAAAATGCGTCAGCTCTTTAACCGCACAAAATACTCCTACCGTCGTGATCGTACCGATTCCTGAATAATCCCTTAAAATAATAAATATATCTTCCTGTTTGTATTCTTTGTTTTCACTTGTGCTGTCATAATTTCCATTTAGCTTTATCAGATTTCTCCTTGCTATGCGAAATTAATTATATAAACCTCAGTATAAAAGACCATCCTATTCTTAATGATCTGTGTAATACTTTTCAATCCATTCTTTTGCTAAAATCAAGTCTACATGATGATGAATATCTATCGACTCGTCAATCGCATAGGGCAGAATTTTATCTCCCATAAAGCTCCAGGGCTGTTGTCCTTCTTTTCCGGTCATCAGATATTCGACATTAAGTACCCAAAAATTATGCGACAGAAAGTAGCATGTCGGTAAGTCCTGGCGATTCGTCGAGATCTTTTCCACAATGCCTTTTTCATACATGGCCAAAGTCCCGTCTGCCTCCAATGTCTTAGCCCGTAAAGGGTGATGGTCATTATCCTCATAGACAGGGACAACTGCCGTAACCGACTCATCTTCCAACATCATCTGAATACACCTGTCAATCCACTGTGAACTGACAGTTACATTATTCGCCAGCAAAACCACCAGGATATCCGGTAATCTGTCAGCCTGATCCATTATAGAAAGAGCATGTCTGATACAATCAATATGTTGCGCCGTGGGAAGCGCCAACTCTGCCGGTCTTAAGATTCTTTCATATCCCTCCTCAAATGCAGCCTGTAAAATTTTGGGATCATCACTGCTACAATACCAGTCTGTAATCAGCTTTGACTTTCGACCTGCGCGGGCAGGATAATACAACACCGGATGCCCCAAGACATCCAAAATATTTTTATCTTTTAAAGAATTATTTCCCCTTCCTGTCAGCAATGCCGCAATACGTCTCATACGTTTATCTCCTTCCTATGTACTAAATTTCTCATTTCTATTTCTTCATATTCTGAAACATTCTTAATATCTGACTCCGATATAAAATAACAATACTGCTAAGAGCTAATATTTGACCCGGATATGCATGTCCTCTGCTGTGTTCAAATACGATCTGAATAATAAGCAGCATATAGGCCATGATGTCAGTTTTCATATTCAGCTTCCAATCAATATATTTTCTGACATAAATCATTCGAACCAGCCAAATAGTCATAAAGGATATTGCAGTAGCAATGGCGGCTCCCTGCGTTCCCCACTTAGAAATCATCACGCTGTTTAGTACGATATTGACCACTGCTCCTGATATTGTGGATACGGCACAGATTTTATTCGCTTTTACCGCGCTGAACACACTCCCGACAAAACTGCTTAACCCGCTGAAAATCATCGACAGTAAAAGTGTTGATGAACATCTCCATGCCGCAAAGAAATCCTTTGAAAAAAGTAGTCTTGACAGCGGAATATTAATTAGGATCAATGCACTGCATATCACTACCATACCCGTACTATAAGCGCTGTACATATTTGCAAAAAAATGGTCGTTATCACTCTTTTCATATTCTTTTAACGCAGACAGATTCCATGCCTGGACAAAAATACCTGAAAACGCGGAAAGAATAGTGGGAATTTTGTAAGCCACAGCATATACGCCATTATTTGCGACACCGATAATACCGGAAATAAAATATTTGTCAATCCCATTATTTGCCCACCATGCAATACCATTAAAAATCAAGGGAATACTATAATGTTTCATCTCTCTCTGCATTTTGGGGGAACAGCAGGAAAATACTATCTTTCCATGAAAAGACCAAATCTGCAGCAATCCATAGATTATAGATGCCAGAGAAGCGATTATAAAAGAGAGCAAGTATCCGGCCAGGCCAATTTTGATGACCAGAAGCAATAAAATGTTACTTGTGACTATAAAAAAAGTCGTTATGATTCCAGAAATTGCCACCGCCCTGATTCTGTCTATTGCTCTTAAATAGTTACAAATAATCTGGTTAAGCGAAGAATTAAAAAAATTGAAGAACAGGAAAACATAGCAATAACTTTCCCACTTTGCAGGAATTAATTTCCAGCACAGCAAGAGCACCGCCCCTAACAGAACACTGCCTTTCAGCAATACCTTAATCCCATACAGCAGAATTTCCTCTTGTCTCTCACATTGGTCAATTGCAAAGCGAAGTACAGCATCTGAAATATTTAATGTAAACACAAAAATCAACAAACCTGCTGTTGTTGTGAGAATATCCGCTTTTCCATAATCAGCTGTCGACAAAACACTTGTGTAAAACGGTACAAGCAAAAATGAAAGAACCTTTGATCCAAAGGAGCTTATGGTAAAAAGCATTGTGTTTCGGACCAGGTAGCCATATTTTTTATTTGAGTTCATGAATCAATAAGTCTCCCTCAGCACCTCTGTCAAACTGGCTCTCGGAATAGAGTCAATAACCGTAGAAGAAGAGCAATTTATAAGAGAAATATTCCTTTTTCTGCATTCCTCATAAAGCATCCTGTAATTGATGAAGGTAGACAAATAACTCCTGATATAGACTTCCAACGAATTTCTCTCTAACAAAGACTCCATACGTCTTTTTTCATTTTCGCTTACCTGATATAAATAATCTTCCTCATCATTTTTTCTCAAAGCTGATTTGACAGCGGTAATGATTCCTGTATTATCACATCCTAATAAATATATCTGCGAAAATCCCATATAAATAGCGGCTTCTATTGCAAATTGAACTACTGTCCCACATGCCGCGATGCACTTTGACAGATCCCCGATCTCTCCGTTCCGCACTTCCAGAGAACTGTAGCTCCTAAAATAGTTAACTCTCAGCTTCTTTTCCAAATGATACCTTTTAATAAAATCTCTATGCATCAAAGGAAAGAAGCATTCAACATCACGATTATCGATTGCTATATCGGTCATTACCTTCAATAATTCCCTGTCTTCCGATTTTGAGGGATCTATATTAAAAAAAGCCGCATCTGCCCAAAAATGATAATTGGTTTTAACTTTTTTATAATCTTGATATCTGCTGAATTGGTTTACGGTAAAGGTATATTCTTCTGCAAGCAGAGAAAGGTCCTCATCTTTTAAAGAAGGTCCATTTCCCAGAATAAAACATCGCTTGTTCCGATGAATATTTCTGAATCTTTTGTTTCGTCCGACTATTTGTGATTTTTCCGGATTCTTTAATCTATAAATCTGATATCCAATATGTGGATCATCTAAAATGAATTTTTTTACGTTTTTTAATAAAGTCATATTGTTATCTCCTGACATTTTTTAATCTAAATACCGTTTTATCATCATAAGAAATTGCAACCGCCAAACTCATAAAAGTCATAATTCCGGTCTGTATAGATAATAACGTATCCTGTGTTAATAAGGACAACAAATTCAGCAGGATAAACAGCCAGCCCTGAACGCTTTTACAGTTTCTAATGTATTTAGAAAAAATGATAAGAAGCAAAAGAAATCCCGCAACTCCGAAAAGCAGAAAAATACCTGCAACAGAGTTTTCTGTAAAACTATGACTGAATGAAACTGTAATTCCAGCCAAATATGATTTGGCCATTTTAATACCTGATACTTTTTCTATGACAGAACCTTTTAAGATTGTATTCAGATAAGAAGCCTGTAAATACTGCCTTCCGTTTCCTCCCAGCCGGTTGGTCCGAAATCTTGACATAAACGAAAAATGAGTTACCATTATTTGAAACATGCTTCTTCCGAATAAAGTCAAGAATGCTATTCCTGCTAGTAGTTTAGTCCTAAATTCAACTCTCCTGCATGTGACAGAGCATATTTGAATCAGCCATATAACCATGATCAACAAAATGTATGTACGTGATCTGGATAAAAAAACAATTAAGGTCAATCCCAGTTTGTTACACCAGGCTAATCTCTTTCTATCCCAAAAAATTAATAAGAACAAAGAAAAGATGACCGCTCCCAGCATATTGGAGTGAGGAAGTGCGCCTCTAAATCGCAACTCCGATCCAGTATTTTGAAAGCATCCCGAAAAACCCCAAATATACAATGATACATTTAATAACAGATATAAAAATATATATTGGTTAATTTTTTTAGAATTTATGCTAAAATTGGTTTCTGTATTTTCAATATATAAAGCTGCAAATATTATAACAATTGCAGAAGCATACACATAAGAAATAACTTCCCGCAGATCAAAAACGTACCTCAATATAAAATAGATTCCTAACAGAACAGATGCAATAGCTGTTAATCTGTATCTAATCTTTCTGATCCATATTCCGTAAATTGTTATTAAAATCATGTATATAGCAAAAATCTTAGTTGTGAAGAATGGTAAAAACAGGCTCAATATTTGCCCGTAAAGCACAGCAAATACATAAAATGTACTGGAAGTCCATAGATCAGACCATGAAGCTGCTTTCATTTTCATACTAACTCCTCGTTTCACTAAAACTTAAAGATGAATAGTTGTGTTAATCCATACGCTGGGAGCGCACGTTATTTTTGACGGATTCGAATTCAAAAAAGCACCCCACCATCCAAAAGAACTATTGGTAATGATATTATGTTTACAGTATGACATAAGCTGCATGTCCCTATAGCTTTCTTCTTCTTTATTCCAGTCTACAAATATCACTTTATCTTTTCGAAAATCTAAATTAAAAATTTTAGAGTTTTCCCTGCACCATGACATACTGCCTGGATCTGTAAAAAAGACAAAGACAGGATGATCGACTCTTTTTTTAATATAACTGACTGCCCGTCTAAAATATCCATATTTATAACAAAATTCATTGGTCCCCATTGCGTCTCCACGTCTGGCATGTACCGCAACTGAATTACATCCGACAATAACTTCTTTCATCTTCAGATTTTTGTCATCGATTATTTTCGGAAATACAAAAGTATTTCTTATTTCTTCTTCAATAATCTCTATACCAGAGTTTACTTTCATTAATCCAAGCCATTGTCCTGTATAAGCATTGTCATTTGTAATCAGATACATCCTTTCTCTGTCTGACATCCTGTTAGCATAGATTCTTTGATAGAATGGTCTTAAAATTCTTTTTATAAAGTACCCACATCTGTTATTTGTTAATCTCGTTTTTAATGAGTCTCCGGCTGACAAATTGATTTCCCCACGATAATTCATCAAATCAAGCCCATGTCTGTTTAGTACTTTCACAATATTCGGCGGATAATTCCAGTTACTCCAGAATTTTGTTTTCCGCACCTCGTATATAATATTGTTCCACTCTTTATCAGAGAATAATGTTTTTATATTGGGTGTATCAATTCCAAATATTCGGTCTAATTCATAGCCGTACCATTGTCTAATAATATCATTGCATTCTGGTATATCATAAATTATCGTCTCCAAATAAAATTCATCTGGATTGTTTATTTTTTTCAGAAGAAGCAATTCCGAATAACTTAACATCTGATTTCCCAAACCGGACTCTATATGTACTACTTTCATTTTTATTCCATTCCAAATACAGATATATAATTTTTGGCTATATTACTCCAGCCGTTTTCTGCAATTGCTGCTTTAGCGTTTGTAGCGATCATATTATAGTTCTCAACATCAACACTATTTAAAATAGAAAACAATAATTCTGCCATATCTGAATTTTCTACATCGTCATTTATAATAAACCCTGTATACCTATTTTTAATAAAATGCGCGGCGCCACTCTTGGTATTTGATATATTAACACATCCATAATTCATAGCTTCTATTATTGTATTATTAAAAGTATCAAATTTACTTAAAGAAATATGGTAATCAGCTTCCTGATATGCGCGTATAATATCAGTTCTGTTTTTCAGCATACCGCCATATTCGACATATTTTTTCAGTCCACGCTCAACAATATTCTTTTCAAATTGCTCTCTTTGCCTATCGGTAGAACTTCCGTAAATTTTTAACTTAACTTCTGTATCCAGATAAACCAGTCGGTCAAAGATAAAAATCAACTGTTCAATTCCTTTTATTTCCTGTAAACCTCCCAAAAAGACGAATAGCTTATTCAATTTCCTTTTCTTACTGATCACGTATTCCATATCATAGATACCGTTTTCAATAACATAAATATTTCCTTTTGGTGTAAAATTTTTATACAATGTTTCTTTACAAAGTTCCGAGACGCATATAATATTAGGAAAATTATTGTAAATATATTTTTCTAACTTTTTATATAACCATACATAATCATGGCTTTTGTAGTATTTAATTTGCTCGCGGTAAATTCCATGTATTGTCAAAAAGAAATCACACTTCTTATTTACTCTTGATATCAGCAAAACAAACATAGCTGATACAAATCCGTTAATATGTACGTTAATTATTTTATTTCTGACTTTTATCAATCCGGCTAATCTGATCAAAAATTGAATTTTTGTTATATCTTCACTTAAAGCTCTTGTTGTACATTTGATACCAGATTTATTAAATTCATGTTGTAAAGCATACATCACAGCAGTAGGTCCATTAGAACAATCACGCTTATACATTTTTCCCACAAGAATTATTTCATCAAAAAAATTCATTTTTTCTTATCCAGTTTGCTGTATTTAATATCGCTGTCCTTTCAGAACTATTACATGCAAAGCCGGTGTCTCTCCAGAGTTTTTCTCGATCAATCAAAGTATAGTCTATCGGATTATCTGCGTCCTGATAACTTCCAAATTTCAATTCAATATCAGATTCTAAAATCTTACATATATCTAACACTGTTTGTCTAAAAGTTCTTAAATTATGATGTCCAACATAGTAACTCTCCATGTTTTTCCCTTTTTTTGCCATTGTAATAATAGCATCTACTGCGTCCGATATATATATCAAATCAAAATAATTATCACCTTTAATTAAATTCATCTGTTTTCCCATTAGTGAATTTCGAATGAGAACATTAGGTAATATATTAGTTTTATTTCCTTCTCCATAGGTTAATGTCAGTAATGCTGTAACATACTCCATCTCACTTTTATGTGCGATTACTTTACCGATATTTTCAGAAGCATATTTACACAAAGCATAGGTTCTCGAATGACTTGGCTCCTTAAAAGGATCATCCGGGGAATAATTAATCTCGTATTCATCCACGCTGCCAGAAAAAACAAACCTTTTACAGTTAAGCCTTTTTGCAGCTTCGACGACTTCACAAGCAGCAATGGAGTTCTCTAATTGTATTTTATAGTCAACCTTGTTTACCCCATTAACCCCCATATGTGCCATGTGAAAAAATACGTCTATATTTGTATCTTTAATTATATGATCCAGATAATGATAACTACCAAAATCCAACCGGATCATTTTGAAATTCTTATACTGCAATAGTTTTTTACACTTGTCAAAGTCTCTTCCAACGCCATATACATATACGCCGTTTTTTAGTAGTCTATCAGCCAGATGTCTGCCAATAAATCCAGTAACGCCTGTAATAACAGCTTTCATATTTATCCCCTTACCGCCAATTCAATTTTCTTTACCATTCCTAAAAACCATATTTTGTATAAATGTCTTCTATATGGTTCCCCTATAGCATTTACTATCTCCTTATACTCCTTTTTTGTTGTTCTGTTATGAAGAAGCGAATTAAAGGAAGAGGCCAAAGCCAATCCATATCTAATACTCAAGTCTAATTTACGGTCAGTTAAGTTGTATAGATTATTGAAACCCTGAACGGTTCTCATATTTATCCTGTAGTTTGTATTTACCGAGTTGAAATTGTTTGCTCCGCTTTCTTTTTTGAAACATCTGTATGCCCCCATGGGTTTGTCAATAATATAAGCATCCCCAAGCATCAGAAGCAGAATGGGGAATGTGATATCGTCTATAGAATTACAAGACTCAACCATCTTAAAAAAATGATCAGAATTGTCAACAAACATTTTATGTCTGAACATTACACCTGCCATCGGAAGGTTGTATCCTTTTAAATACATGTTAAGCGTCATTCTTTTCCCCCATAAAAATCTTGCAGGCCCAGTCCTGAATGCATCCGTTTCTCCGTCATAAATAAACTTTAATGGAGATGTAACTGCAATATAATTATGGTTATTCTCCAGAAACTCAAATTGAGATTGAAGCAAACTATCGTCGATCCAATAATCATCACCATATAAAATAATAGCGTACTTTCCTTTTGCCCTTTCCAATACATTAAACATATTTGATGATAATCCCAGATTCTTCTTATTGAGGATGATTGAAAATCTATGCTTGTCCTTTTCCCACATACTTCTTAAAATATCAGCTGTAGAATCCTTCGAACAATCCTCGCCTATGACTATTTCATAATCCAAAGTTGTCTTCTGTAAAAAAATACCCGATATTGCGTCATTAATATATTTCTCCGCATTGTATGCGACGATACAGATACTGACATCATACCTCTCACTATCATTATCCAGTACGACGGACGTCTCTTTATTTAATAACTCCATACTATTCCTCATCACTAAGCTTTCTCAACAATTCTGTATATTTTTTCCAGCATTTTTATATTAATTGCAGCAGTATATTTTGTGCTATACTCCTCGTATGCTGCATCTTTTAAATCAACTTTTTTACTAATTGCCTTGTAAATGCAATCTGTTAATGATTCGATAGAAAAGCTTTTAAATTTAAAACCGTTGATTCCATCTTTAACTAAATCGCCAGTATTTCCCATATCAGGGACAATTACAGCAGTTCCTGCCGAAAATGCCTCAACTACAGTTAGTGGAAAACCCTCATAAACTCTTGTGGGAAGAATTAAATATTTACTTTTCCCTATTAAATCCTTAACTTCTTCATGATCAACAAAACCCAATAGATTTACTTTTTTCAATGTATTCTTTCTAATATAAGCTCTACACTGTCTTAAAAGGGGTCCTGTTCCGCATATATTCAGCACGGGAGCCTGTTCTCCCATCCGTTCCCATGCTTTTAATAAATCCATGATTCCTTTTATCTCTTCCAGCCTTCCAACAAATATAAAATCTTCTGTTTTGATACAGGCAGATGCCGGCGGTTCCACAAAGTTAGGCTTTACAAAAACTCTATTGGGCCTCACCTGCCGAAGACCTAAAAGCTTGTTTCTGTTAAACTCCGTCAGGCAGATATAATTAATCTTTCCATATACTCCTGTCATTCGATGAACCATAGTTGCGATTACACACACAAGAGTCTGAATTTTACTCCCTCTATAGCAATTATATTTCACAGCACAGCCAAGTCCATTTTGGACGCACTCCTCACAGATATGACCATCCCGGTAAAATGTGGCACCGGGGCAGAGCAGGCGGAAATTGTGAACTGTCTGAACAACGGGCTTATTCATATTTAAAGCCGCATAATATACTGATGCACTGATCAGAGACAGGGTATTATGCACATGAACAATATCGATATTTTCATCTTTGATAATCCTTTTTATATCTCTTGCAGTTCTTGGATTATAAATAGCAGCAAACGGCAGCAATAACTTTCTAAAAATATTCATTCCCTGTATTTCATTATTGTTTCTCGTATAAAGAATCACTTTGTGGCCCCGCTCTTCCAGCATCTTTTTTTCATTTGCCACAACAGTATCTTCTCCTCCAGGAAGCTGATAATAATTATGAACCATAAGGATTCTTTTTCTTTCTTTCATTTATTATCTTCCCTTAATCATCGCATGCCATATAAATTTTGAATTTGTATAAAAATACCTTCTAAACAGCCTCTTCGGATCCTGCACGAACCTGTAGAACCACTCCATATTTCTCTTCTGCATCCACTCAGGGGCTCTTTTAATATTCCCCGCCAGATAATCGAAAGCAGCTCCCACTCCAACCATAAAGCCGCGGACTGTTCCCTGATGGGCCGCCATCCAAATTTCCTGCTTTGGTGCTCCCAGTCCGACCCATATGAAATCCGCACAGGAATCATTGATCTGCTTTATAATTTGCTGATCCTCTTCCTCTGTCATGGGCCGGAACGGAGGGCTGTACATTCCGACAATCTGAAGTCCCGGATAATTCCTTTCAACAGTCTTCTTTAATGTTTCAAGAGTTTCTTCTGTAGATCCATACAGGTAATGTCTCCACCCTCTTTCCGCTGATCGTTTCAAAACTGCTTTCATATAGGAAGGACCTGCTGTCCGCCGCATGTTTCTGTATCCCCTTTTTTGCCCTATCAAAGCAAGGGGGCCTCCATCCGGGATTGCCATAATTCCTCCGTTTTGTATGGCACAATATTCTGAGTTTTCATAAGCGGTTACTGTAGTATGTACGTTTGATACACACATGTAGTCTCCCGACATTTCTTTTATATAACGATCGGTAAATCGCAAAAGCCACTCCATATCAACAGCTGCAATATCTACTCCCATAATCCTGCATGTGGGAATCTTTATTTTATCAATCTTATGAGTATACATCCCGACTGCTGCCTCTCTGCTGTAGTTGTCATCCGCACTGTTCCATCACAACTTCTCTGGCATACCTCTGCATACTTCCCTTCAAATCTTTTGGCGTACATTCTCTTTCAATTCCTGCCAGGGCTCTGTATTTCTCAAAAATCTCAATAATCATCTTCATAGAAAGAGGTCTTCCCAATTTTGACAAAAAAAGATATCGATCATATTTCCCATCACGCTCAAAATATTCATGTTCTTCCAACCAGTGTTCCATCTGGCTTCGCAAAGCCTTGGAAAACAGGTGTACCGAATAAATGCTTCCTTGCTTTCCGCAGAGTGTCAGAATCGCTCCTTTCTGGTCATAATCTGATACTTTCAGACGAAGCAACTGGCTGATCTCAATCCCATGATAAAAAAGCAGCTTCATCATTACCAGATCTCGAAGACATACCCGCCTCCTGAAGTCGCTTTCCATTTTTTCATATTCCCGATTCATAGCCTGGAAAAATGCGTCCACTTCCTGTTTGGACAAAATGCTGCTCTGCGGTTTTTCGGTCTCCAATTCATCTTTCGCCAGCATGATATGTTCAGACCCACTGCCGGTAATCACTCCCTGCTTTCTGAGGTACATCAGGTAATAGCACAGCACCTTATGCTTGCGGTAAATCGTAGACGGACGTAAAGATTTTTCCCTGATCAAATATGACAGATATCCTTCTACCTCTCGTTCTGGTCCACTCTCATTTATCTCAGGATCCGTCTCTTTTCTCTGTTGTATCCATATATAGAATTGCTCCAGATCGATTCGGTATGCCTTTTCCGTTCTTCTGTCCAGACCACGCAGGATGACACGGTTATCAATAAATCCGTTGATCATATTTTCTGAATTCCAATCTGAACTCTTCAAGCAATACCTCCTAATTTTTAGAATTATTTGTATGTTTTACGGCCAAACGTCTTACTGCTTCTATATAATCCCTGGCCTGTGACAGGCTTTTCCTCTTGGAAAGAGAGCATGACTGGCGAATGATTTTTCTGTCTTTCACACTATTCTCAGCTGCTTCCGCCAATCGTACCAGACTCATAAAATAAGCTTGATTTGAAGGTGTCAATTTCTTGAGAACATCTGTTGCTTCTTTGACAACTCCATTCTCCATAGCCAGTCCTCCTCTTTTTATTAATTTTGTGATAATACTATAACACTTAATTAATATTATGTCAAGAACCACTGTGTCTGCAATCATTTCCAAATGCCGGCAGACCGTATATAAAACATTGCGTTTGCAGACTGTTTGTGATAAAGTAATATTACATAATCGAGGGGGGTGATCTGTTGATCCAACGGCTAAAAGAAATTCGAAAAGTCCTCGGCTATAATCAAACTGACTTTGCAAAACACTTAGGCATAACTCAGACAGCGTATTCTATGATTGAAAATGGAAACCGCCCTTTGGCCGATAAATATATCAAGGTAATCTGTTCCAGTTTTAATGTGAATGAGAGCTGGTTCTATACCGGACAAGGCGAGATGTTTCTCTCCTCTCCCTACGAAAAAGAGTTTACAAGGATATTCAGTCGTCTCACGCCCGTAACTCAGCAATATCTTCTTCTTATGGCAAAGGAACTTCTCCATACACAGGAAAAATTGCTCCATCCGGACAAAAAATAGCAGATGTAATTTAAACCGGAGGCAGAAAAACTGCAGTATCCGCATGAATCCAGATCTGAAAGTGCAGACCAACAGTGAAGCGGTTGCCGCCATACTGGATGCAGAAAGGATTGCAAAAGACCCGACAATAAAATGGTTTTTGAAAAATAAATAGTTTAATTGAAAACATTGATAAGATTCATACAACAGAAATGGGTATAGAACGGATAAAAAGAAACTGCAGATTAAAACAAGTGATGTTGTTCAATGGGGCAAAGAGCAGATCTTGGACGAAACCGGGAAAATTGAAAGAATCGGAAAAAACTGGTATGTACTTGTGGGTAATTACAAAATAACCGTGAACACTACCACGCATAAGATGGAACATACAATAGCATTATCAGGCAATGGCCCCTTTTTGATTTGCCAGCGGATTATGCCCTCCAGAATAAAGTCTACATTCGTATCAGTCATTTGTATGAGAAAGCCCTGGAAAATCAACCATCTCCAGGGCTTTTTGAATTCTCGTATTCTTCTTGTAATTATCTCTTGGAAAACTGCGGAGCACGACGGGCTGCCTTCAGACCGTACTTCTTTCTCTCTTTCATTCTCGGGTCTCTGGTCAGGAAACCGGCTTTCTTCAGGACCGGACGGTACTCGGCATCTGCCTGAAGCAGAGCGCGGGAGATACCGTGTCTGATAGCGCCTGCCTGTCCGGTGAAGCCGCCGCCGCGCACGTTCACCAGTACGTCAAACTTATCTAAATTATCCGTTGCCACAAGAGGCTGGCGGACAACTACCTTAAGAGTCTCCAGACCGAGATACTCGTCGATGTCTCTCTTGTTGATAGTGATCTTGCCGGTACCCGGTACCAGATATACTCTGGCGATAGATGTTTTTCTTCTGCCTGTTCCATAATATCTTACTGTGTTAGCCATTATAATTTCCTCCTTCCGCACCTTTGATTAAAACTTGAGCTCTAAAGCCTGTGGTTTCTGAGCTGCCTGCTCATGATCCGGGCCAGCGTATACGTGAAGCTTCTTAATCATGCCTTTTCCCAAAGGTCCTTTTGGAAGCATACCCTTTACCGCTAACTCGATAACTCTCTCCGGCTTCTTGGCCATCATTTCACGGAGAGTAGTCTCCTTCATGCCGCCTACATAGTCGGAGTGATGGTAGTAGATCTTCTGATCCAGCTTCTTGCCGGTTATCTTAACCTTCTCGGCATTTACGATGATCACATAATCGCCGCAATCCATATGAGGAGTATAGATCGGTTTGTTCTTTCCTCTCAAAACCCTGGCTACTTCTGAAGCCAAACGTCCTAATGTATATCCGGTAGCATCTACTACGTACCATTTTCTCTCAATCGTCGCTGGACTAGCCATAAAACTCTTCATTGGTCAACCTCCTGTGATATTCCTTGATCTCTATAAAATTTCCTGAAAACATATATCGTAAAATGCCGACTCCGGGGCTTTGGATCGGTCATTTTCGCCTAACGTCACAGTTATACATTATATAACACATGGCCGGGTGTGTCAACAATTTTTTCCCTGTTTTTTCCCTGTTTTTCCTGTAATACAGCAAAAGCCTCCCGAACCGGACCCCAGCCCGGACGGGAAGCCTTCTCTCCTGTCTTCTGACTCTTATCCTTTGACTCCGCCGCCGGTGACGCCTGCGATGATCTTCTCTGACAGGAAGATGTACAGGATAAAGGTAGGCAGAAACACGATGACCACTGCCGCGAACATGCCGGCCCAGTCTCCGGTGTACTTCATGGAATTGATCATGGAGTACAGTCCTACGGCGATGGGACGCAGCTTATCGGAGTTGGCAAAGATCAGGGAAATGAAATATTCATTCCAGATATTGATAAAGTTAAAGATGGTGACCGTGATGATACCCGGCTGGGCCATGGGCAGCATGATCAGCCAGAAGGTCTTGGTAGGCGGACATCCGTCGATAGCCGCCGCTTCCTCAAAGGCCCGGGAAAGGTTGCTGAAAAAGGTCATGAGGAAGATAGTGGTGTAGGGGATGTTGATGCCGATATACAGAAAGATCAGCAGGATCCCGTTGCTCAGCACGTGGTTCAGGATCCCCATATTGGCCACGATCCCGAACAGCGGCAGCACAATCATGACCACCGGAACACCCATGGCAGACACAAAACCGGTCTGGATCAGTTTATTTCCGGGAAATATGAACCGGGCCAGAACATAAGCCGCAGGGGCGCAGATCACGATAAGGAGGCTGCATGAGATAACGGAATAGATCAGGGAGTTCCTGAATATCCCGGCCACGTCGGAATTCACCCACGCCTTGGAATAATTCTCAAAATGAAGCCCTGAGGCCAGCAGTTTGTTGGAAAAGATCTCCTTGGTGGTGGAAAAACTTGCCAGAAGAACCCACCCCAGAAGAACGAAGGTGAAGGTGATCCAGAGCAGCAGGATCAGATATCCGGGGGCAAGACGCAGCTCCTTTTTCCAGTTTACCGGATCCCGGTATTTTTTTTCTTTCGCCATAATCTTCCCCTCCTTTTAGAATTCCAGATCATCGTCTTTAAGCAGATGGTTGCACACCCAGAAGATGGCCACCACGCAGACGCTTAAGAGCACGCCGATGGCTGCGCCCAGGCCGGAATTTCGCTCCGTGACGCTGTTGCCTGCGCCAAAGATCTGCATATACATATAAACCATGGGAGTGATGGTCTGAGTGTCCGCCGTGACGGTGGAAAACAGCTGGGACCACACAAAGAAGCCCACACTGGTAACACTCCACATGGTAATGTTCGTCTTAAACACGCCTTTCAGCAAAGGCATGGTGATGTAACGGAACTGATTGAGCTTGTTGGCGCCATCCAGTGTGGCGGCCTCAAAATAGTCGGAGCTGATGCGTTCGATGCCGCTGGCGAAGATCAGCATGTGATATCCTACCATACCGAAACAGTAGGCCAGCAGAAGAGCCGCGAACTTGTGGTCATTGTCCAGCCACTGAACCTTGGCCAGAGAATCAAGGCCCAGACCGGAAAATACGGTTTTCAGAAGTCCGAACTTGGGGCTGTAGACGTACTGCAGCCACATGGTAGCCAGTGCTACGGCACTGACGATGTTAGGCAGGTAAATTACTGCCCGGAAGAAGCTTTTAAAACGGATCCCGCTGGTGATGATGACGGCAAACAGAAGGGCCAGGGACATGACGATGATGCCGCCTATGAACCAGATCCGCAGCAGATTCCACATGGATATGCGGAACAGACTGGTATTTGCCAGTTTAGTGAAATTGGCCAAGCCTGTAAACTGCCACTTTGACACCGGGTCCGTGATCCCGTCGATCTTAAAAAAGCTCATGATGACAGTGCGGACAATGGGATACAGGAAAATGACAGAAAACATCAGTACTGCCGGGGTCAGAAACAGTATGATCATGCCTTTGTTTCGTTTCATCCCGATTTCCCCCTTTCATTGAGAGAAAAAAGGCGGCAGCTTATCCCTGCCGCCTTTTAAACTGTTCGGTTGTTAGTTACCTGCCTTCTTCAGAGCGTCTACAAAGCCCTGGGCATCGATAGAGCCTCCGCAGAGTTTCAGGAAGTTCTCTTTGATGATGGGGGTCATATCTGCATTGGCCTCGGCGCCGGCTGCCCACGGATAACGGGTGGTCATGCTGTCCATAACCGGTTTCACGCAGGAGATGAGGGCCGGCCATTCTGTGTTATTGGAGTCTGCCGGAATACCGATCGACAGCTCGGAGAGCATCTTGTCGTATTCTCCCTGAGTGATGTAGCAGATCAGTTTAAATGCGTTCTCTGCGTTCTTGGAGTCCTTGTTGATAGCCAGTACCTGAGCGCCGTAGTTGGCGGCGTCCACTCCGTCGGTTCCGCCTTCTACTGTCGGATAGCTGAAGCAGCCCCATACAAAATCGTCGCCTGCCATATCCTTTACCTCATTGGGAAGCCAGGAGCCGTTTAAGTACATGGCAGCCGTTCCCATGGCCAGTTCCTGATTCTGTCCTGCCGGCCACACGTTGGAAGCGATGGTATCGGAGAAATAGCCCTTGGACGCAAAGTCCGCATAAGCCTGAGCCGTAGCCATGACTGACGGATCATCCCACTGGCCGCCCTTGACGATCTCTTCCGTCTTGGGCTCTCCCACCAGTCTGGACATATGATATCCGAACATACAGGTTATGTAAGCGTCGTCACAGGTGATGGGGGTGTATCCTTTTTCCTTAATCTTGGCGCAGGCCGCATCAAGCTCTGCCCAGGTAGTGGGAACAGATGTGATCTGTGCTTCGTCAAAAATAGCCTGATTGTAGAAAAATGCGAATACGTTGGGCTGATAGGGGATGGACTTCAGGGTGCCTCCGCCCACTTCACGGCAGGCCGCGATCAGTCCGGCGTTGGCCGTAGCCTCGTAGTCAACTGCCTTGGACAGCTCTTCCAGATCCATCAGATACTGTCCCCAGGTAGTGTTCACACGGTCGATATCCTCGTCAAACAGGTCGATGTTGGTCCCTGCATCCAGAGCCGGCTGAAGTCCTTCTCTGATACCGGTACGTCCCTTAAACTGCAGGTCCACGCTGATGCCTGTGTCTGCTGTAAACTGATCAACTGCCGCCTGAATGGCTTTCCCCTGAGGCTCTGTGGCCTCCCACATGGACCAGTATACCAGGCTGCCTCCGTCGCCTGCCGGAGCCTCTGCCTGAGCGCCGCCTCCCGCGGGAGCCGCCGTAGTCTGTGCAGGAGCCGCGCCTCCTGCCGTGGTCTCTGCCGTCTGGCTGCCGCCTCCGCCGCATGCGGTCAGGGAAACTGCCATCGCTGATGCCAGAACAAGTGCCATTACTTTTTTCTTCATAAAAAATATCCTCCTCTTTTACTGCTTGGCCTCTGTTACTTATAGACATAGTATAGTAAAAATGCACAGAAAAATATTTGCACAATCAGCCTGTATATTTGTAAATTAGGATATTTTTTGTGATTTTGTACACGTTATCCGTCTTTTTCTTTCTTCTGCTCTCTGTTTTGACTAATCTCTGATGGCTCTCCAAAGGATCTGGCTGCCCTCCATCTCCACTTCCTCTTTGTTCCCGTCTCCCTCATAGATCATGGTGGTCTGAGGTTCCATGGAATTGTTCACCACCGCGTAATGGCCTCTTTCCGGATAAGCATGGACCTCGCAGAGCGGGTTGTCCGCGTACCAGCGTTTCATCCCGTCCTCTTTCCCCGCGCTGTAATACAGGCAGCGGATCAGGAGCCTGGTATTTTCATGGCTGTAAGGAAGCCCTGCCACGTATACTCCCCGGCCCTTTCCGTAACCGTGAGCGCTCAGATGAACCTCCCCGTCGGAGAATTCCACGATCTCCGTGTCCTCCGAGAGGGCATAGACGTTGTTCACGCTCTCGCCGAAGTCAAAGACCTCTGTCCGGTCTTCTGTGAGAAAATGTTCTTCCAGAGCCTTTGTAAAATATTTATCCGTGGACAGGCTGAATCCCAGCTCCTTATCCACTCCCAGCACGTCTGCCAGCTGGAAGAACCGGCCGCCGCTGTGGACCGCCGACGGTTCCCCGATGCCCACAAATCCTCCGCCGTTCCACACAAAGCGGCGGACCGCTGTGACCAGATCCTCCTCAAGCCACCTCTCGCCCCCGGAAAATGCGGTCCGGGCCGCTCCCGCGTTGATGATCACATCAATGTCTTCCGGGATACCCTGTTTTTTGATATCGTCAAAGCTTAAGAACACCACATCCACCCCGGCTCCGCTTAAAGCCTCCAGCACTCCGAAATAAGAGTAAGTCTGCTTGTACCAGAGGGCATGGGCTACCATGAAAGCCTGCCAGGACCGAAGCTTTCCCCAGCAGTTGAGAACCGCCACCTTCAGGCCGCAGTAAGGCCGGGTGCCACCGATCCTGTCATAGATCTCCCGGAACTCATCCGTCACCTTCTCGATATAATCCACGAATTCCGGGAATTTATATGCCAGGCTTAAGTACCCGCCGTATCCGATGCGGTCCACCGGCTTGCGCATCAGGGCTCTCCTGGCGCAGAGCCAGTTCTCCCTGGCCTCCAGGCAGGGATCATTGCCCTCGTAGAAAGTGTCCGGGAAAAAGTAGGGCAGGAACCGGCCCTCGGTGTACCGCACTCCCGGGATGTCGGAGATCAGCCTCAGAGTGGCTCCGCCGCCTACGCTTCCCACCACAGCGTCAAGGCCGATCTCCGGAAAATACTTCCCGTAAGGTTCGGTTCCGATCCAGTTGTCCCCCAGGAACATCATGGCCTCCCGGCCCGCCTCATGGACCAGATCCACCAGTTCTTTCGCTTTTTTGGCCACAAATCTCTGGATAAAATCCATGTAGTCCAGATACCGTCCCGAGGGAACCCGGAAGGTGGAATTATAGTACCCGTTGTCCACGATGTCCTCGGGCCTGAGTCTGTAGCCGTACTCTTCCTCGAATTCCTCCAGAGCCTTCACCGAAACCGTGGCGCCGTATCCGAACCAGTCCACAAATTTCTCTTTGGCCCTGTCATTGAACACCAGAGTGAAATGGTAGAAAAAGGTGGTAAACCGCACCACGTCGGTCCTGGGATTGTCTTTCAGCCACTGTACCAGGTAATCCCTGGCGTACTGTCCGGAGGCAGTCTGACGGACGTCAAAGGGAATCTCATGAGGCTTATCTCCCCAGTCGTTGGTAATATGGTTGTACATCTGAGTAGGATCCCAGACGGCAAATACCAGAAAAGACACGGTGTACTCATGAAAAGCCGCGGCATCCCTCACGGTTACCACGTTTCGCTCCTGATCCACCTGCCACCGGTCAGGATCCACCGGTTCCCCCGCGGTCCGGTCCATGACCTCCCACCACCGTTTGCAGTCATGGACATAATCGGGCACCACCTGCTGGTCAAAATACCCTTCCATAAACGGGATCTCCACCTCCGGGCCCGCTGCGGTCACCCTGGTGCTCATCAGGTACAGCTGCTGGCACTCGTCCATATGCTCCCGGGCAAACTCATTGTGCCCCCGGGCCACAAAATAGGTGGTATAGACGGCAGCATCCAGGGCTTTGATCTCCTCCGGCAGTTTGGTGCCGTCGCTGTCCCGCAGGGCATCGGCCCCCCAGCGCTCCATCATCTCTTTTGTCTCCTCCAGAAAATTTCCTTCACTGGGAAGAGTAACACGGCCTTTGGTCTTCGACATTTTCCTTCTCCTTTCTGATCTGCCGGCCGGCGGCCTGCTTGCGGCCGGAGGCAAGATATGTTAAACTGATTCTATCCTCAGATTTTTCGTGATTCAAGGAGGCCTTTCCATGGCATATAAAAGCACCACTCTCAGGACCGCCCTGACCGTCCGCAATATCGTTTCTATCCATTATTTCGACTATATGAGCAACTTTACTTTCCCCGGGGAGAGCCATGATTTCTGGGAGCTTCTCTGTGTGGACAAAGGCGAGATCGACGCTGTGGCAGGAGAGGAACGCCACACTCTGAAAAGAGGCAGCATCATCTTCCACCAGCCCAATGAATTCCACAACGTGATCACCAACGGCCGTATCGCCCCCAGCCTGGTAGTCATCGCCTTCGAGTGCCGCTCTCCGGCCATGGAAGCCTTCCGCGGGCAGATCCTTACGGTCCAGGACACGGAAAGTGCTCTTCTGGCCCAGATCATCATCGAGGCCCGCCGGGCTTTCCTGGGACGGCTGGATGATCCTTACCAGGAAGAGCTGGTGCGCAACACCGTTTCTCCCGGCTTCGGGGCGGAACAGCTGATCAGAAACTATCTGGAAGAACTTCTGATCCACCTTTACCGCCGGTATTTTGCCAATCCTCTTCCCGTACCTCAGAGCCTGAGACGCCCCTTGATGGGGCATCCCAATGAAACTTATAATCGGGTTATCCGTTACATGGAGGAACATGTCAGTGAACAGCTGACCATCGAAAAAATCTGCAAGAACACATTGATAAGCCGCTCCCGCCTTCAGAAACTGTTTCAGGAGCTTCACGGCTGCGGCGTCATGGAATTTTTTACCCTGATGAAGATCGACACCGCCAAAGAGCTGATCCGCAGCAATCAGCTGAATTTTACTCAGGTTTCCGACCGCCTGGGCTATACCTCGGTCCACTATTTCTCCAGACAGTTTAAGAAAGTGACTCACATGACTCCTTCCGAGTATGCCTCTTCCATCCGTCTCCTGTCGGAAAAAGATCACGGACGGGAAATCTCTCATCCCTGATACTTTTTCACGATATCCTTCATCTGAGACCACTTTCGTTCCATGTCCGCAACCAGGGCAAACTGGGTCCGGCAGCGGTCCAGATTATGTCCTTCCCTGCTGGTATGGAAATAGGTGTCTCCCTGAAGGTAATCGGTGAGGAAACGCATACCGCACTCCAGAGTCATCATCCTGGCGCCGTAAGGCAGCATGTCGGTCTCCGTCTCTGTCAGCCGTCCCTCGCTCCCCTCCAGGAATCCTCTGGTGTAGATCTCAAAAAGAGGCAGGGACAGGGACACTTTGGACAGATCTCTCTCATCCTCCTGGGCGGTGTTGGCGCCGAAGCGGATGGAATCGCCGTAGTCAAAGATGGAAAATCCCGGCATGATGGTGTCCAGATCGATGATACACAGAGCCTGGCCCGTGGCGTCGTCGATCATGATGTTGTTCAGTTTGGTGTCGTTGTGGCTCACCCGCAGAGGAAGCCTGCCTTCCTTCTGCAGATCATAGGCAAGGCTCATATCCTTTTCCCGCTCTCTCACGAACCGGATCTCATCCTGCACGCCGGCCGCCCTCCCCATGACGTCTTCCTCCACGGCCTTCTGGAAGGTCAGGAACCGGGCCGCGGTGTTGTGGAAGTCCGGGATGGTCTCTGTCAGCTCATCCGCCGGATAGTCTGCCAGAAGACACTGGAACCGGCCGAAGGCTTTGCCGCTCTGATAGAAATCTTCCTCTTTCTCCACCAGATTGTAGCAGGTGGCCCGGTCGATGAACAGGTAAGCCCTCCAGTAGTTTCCGATGCTGTCCTGATAGTAATCCTTTCCGTCTTTTGTGGGAACCAGGTTCAGAGTCTCCCTGTCCGGATCTCCGTGGTTCTCCAGGATCTGGCGGCGCAGGAAGGAGGTCACTCCCTTCACATTCTTCATAAGACCGTCAATATCCCTGAAAACATCATGGTTCATCTGCTGCAGGATATAAACATACTCCTGCCCGTCCTCCTCACAGACCAGACGGAAGGTCAGGTTGATATGGCCGCTTCCGTAGGGCTCACAGCTCTTCACCTGTCCCTTTACCGCAAATGCCTCCGCTGCTTCCATCTTTCTAACTTCCTTTTCGCTCATGTCAGTCCTCCCACAGTTTTTCCGGATACAGTCCCTGGTCTTTCAGCTGACGGATAGCCTGGACCACAGTCTCCTTGTCCTCTTTGTAAGTTACGCCGTACCACCGGTCCCGGCTTTCAAGGACCGTCACCTCGGCTCTGCCCTCTTTCAGGATCTCGTCCACTACAAAGGGCAGGAAGTACTCGCACTTTAAGGGATTTCCCGGAACCTCTCTCTCCAGAAACGCGGCAAAGCGTCTGTCAAGCTCATCCAGGATACCGGGGGTAAATCCCCACAGGTTCATGGACACCACTGTGTCTCCCGGCAGAGTCACCCAGGTAGCCCCGTCGTCTTCCGTGTAAGCCCCGTCGTCACCCCGTTTCTCGATCCTGGTCCTCTCATGAATATCCACCAGTTTTCCGTTATGATCCGTAGTGCAGACGCCTCTGGCCACATATCCGTTCTCCGTCATGGTGTTGTTCAGCTGATAGCCTACCATGGCGTACTGATATTTCTCGTCATCGCCGCAGGTGGTCAGCTGGCGGTACATCTCCCTGAATGCCTGCTTTCCATAGTAGTCGTCTGCGTTGATCACGGCAAAGGGCTCATCCACCACTCCCTTACAGCAGAGGATGGCATGTCCTGTGCCCCAGGGCTTTACCCTGCCCTCGGGCACGGAAAAGCCTTCCGGGATCCGGTCCAGCTCCTGGTACACGTACTCCGTCCTGATCCGCTTCTCCATGCGCCTGCCTACATTCTCTTTAAACTCCTTCTCGATGGCCTTCTTGATGATAAAGACCACTTTCTCAAACCCGGCCTCTCTGGCATCGAAAATGGAAAAATCCATGATGATATTTCCGTATTCGTCTACGGGATCGATCTGCTTCAGACCTCCGTAGCGGCTTCCCATCCCCGCAGCCATGACCACCAGTACCGGTTTCTTTCCTTCGCCCATAAGACTACCTCCTTTTTCTTTAAGTATACCTGAACAGCCCTTGAAAAATCAATAGTCTGCGGCTTGTTTTATTTGTATGATCGTTCCTTTTATTTGCACGATCCTCTTTTATCTCAAAGAGATTCGCTCCGGGCCTTCAGAGCTTCCTTAAGTCTTGCGATCTCGTTGGGATAATAGTCTGTAACCGAGTACTGTCCTGCTTTTTCCATGTATTCCAGGGCCTTTTCCAGATTCCCTCTCCTCTCCTCCACCTTGGCCAGATCCTCATAGCTTTCAAAACAATAAGGACAGCTGCAGGTAAATACCCGGCACTCTAGGGAGATGGCTCTGCGGGCCATCTCTTCGGCCTCCTCAAGTCTTCCCAGATGGACCAGAACATCGGAGATCCCTTCATAACTGCAGCAGTCGTCGGGATCTTTGTCAAGATCTGCTTTATAGTTTTCCAGAGAGCGCTCATAACACTTCACCGCCTCTTCCCTGCGGCCCAGCGCTTCATATACCTCTCCCAGCTTCATGAATCCATATGTGCTGTCCGGAGCCAGCTGGGCGGCCTTCTCCAGATAAGGAAGGGCCTGTTCCTGGTCCTTCACCTCATTGGCCAGGAATTTACCCATAAGCCTCCAGCATCTGGCGTTTCCCGGAGACAGATCGATGGCCTTCTGATAATACTCCCGGGCCTTATGCAGATCCCCGGCCCGCTCATAGCACTGGGCGATCTCCCGGTATCCCCGCTCTGTCTGAGCAGGCCTTACCTCGATATACCGGTTCAGACACCGGACGGCTTCCTCATACTTCTTTTCTCTGTAGAGGATATCCGAACAGAGGAGCAGAAGGGACCCATCCTCGGGCCATTTCTTCAGACACTTCCCGATCCATTCTCCCGCCTTCTGATCTTCATGGAGACGCTTTAAGAGCCGGCACAGATCTCTGGCTGACTGGAGATTTTCCAGCTCTGTCCCCGCCTCATAGGCAGTCACCGCTTCCTTCCATTTGCCCTGCTTCTGAAGGACATCTCCCAGGCTGTCCCACGCCTCACCGACGCCTCCCTGCCTTTCGATCGCTTTCCTGAGCCAGGTCTCCGCCTCCTCAAATCTGTTGATGCGCTCCAGGGCCCGGCCCATACGGTAACAGATATAATAGCCGTCCTCTCCCTGGTCCATAAGTCCCCGGTACACGGCCGCCTCCTCCTCATAGCGTTTCAATCCCCGGAGAATCCCGCCTTTCAGATACTGTCTCCTGAAGGTATCCCGTTTTTCAATGGCCTCCAGGACCCATTTGAGGGCCTCCTCATACCTCTCCATGTCAAAATAGAGCCAGGCGTATTCTTCACTTACCATTTCCGATCCGTCTGTTCTCTCATAAAGCTCCTTCAGGACTTTTTCCGCCCCGTCATAATCCTCCAGCTCACGGAGAGCCTTTGCATAGTCGTACAGCACCTGTGCCGGCCGGTATCCCTGCTCCATGATCTTCTCTGCCTCTTCCCGGACCTGTTCGAACTGATCCATGTCAAGAAGAAGCGCCAGGCGCAGGTTAAATGCTTCCCGGTGAAAACCGGCTTCCAGTGCCCTGGAGCACATGAGAGCCGCTTCTTTGGAGCGTCCGTCTTCCTCCAGGATCCGGGCCTGCCTGTAAAAGATCTCCGGATTCGGAGAAAATGTCTCCGCTGCCAGGCCATACAGCTCCAGGGCCTTCTCCCTGTGGCCTGCAAGTCTGTAGTCTTCTGCCAGATCCATATACAGTTCCAGGGATCTGTTCTTCTCCTCGCAGCTGTCCCAGATGGCTTTTCTGCATTCCAGAGCCTTCTCATAGTCCTGCAGGCGGCTGCAGCTCTCCGCCATCATATACAGCCACTGCCCCGTCTTGTCCTGGGGAGGCTCCACCTGACTGAGAAGCTCACGGACTCTGTCATAGCGCTTTCCATCCCAGCAGACCACTGCCAGCTCCCAGGGATCCTGGCTGCCTTCCTCCTCCAGCTGAACGGACCAGGCTCTTGCCACCTTTATGATCTGTTCCTCCAGATAATCCCAGGATTCCTCTGTGCAGGCCCTGGCCCGTTTCAGCATGCCCAGAGCATCCCTCAGGCAGTTTTTTTTCTCCATAAAGCTGCCGCACAGCTGCCAGTATCCGGAATTATCCGGCTCCTCTTTTACCAGTCCCCCCCAGGATGTCCTCCAGCTCCTCGTCGTCTACCTGTTCCCGCTCTGTCTCCAGAGCCAGCCGGGCATACCAGTATCTGGCGGAGGCCAGGTCTCCGTGTGTCTTATAGAGCTGTTCTGCCAGCTTCCAGGTCTCTTCTTCCTTCCCCTGAATCATGGAAAAATGGCGGATCTTCAGCACAGTCAGATCCGGATGATCCATATCCATGGCCTCCAGCTCCCCGATGGTCTTCTCCGCCAGCTCCCGGTCCTTGTCTCTCAGAGCCGAGCGCAGCTGAAAACATGCTTCAAAAAATCCCTCATAGTCAAAATCATCCCGCACAGGAGTCCTGTCGTATCGGAAAGAATCCTCTTCCCTGATGCGGTACATCAGATATCTGACAAATCCTTCCGAAAAACGGCGGTACAATTCCTCCTCTGCCTCCTGCCAGCCGAAAATCTGATCCAGGGCCTGGTAGCAGTCATGAGGTATATGGAAATGATTCATCAGAAAACCGAGCAGAGCCCATCCGGCCTCCTTCTGGGTCTCCAGATCCTGACACACGGAAGCAGAGGCCAGTGTTTTCCACTGGTCCGGACAGATACGTCTTCCGAAATCCCGGTACACCTCCCCGGCCTCTTTCACCAGATCCCGCAGCTCCCTGCTGTCCATCATGGCTGTTTCCTGAGCCCCTGCCGTTTCCGCAGCGATTTCTAAAGCCTCCTCCATGGCCTGTCTCAGAGCCCTGAAGCCTTCCGGGTTCTCCTCCGGATGAAAATGAGGAAGCTGCTTATAATAAGCCTTCCGGATTTCCTCCTGATCCTCCGTCTTCCTGATTCCCAAAATCTCCCAGCAATCCATTATCTCTCTCCTTCTTTAAACCGGGCCTCTGTCACATACCATCTGGATGTCACTGCCTCGGTGGAAAAACCCATGGCTTTGTATAAGGAATACGCCGCCGTGTTACTGTTTGATACCCCAAGAGAAAGGGTCCTGATACCGTACCGGGCCGCTGCTGCTTCCACCTGCCTCAGCATCTTCTTCGCCAGTCCCCTGCCCCGGAACTCATTGAGGATCCCCAGGCTGTCGATCTCCAGTTCCTGTTCCTTCTCGATGAGCATCACGAAACCTATGGTCTGGCCCTGATTCTTCACAAAATACAGGTGCCATCTGCTGTTGGCCAGCCACTGGCGGATCTCATCCTCTGTCAGGGTAGCCGAGTTGGGAACGTGATAGAAGATCTCATTATAGAGGCTGCACAGGACGGATACCTGCCAGGGATATACTTCCTCCCACTCATCGCTCCACTCTTCCCCCTGACCCGGAGTCAGGGTCTTCTTCATCATCAGCATATCGTGTCCGTGGCGGAAGGTATAATGTCCGTACTTCTTTTCCGGGATGATCCGGTCCGTCTCTTCCTTGTCACACACATACACCTGCCTGGCCCCGTTGCGCACGGCTTGGTGAGTGACCCTGGTCAGCAGCCGGTCAAAATCTTCCTCTCTGCACCGGTTGATAAATATGTAAGCCTTTTTCTTGGCCGGGATCTCCGTCTGGATCAGCTGGTAATCCCAGTCTTCATTTTTTCCTGTGATCTTCTTTCTCAGCTCCGTCTCATACTTCATTCCCATGAGAGTCAGGCCTCTCGCAGGAGCCGTAGGGCCCGCCGCCTGACGGTTCCTGGCCCGGAGAATCTCTTTCACGTGTTCCGGGGGATACACTTCCATGCCCACCTTCATGAGGGTTCCCGCAATGATGCGCACCATATTGTACAAAAATCCGCTTCCGCTGATCCGGATGGTGATCATATCCTTCTCCTCGATCACATCGGCCCGGTAAATGGTCCGGACCGTCTCCTCTGCCTGCCCTCTCACAGTGCAGAAGCTTTTAAAATCATGCTCCCCTACCAGATAGGAAGCCGCCCTGCGCATCTTTTCCACATTGAGAGGAAAATAACAGAAGTGGGAATACAGTCTCAGGGTCGGCATATTCACCTTCCTGTTCAGGATCCTGTATTCATAGGTCTTGACACAGTTCTGCTTTCTCGGATGCCAGTCCCCGGCCACTTCCTCCGAGGACAGGACCCGTATATCTTCCGGCAGGCGCTGATTCAGCGCAAAGCAGATCTTGTCTGCCGGCATACGGTTTTCCGTATCAAAAACCGCCACATTGCCTTCTGCATGTACCCCCGAGTCTGTTCTGCTGGCTCCTTCCACCGCTGTCTGCTCCCCCAGAAGCTCCGTCAGGGTCCTGTTCAGCATCTCTTCAATGGTGATGCCGTTAGTCTGGAACTGCCACCCGCAGTAGTTGGTCCCGTCATAGGCCAAAACCATTTTTACACGTTTCATAAACACCCCTCCGCTATCTGACCGTCTTCACTCCGATGATTGCTGCCAGATAAATCCCGTAAATTATATAAGCCATATAGTCTCTCCTGTTATAGCGGAGAGGCTTCATTTTTGTCCTTCCCTCACCGCCTCTGTAGCATCTGGCCTCCATGGCCATAGCCAGATCCGTGGCCCGGCGGAACGCGGAGATAAACAGAGGCACCAGAAGAGGGATCATGCTTTTTGCCTTCTGGATCAGATTTCCGCTCTCAAAGTCTGCCCCTCTGGCCATCTGGGCCTTCATGATCTTGTCCGTCTCCTCCACCAGGATGGGGATAAAACGCAGGGCGATGGACATCATCATGGAGATCTCGTGAACCGGCACCTTCACCTTCTTCAGAAAACCGAGACTTTTCTCCAGACCGTCGGTCAGCTGATTGGGCGTGGTGGTCAGGGTCATAATAGAAGAGCCGATGACCAGATAGATAAGCCTCAGTCCCATAAAACAGGACATGCGCAGCCCCTCCCTGGTGATCCTGAGAAATCCCAGCTTTATCAGGACCTGGCCGTCGGTCAGAAACAGGTTGAAACTGACGCTGATCAGCAGCAGAAAAACAATAGCTTTCAGCCCTCTGACCATAAAGGAAAACGGAACTCTGGACATCTTTATGGCCGCTGCCAGAAAGGCCGTGGCTATGACATAAGCTCCGATACTGTCTGCAAGAAACAGAGAAATGATAAACACCATGGTGCCGAACAGCTTGGTCCGCGGGTCCATGCGATGGAGAACGGAATCCACCGGATAATATTGTCCTAATGTAATGTCTCTAATCATCTTTCCCTCCGCCCAGCAGCTTCAAAATAGCATCCCGTGCCTCCTCCACTGTGGTAATCTCGTCGTCAACCGGCACTCCCAGGTCCTTCAGCTCATGCATGATATAGGTGACCTGAGGCGCCGCAAGGCCCATGGCCTCCAGTTCTCTGTAATGTTCGAACACTTCTTTGGGCGGACCGTCAAATGCTTTCTCCCCCCGGTTCATGACGATCAGCCTGTCCGCGTATCTGGCCATGTCCTCCATACTGTGAGACACCAGGATAATGGTCATGTTCCTCTGTCTGTGGAGCTGACGGATCTCCTCCAGGATCTCATCCCTTCCTTTTGGATCCAGGCCTGCAGTAGGTTCATCCAGGATCAGCACCCGTGGATCCATGGCCAGAACGCCTGCTATGGCCACGCGCCGCTTCTGGCCTCCCGACAGTTCAAAGGGAGACTGTTCCCAGTATCTCTCCTCAAGTCCCACCAGCTTCAGCGCCTCTCTGGCTCTCTGCTTTGCTTCTTCTCTGCCCAGCCCCAGATTTTTGGGGCCATAGCATACATCAGAAAATACATCCACTTCAAAAAGCTGGTGCTCCGGATACTGAAACACCAGCCCTACTTTGGATCTCAGCTCTTTCAGGCTGTACCCCTCGCTGTGGATATCCGTTCCGTCATAATAGACGGTACCTTCCGAGGGTTTGATCAGCCCGTTGAGATGCTGGATCAGAGTCGATTTCCCGGAGCCCGTGTGGCCTATAAGCCCTACAAATTGTCCGTCGGGGATCTCGAAATCAACATGTTTCAGGGCGTACTGTTCCATGGCAGTCCCCCGCCCGTATATATAAGTCAGATTCTCTGCTTTGATTGACATATTCTTCTCCTGTTATCTTCGGATCTGTCCCGGAAATCTCTCTTCAAATACAGGGAGCAGACAGTCCATCAGTTCCTCCTGGGACAGGATTCCGTCGGGGATCTTTACCCCTGCCTTCTTCAGCTCATAGGCCAGTTCTGTCACCTGGGGTACATCCAGACGGTACCCTTTCAGCTCATCCACTCTGGAAAAGATCTCTCTGGGAGTCCCGTCCATGACCAGCTTCCCGTCATCCATGACGATGACCCGGTCCGCATGGATCACTTCCTCCATATAATGAGTGATCAGTATCACGGTGATGCCTTCCTTCTGGTTCAGTTCCCGGACCGTTCTTATGACTTCCTTTCTGCCGTTGGGATCCAGCATGGCCGTAGGCTCATCCAGTACGATACATTCGGGCCGCATGGCCATGACTCCGGCAATAGCCACTCTCTGTTTCTGGCCTCCGGACAGCTTGTTGGGAGACTTATAGCGGTAAGCCGTCATTCCCACCGCTTCCAGACTCTCGTCTACCCGTCTCCAGATATCCTCCGTAGGCACTCCTATATTCTCGGGGCCGAATCCCACGTCCTCCTCCACCACATTGCCGATAATCTGATTGTCCGGATTCTGAAATACCATACCTGCCTTCCTCCGGATCTCCCACACTGCCGTCTCGTCGGAAGTGTCCATACCTGACACCCAGACCGTGCCCTCTGTAGGGGTCAGGATCCCGTTAATATGTTTGGCAAAGGTAGATTTCCCGGAACCGTTATGCCCCAGGACCGCCACAAAACTTCCTTTCGCAATATCCACATCCAGATTGTCTATGGCCCTGTCCACCTCTTCGATGTTCTCTTCCTCGTCTCTTCTTATATAATCATATATCAGCCTGCTCGCTTTAATAATTCCCATATCTGACCTTTCTCTTCTTCTCATATGCTTTTTCATTGTAGAAGAATTTACTTCAATAGTCAAGCTAAAGCCCAAAAAAGAAGAGGACCCCTGAAATCGGGAATCCTCCTCTTTTTATCACTGAACCCACATACCGGCTTCATTTAACCGGTATCCGTCGATCTCCGTATTGGTCAGCATCTTTCCTTCACTGTCCAGGTAGTACCACTCTCCCGGATTTACCTGCTTCCAGCCGGTTACCATAGCTCCGTCCTGATCCAGGAAATAGCGGCTTCCGTTGCTGTCCAGCCATCCGGTCTGCATCACGCCTTCCTCGTTGAGATAATACCATCTGGAATCCAGCTGCTGCCATCCGGTCTGCGCAAACCCATCCTGATTAAAATAATACCAGCTGCTCTGCACCAGATACCACTGGTCCGTCACATAGTTTCCGTCTTCTTTCTGGTACTTCTTTCCCTGGCTGAAGGTCCTCCATCTGCCCCGGGTATCTCCCAGGCCTGTGGCCTGATACTCATCGGACTCCACCCATTCTCCGGCGCTGTACTTTTTCTGGCCTGACTTGGGAACGGCCCGGACGGAAAAATTGTACCAGGAACCGTCATCCATATAACTGCTGAAATCCGCTTTGGTTCCCGTCACCGTAAGAGTCTTTACATGGATGTCTCCATTGACATACAGTCTTACCTGATATTCCCTGGCCTTATCCACTTTCTTCCAGCGGGCCACCCCTGTCTGGCTGCTGTCCCAGTAGGCTTCTTCTGTGGCTCCCAGATGCTCTGCCGCCAGAGCCGGCATACAGCACATGATCACCATCAAAACGGCTGCCGCCAGAATCTTCATGACACTCTTGCCATGTCTCATGTTCCCGTCTCCTTATGCTCTATTTTTTCCAGATACCGTTCTGATCTACATAGAAAGTATCGATGGTCGTATTCACCGCCATGTTGCCGGAACCCGGATAGAAATAGTACCAGTTTTCTCCTACCTGATTCCATCCTTCCATCATGGCACCGTTCTGGCTCATACAATAAGTCTTCCCGTTATTCTGAAGCCAGCCCGTATGCATGGCTCCCTCCACACCGTCGGCAGCAGTGTTGAGATAATACCAAACGCTTCCCGCCCGGATCCAGCCCACGGACATCTCCCCGCTTTCCTGAAGATAATAGGTGTGGCCGCCCTTGGTCTGCCAGCCGGTGAGCATCCTGCCGTCGTTGTCAAAGAGATACCACTTGTTATTCAGCTTCAGCCACGAATTCTTCTGATAGGAACCGTCAGGATACCGGTAATACCAGGCTGCCCCCGACTGGATCCAGCCTACCTGAGAACTGCTTCCTGTCTGCTGCCCGGCGTTGTCAGTCTGTCCTGTTCCGTCAGACACATGCTCCTCGTCGATATAGATCTCGTCCGACTCCAGCCAGTCGCTTTTCTGTCCGTACTTCTTCTGGGTATCGGTGTAGGGCACTGTCCGTATCTTATACTTATAAGTTCCCTTCTTCGTCATATAGGGATAGAAATTGTAGGAAGTTCCTTTATAAGCCTCCAGTTTCTTCACCACGCTGCTGCCCCGGTACAGATAGACGTCGTAATAGCCGGAACTGATGCTCTCGTCGTCCTCATCCTCTTCGTACCATACGGCTCTCCCGTAGCCGGAATCCCTCCAGGTGGCCTCCGACGGCGGACTGTAAGTCCCCTTTATCCCGTTGATCTTCACCGTGACTTCCAGCTCATCCGAAGAGCTCCTTCTGGCAGACACAAAGGTGCCTCCCTTCACCGACACATTGCTGCTGGAATAACTTCCGCGGAACGAATAGTCGTCATCATCGATGTCCAGATAGATCTTCATCCTGGGCTCATCTCCCACTCCCAGCTCCTTCCTGGTGGAAGATGTCCACTCCGCGTCCCTGACAGAATACCTGCTGGAATTGGTGGCTGCATAAGTCCCGCTCTGAGCCTCCGTGGTATCTGTATATATGGTAATATTCTCATTGAGCCGCTCGCCGGCCTCCGTATCACATCCCACACGGATCGTCACCGAACTGACCGTCTTCGTAGCCCCGAAGCTTACTAAAGGAGTCCCTGAAACCATCAGGCACACCATAGCCAGTAACCCCAGACATTTCTGTTTCCTCATATGCGGCTACCTCCTTCCATTTATCTGATTATATTATAAAACAAGGTCCCGCTTTGCGTCAACTTACGATATCCTTTCTAACTCTTTAAGATATGGGGGCCTGAACGTAAAAAAGAGTCCGGACTGACATCCGAACTCTCCGTCTTCCTTATACTAACTCCAGCAGCACTTCCATGGCTCCGTCGCCCTTGCGCATACCGATCTTGACGATTCTGGTATAACCGCCGTTGCGGTTCATATACTTGGGAGCGATCTCATCAAACAGCTTGGCCGGCAGATCCACCATTTTGGTGTTTTTCTTTCTTCCTGCCGCGGCAGCGGGAACCTCTTTCACCGGATAGAGAACCTTCAGCATCTGTCTTCTGGCATGAAGTCTGGAGGGCAGATCTTTCTTGATCTCCTTCTCCACCTCATCGAAAACAGTAACTTTCTTGCCGTCTACGACTTCTTTTACTCTCTTGCCGTCCTTGTCCTTGCGGGGAACTTTTGCCGTAACCTTTACGGTCTCAAAGTTGTCTTTCTCTCTCACTGCCATGGCGATCAGGCGCTCCGCGATCTTGCGCACTTCCTTTGCCCTGGCCTCGGTGGTGACGATCTTTCCGTTGTATAACAGAGCGGTAACCTGATTTCTCAGCAGTGCCTTTCTCTGACTGGAATTCTTTCCAAGTTTTCTGTATCCTGCCATAGTTCTTTCCCTCCATAAATATGTGGAGACGGCTTCCTGCTTCATCGGACTTACGGAAGCCGCATCCCTGTTTTTACATACCGGTCCCCCGCTTCATCGGACTTACGGGAACCGGCACATTTTCCTGTCTCTGATCCTGTCTACTCATCACTGGGATTCAGCTGCAGACCCAGTTCCTTCAGCTTTGCCAGCACCTCTTCTAAGGACTTACGGCCCAGATTGCGGACTTTCATCATATCCTCGGAAGTCCTGTTGCACAGTTCCTCCACGGTGTTGATCCCCGCTCTCTTCAGGCAGTTGTAGGAACGAACCGACAACTCCAGTTCGTCGATGTTCATCTCAAGGACCTTCTCCTTCTCATTGTCTTCCTTCTCTACCATGATCTCTGCAGTCCTGGCGTTTTCGGAAAGATCAATGAACAGGTTCAAATGCTCGCTGAGAACCTTTGCCGCAAGGCTCACCGCCTCGTCAGGAGCCAGAGTACCGTTGGTATAAACATCCAGAGTCAGTTTATCGTAATCGGTAACCTGTCCCACACGGGTATTCTCCACTGACATGTTCACACGCTCCACAGGAGTGTAGATAGAGTCAATGGCGATGACGCTGATAGGCAGA
This sequence comes from uncultured Hungatella sp., assembly GCA_910586845.1. Classification (GTDB taxonomy): domain Bacteria; phylum Bacillota; class Clostridia; order Lachnospirales; family Lachnospiraceae; genus UBA3402. Next base: position 82,325 of record CAJUJV010000003.1, read on the forward strand.
TCCTCTCTCTTGTTCTTATCGGCACTTACATAGCCCCGTCCCTTGGTGATGGTCAGTTCCATATAGAACTTGCTATCCGGGCCGCCGCTTAAGGTGGCGATGACCTGATCCGGATTCAGGATCTCGATATCCGGATCAACCTGAATATCAGCAGCCGTAATGACGCCTTCGCCTTCAAATTCGATGTAGGCCGTCTTTACTTCGTTGCTGTCACTGTTGTTCTTTATTGCTAAACTTTTGATGTTCATGATAATCTCAGTCACATCCTCCTTGACACCGGGGATGGAACTGAACTCATGCAGTACTCCGTCGATTTTCACCTGGCTCACAGCAGCTCCCGGAAGAGAAGAAAGCATGATCCTTCTCAGAGAATTGCCCAGAGTGGTGCCGTAACCTCTCTCAAGTGGTTCTACTACAAATTTTCCGTATTTTTTATCTTCTGAGATCTTTTCAATCTCAATGTTTGGTTTTTCGAAATCAAACACTAATAGCCCCTCCTTTTTAGTCCTGCATGTCGAGGCCTTCCTACCCAAATCTCAGGGTTTATTTGGAGTACAACTCGACGATAAGCATTTCGTTTACCGGAACATCAATCTCATCTCTGGTAGGCAGCTCTTTTACGGTTCCACGCAGATTCTCCTGGTCAACTTCCAGCCATGCGGGAACCATCCTGCCTGCAGTTACTTCCAATACATCTTTGTATCTCTGAGAAGATTTGCACTTCTCTTTTACTTCGATCACGTCGCCGGCTTTTACCAGGTAGGACGGAATGTTGACGCACTTTCCGTTTACTAAAATATGTTTGTGGTCAACGATCTGTCTTGCCTCTTTTCTGGTACGGGCAAAGCCTAAACGGTAAACCACGTTATCCAGTCTGGTTTCCAGTAAGATCATCAGGTTTGGACCAGCCATACCTTCCATCTTCTCTGCCTTTGCATAGTAGTTGCGGAAAGGCTTCTCTAATACGCCGTAGATGAATTTTGCTTTCTGCTTTTCTCTCAGCTGTAAGCCGTACTCGCTTATCTTTCTGTTTGCTCTCTTTAACTCTCTGTTGGACTTTTTATCTATTCCTAAATAGATGGGGTCTAAACCAAGTGATCTGCATCTTTTAAGAACAGGAACTCTATCAACTGCCACTTTTCGTACCTCCTAAATTAAACTCTTCTACGTTTTGGCGGACGACATCCGTTGTGAGGAACCGGTGTCACATCCTTAATACTAGTTACTTCAATACCGCATGCAGAAAGTGCACGGATTGCTGCCTCACGCCCTGAACCAGGTCCTTTTACCATAACGTCTACAGATTTTAAACCATGTACGATAGCTGCCTTCGCAGCAGTCTCTGCAGCCATCTGTGCTGCATATGGAGTAGATTTCCTTGAACCTCTAAATCCCAGACCACCGGCACTCGCCCAGGATAATGCATTACCCTGTGTATCCGTTAACGTCACGATCGTGTTGTTAAAGGAGGACTGGATATGTGCCTGTCCGCGTTCAACGTTTTTCTTTACGCGCTTTTTCGTCACTTTTTTTGCAGTGGACTTATTTTTAGCCATTTTAAACTAACCTACTTTCTTCCTGATTGCTTGAATCATCGTCTCCTGTTTTTAAAACATACAACTTGATTCTGTTCTCGTGTTAATACCTTCTGTTTAAGACTTATTTCTTCTTGTTCGCCACGGTCTTACGGGGACCTTTACGGGTTCTCGCATTGGTCTTGGTCTTCTGACCGCGAACCGGCAGACTCTTTCTGTGACGGATCCCCCGATAGCAGCCGATCTCCTGAAGTCTCTTGATGTTCATGGCGATCTCTCTGCGCAGGTCGCCTTCCACCATCTGAGTCTCTGCGATCACAGCAGAAATCTTCTTCACTTCGTCATCGGTCAGATCCTTCACGCGGGTATCGGGATTCACGCCTGCATCCGCGAGAATACGATTGGAACTTGCGCGGCCAATGCCGTAGATGTAAGTCAAACCAATCTCAACACGTTTCTCTCTTGGTAAATCAACACCTGAAATACGAGCCATGTGTGTAGTACACCTCCTGTAAATTTTGATTCTTAACCTTGTCTCTGTTTGTGCTTGGGATTTTCACAGATAACTCTGATACTGCCCTTGCGCTTAATGATTTTGCATTTTTCGCAAATCGGTTTCACTGACGATCTAACCTTCACAGCAATTCTCCTTTCTCTTGCACGTCCTTCCAGCGGGGGACATCCGGACACACCGCACCGGGCGTATCCTGGGTATATACCTAAGTTTCCTTTAGATATATAGGTCAACCGGGATTACTTTTGGGCAAAGTTCACCCAGTACTTCAACAAAGTCGCTAGAGCATTATAGCACCTTTTTTTGCCAAATGCAAGTAATTTTTTACTTATCTCTCCAGATGATCCTTCCCTTGGTCAGGTCATAAGGCGACAGTTCGATGGTAACTTTATCTCCCGGCAAAATCTTGATATAATTCATCCGCAGCTTTCCGCTGATATGGGCCAGGACCTGGTGTCCGTTCTCCAGCTCCACCTGAAACATGGCGTTGGGAAGCTTCTCAACTACAATGCCTTCAATTTCAATCACATCCGCTTTTGACATACGGTTTTCCTCCTATAAACTTACTAATATTCTCCTGTTTCCTCGGCTATGACAATGGACGCCTCCTGCAGTCAGGTCCGCGACAGAATCTCCGGCCCCTCCTCCGTTATGAGAATGGTGTTCTCGTAATGAGCAGACAGAGAGCCGTCTTTCGTGATGACGGTCCAGTCGTCGTCGAGCCACCGAACTTCATACCGGCCTGCATTGATCATCGGCTCCACTGCCAGGGTCATGCCCGGCTGCAGCCTGATGCCTTTTCTTTTTCTTGCAAAATTAGGCACCTCCGGATCCTCGTGGAGATGGGTCCCAATCCCGTGTCCCACCAGATCCCGGACCACCCCGTACCCGAATTTTTCCGCATAGGTCTGGATAGCGGTTGAAATATCATTGAGATGATTGCCTGTTTTCGCGTATTTTATTCCTTCAAAAAAGCATTGTTTCGTGACTTCGATCAGCTGACCGGCTTCCGGACTGATCTGTCCGACTCCGTGGGTCCTGGCGGCATCGGAATGATAGCCCCTGTAGATGACCCCGGCATCCAGACTGACGATATCTCCTTCGTCCAGGATCCGTTTTTTGCTGGGAATCCCGTGAACCACCTCGTCATTGACCGATATGCAGATAGAAGCAGGATATCCTCTGTAATTCTTAAAGGAAGGAACGCATCCGTAGCTGCGGATGATCTCTTCCCCCAGCCGGTCGATCTCCCATGTGGAAATTCCCGGCTTCAGGGCTTTCTCCAGTTCCTCATGAGTGATGGCGAGGATTCTCCCCGCCTCCCTCATAAGCCCAATCTCACGTTCTGATTTTATGGTAACCGACATGATGCTTAAACTCCCAGGATCGCTGTAATGTCACCAAATACTTCTTCCATATTTTTTGTGCCGTCAACTTCTCTGAGGACTCCGGCCTTCTTATAATAATCGATCAGAGGCTGAGTCTGTTCATGATATACGTTCAGACGTTTCTGAACCGTCTCCGGCTTGTCGTCATCCCTCAGCACCAGCTTCTCGCCGCAGGTGTCGCAGATACCCTCCTGCTTCGGCGCGTTAAACTGAACATGATAGGTCGCGCCGCAGGCCACACACGCCCGGCGTCCGCCCATACGGCTGACGATATTTTCATCAGGCACGTCTACATTGACCGCATAGTCGATGGCCTCTCCCATTTCGCCCAGAGCCTTTGTCAGGCTCTCTGCCTGGGGAATGGTCCTTGGAAATCCGTCCAGGACGTAACCGCCTTCGCAGTCGGCCTCATGGATCCTGTCCATAAGCATGCCGATGGTGATCTCGTCAGGCACCAGCATTCCCTGGTCCATGAAAGTCTTTGCCTTCATGCCCAGCTCGGTACCGCCTTTAATGTTGGCTCTGAAGATATCGCCGGTGGAGATGTGCGGGATCTGGTATCTGGCAGCGATCTTTTTTGCCTGAGTGCCTTTGCCGGCACCCGGAGCACCTAACATAATAATCTTCATATGGTATTCCCTCCCCATTTTTAAAGTCGATAAGGAGAAAGGGCCAACCTGCTCTTTCTCCTTATCAAGTGCATTAATCGTTCAAAAATCCTTTATAATTGCGCACAAGCATCTGGGATTCGATCGCTTTGATCGTCTCCAGGACAACGCCTACGATGATGATGAGGGATGTCCCTGCAAAAGACAGATGGGTGATGGTAAAAAGACCTGAAACGATAATCGGAACCAGGCTGACCACGATCAGGCCGCATGCACCGATAAACACAATATAGTTCAAAATATTATTCAGATAATCAGATGTGGGCTTACCCGGACGGACGCCCGGAATAAATCCTCCCTGCTTCTTGATGTTGTTGGCAACCTCCAGCGGATTGAAGGTGATGGATGTGTAGAAATACGCAAATACCACAATCAGCACCAGATAGATCACGAGACCTATGGAGTAGGCCGGCTGTTCCGGTCTGAACCAGGAGTTGGAGCTTAACATGGTCAGGATCCATCCCCCCGCACTGGCATAATTCACATGGAAAAACTGTGAGATCACCACCGGGAAAGACATGATGGATGAGGCAAAGATCACCGGGATCACGCCTGCGGTATTGACCTTCAGCGGAATACTGGAGGACTGGCCGCCTACCATTCTTCTGCCCTGCATCTTCTGGGAATACTGAACAGGGATCCTTCTCTCGCCATCCTGAAGGATGATAACAAACACTACCATGGCTGCGATGACTGCCAGGATGATGATCGCGGACACCACTGCCACCGGAATATTCCTGCCTGCCATAAATCTGGTGTAAAGCGTATTTACATCGTCGGGCAGACTGGATACGATATTAAAGAGCAGTACAACAGAAATACCGTTTCCCACTCCATTTTCTGTGATCCTCTCGCCGATCCACATGAGGAGAGCACTTCCGGCAGTCATAGTCGCCACCGCCACGATAACGCTTCCAGCATTGAAATCCAGGAGAAGACCCTGGCCGCCGAACCCTACTGCCATGGCAGTGGATTCGATCAGGGCAAGTGCAACCGTCACATAACGGGTATATTCGGCGATCTTCCGTCTCCCGTCCTCGCCTTCCCTCTGCATCTCTTCCAGCTTCGGGATGGCGATGGTCATCAGCTGCATGATAATGGATGATGTGATATACGGTGTGATGCTAAGTGCAAAGACAGACATGCTGGTGAAGGAACCACCAGTCATGGCATCAAAAAAGTTAAATGCATCTCCTGTCTGTCTTGCAAAAAAATCGGCAAAATAGCTTGTATTAACTCCTGGAATCGGCAATTCGGATCCAAAGCGGATTACTATCAACATCAGAAATGTGTATAGTAATTTCTTTCGTATGTCTTTTATACGAAATGCATCTCGGAGTGTTTTGAACATATCAGATCACCTCGCAGGTTCCACCAGCGGCTTCAATCTTAGCTTTTGCGCCCTCGCTGAAGGCGTTTACTTTAACCGTAAGCTTTTTGGTTAATTCTCCGTCTCCAATGATCTTGACTCCGTCTTTGGGATGTCTGACGATGCCGATCTCCATTAAAGACTCAACCGTAACTTCTGCTTCGTTCTCGAATCTCTCCAGTGCGCTTACATTGATCGCTACGATCTCTTTTGAATTTCTGTTCTTGAAGCCTCTCTTCGGAAGGCGTCTGTATAACGGCATCTGGCCGCCTTCAAATCCTGGCCTTGTGGCTCCGGAACGTGCCTTCTGACCCTTATGGCCCTTGCCGGCAGTCTTGCCGTTGCCTGAACCATGTCCCCGGCCTCTTCTGAAATTAGCGCTGTGCTTGGAACCTTCTGCAGGCCTTAAATTTGATAACTCCATCTCTCGCACCTCCTTTTCTGCTAACTTAAATCTCTTCTACTTTAACTAAATGTCTTACATGCCAGATCATGCCTCTGACGGCTTCGTTATCCGGCTTCTCAACGGTCTTGTTAAGCTTTCTCAGGCCTAATGCCTCAACGGTAGCTCTCTGCTTCGGGATTGCTCCGATGGGAGATTTGACCAGTGTGATTTTTAATTTCTCAGCCATTTTTCAGTCCTCCTCAGCCTAAGATCTCTTCTACGGATTTGCCGCGAAGTTTTGCAACCTGCTCCGGAGTTTTCAGTGCACATAAGCCGTTTAAGGTAGCCAGAACAACGTTGGTCTTGTTGTTGGAGCCCAGAGACTTTGTACGGATATTCTTAATTCCGGCCAGCTCCAGAACGGAACGGGCAGGACCGCCGGCGATAACGCCGGTACCTTCCGGAGCTCTCTTTAAAAGTACCGTGGAGCTTCCGAACTTGCCCAGATAATCGTGAGGAATGCTTCTGGTCTCGTCTACCGGAATCTCTACCAGGTTCTTCATGGCAGCTTCTTTGCCCTTGCGGATAGCCTCCGGAACCTCCCCTGCCTTGCCAAGGCCGGCTCCTACGTGGCCATTGCCGTCACCTACGACTACCAAGGCAGAGAATCTCATGGTACGTCCGCCTTTTACAGTCTTAGACACACGCTTGATGGCCACTACCTTGTCATTTAACTCCAACTGACTTGGATCAATGATTGTACGCTTCATGCTGCTCTCCTCCCTACTAGAATTTCAGACCGGCTTCGCGGGCCGCGTCAGCCAGTGCCTGAATCTTACCATGATATATGAATCCGCCTCTGTCAAAGACAACCGTGTCAATACCTTTTTCCAAGGCCCTCTTGGCGATCAGTGTACCAACATATGCAGCAGCATCAACGTTGTTGGTATGTTCCAGCTCTTCTCTCACGGATTTCTCAAGAGTAGAGGCTGCAACTAAAGTATTGCCAACTGTATCGTCAATAATTTGAGCATACATATGATTATTGCTTCTGAACACGGACAGACGCGGTCTCTCGGTTGTGCCGGATAAATGATTGCGGATTCTGCCATGCTTCTTCACGCGAACTTCGCTTCTTGACTTTTTGCTAACCATCTTTACACTCTCCTTAATTATTTCTTACCAGTCTTACCAACTTTACGTCTGATTACTTCGTCAGCATACTTAATACCTTTACCCTTGTACGGCTCAGGTCTTCTCTTGTCTCTGATCTCAGCAGCGTATTGGCCAACTTTTTCTTTATCAATACCTTTTACTGTGATTTTGTTCTGACCCTCAAGTACAGACTCGATGCCCTCGGGATCGATCATCTCCACGGGATGGGAATATCCCAGGCTCAGGATCAGCTTATTGCCCTGCTTCTGGGCTCTGTAACCAACGCCGTTTACTTCCAGAACCTTCTCATAGCCGTTGGTGACTCCAACTACCATATTGTTGATCAGAGTTCTGGTCAGACCATGTAAGGATTTCATCTTCTTCAAATCATTGGGCCTGGTTACGGTGATATGTCCGTCTTCTTCTTTGATCTCCATCTCAATGGGCAGCTCTCTCTCCAGAGTACCCTTGGGACCTTTTACAGTCACTTTATTATTCTCTGCGATCGTTACGGTTACGCCTGCGGGAATCGCGATAGGCATTCTTCCTATACGTGACATGCTGTTTTCCTCCTTAAATTTTCGGAAACGGCGTCTGCGCCATTTCTGTTTTCAGACATTTGCAATGCCTACCAAATAAATGCTAATACTTCGCCGCCTACGCCTAACTCACGGGCTTCCTTGTCAGTGACGACGCCCTGGTTGGTGGAGATGATTGCGGTGCCAAGACCTCCCAGTACCTTGGGCAGATCCTCCTTGCCTGCGTACACACGCAGACCCGGCTTGGAGATCCTCTTGAGTCCGGAAAGGATCCTCTCGCTCTTATCGGCGTTATATTTTAAGGTGATGCGGATGGTCTGGAAAGATCCTTCATCTACCATGTCATATTTCTTGATGTAACCCTCTTTGACAAGGATATCGGCAATAGCCAGTTTCATCTTGGATGACGGTACATCTACTGTATCATGTTTAGCAGTGTTTGCATTACGGATTCTTGTAAGCATATCTGCAATGGGATCACTCATTGTCATGATCTTATTCCTCCTTTACCAGCTCGCTTTTTTCACACCAGGGATCTGACCCTTGTATGCCAACTCACGGAAACAGATACGGCAGATTCCGTATTTTCTTAAATATGCATGCGGACGGCCGCAGATCCTGCAGCGGGTATACTCTCTGGTAGAGAACTTAGCCGGACGCTGCTGTTTAATCTTCATTGAAGTTTTAGCCATGGAATTCTCCTCCTAATTTACTTACTTCTGAAATGGCATATTGAATAATCTCAACAGTTCACGGGCTTCTTCGTCAGTCTTGGCAGTGGTTACGAAGCAGATGTCCATGCCTCTCACCTTGTCAATCTTGTCGTATTCGATCTCGGGGAAGATCAGCTGTTCCTTGATACCCAGAGTATAATTTCCTCTGCCGTCAAACGCATTGGCGCTGACGCCTCTGAAGTCACGCACACGGGGAAGAGCCAGGTTGATCAGACGATCAACAAATTCATACATCTTCTCGCCGCGGAGAGTAACCTTGCATCCGATGGCCATACCTTCTCTGATCTTGAAGTTTGCCACGGATTTCTTTGCCTTTGTGGTCACTGCCTTCTGGCCGCTGATGATCTCCAGGTCTCTTACAGCAGAGTCCAGAACTTTTGCATTGTCCTTAGCCTCACCGACACGCATGTTGATGACGACTTTGTCCAGCTTCGGCACTTCCATAATATTTTTGTATCCGAACTTTTTGATCATTGCATCAACGATCTCGTTCTTGTAAGTCTCTTTTAACCTTGCCATGATTTCGTTCCTCCTCTCCTGAATTAGTCGATTACCTTGCCGGTCTTCTTGGCAACACGGACCTTCTTGCCGTCTTTCACCGTAAAGCCGACTCTGGTGGCCTGACCGTCAACGACCAGCATGACATTGGAAATATCCATGGGAGCTTCGTGATTGACAATCCCACCGCTGGGGTTTCCTGCGTTTGGCTTGGCATGCTTTGTCACCATGTTGCAGCCTTCCACTACCACCTTGCCGTCCTTCACCTGAAGGACCTTGCCGGTCTTATCTTTATC
>CAJUJV010000003.1:91415-94034 GCA_910586845.1 uncultured Hungatella sp.
TTCCTGTAATAACCTTTACCAGGTCATTTTTCTTAATTTTATGCACAGTCCGCACCTCCTTACAGTACTTCCGGAGCCAGGGAAACAATCTTCATAAACTGCTTCTCTCTCAGCTCACGTGCAACCGGCCCAAAGATACGAGTTCCTCTCGGGGTCTTATCATCTTTTATAATAACTGCTGCGTTCTCATCGAACCTGATATAGGAGCCGTCTTTCCTGCGCACACCCTTTACAGTACGCACCACAACAGCCTTTACAACGTCACCTTTCTTAACAACACCGCCTGGTGTTGCATCTTTAACGCTGGCAACAATCACATCGCCTATATTCGCATATCTCCTGGTAGAGCCGCCCATAACGCGGATGCAGAGTAATTCCTTTGCTCCCGTATTATCGGCAACCCTCAGTCTGGTTTCCTGCTGAATCATGCCTGATACTCCTTCCTGTTCTCAGTTGCCTTGGCAACCTGTTACCTTGCTTTCTCAATAATTTCAACAAGTCTCCATCTCTTGTCCTTGGACAGGGGCCTTGTCTCCATAACTTTTACAGTGTCGCCGATTCCGCACTCATTCTTCTCATCGTGAGCCTTCAGCTTATATGTCTTCTTTACGATCTTGCCGTATAAAGGATGTTTTACGTGGTTTTCGATGGCAACGACGATGGTCTTATCCATCTTGTCGCTTACGACTTTACCGGTACGTGTTTTTCTCAGATTTCTTTCCACGACTTTATTCTCCTCTCATTCTAAGCCAATTTAGATTTCTCTGTAATAACAGTCTGAATCCTGGCAATGTTCTTGCGAACCTCTTTGATCCTGCTGGTGTTGTCCAACTGATTGGTGGCGTTCTGGAATCTTAAGTTGAACAGTTCTTTCTTTGCAGCTACCAGCTCCGTGTTCAGTTCAGCTGCAGTCTTCGCTTTCAGCTCTTCTACATACTTATTCGTTTTCACTGTTATTCACCGCCTTCTAAATCTGCCTTAGCAGCAATCTTACATTTACAAGGTAACTTATGCATGGCAAGACGCAGAGCCTCACGGGCAGTCTCCTCCGGCACGCCGGCGATCTCAAACATCACACGGCCCGGTTTCACAACCGCTACCCAGTACTCCAGAGCGCCCTTACCGGAACCCATACGGGTCTCAGCCGGCTTTGCAGTAACCGGTTTGTCGGGGAAAATTTTGATCCAGACTTTACCGCCACGCTTGATATAACGGGTCATGGCCACACGGGCGGCCTCGATCTGATTGGACTTGATCCAGCAAGGTTCTGTAGCTACCAAGCCGTACTCACCGTTGGAGATCTTGTTGCCTCTCAAAGCCTTGCCTGCCATGCTTCCGCGGAACTGTTTACGACGTTTAACTCTCTTAGGCATTAACATTATTTATCGCTCCCTTCCTTGTTTCCTTTAGTAGGAAGTATTTCGCCCTTGTAGATCCATACCTTAACGCCGATCTTGCCGTAGGTGGTATCTGCTTCTGCGAATCCATAGTCAATATCTGCTCTTAATGTCTGTAACGGGATAGTTCCCTCGCTGTAGAACTCGGTACGGGCCATATCGGCGCCGCCCAGACGTCCTGCAACTGCGGTCTTGATACCCTTGATCCCTGCCTTCATGGAACGGCCCATGGTAGACTTCATGGCGCGGCGGAAGGACACACGGTTCTCCAGCTGCTGGGCGATGTTCTCGGCTACCAGCTGTGCATCCCGCTCTGCTCTCTTGATCTCCTTGATATCGATAAACAGTTTCTTCTCTTTGCCGTTTTTATCCTTGCTCAGTTTCTTCTGAACTTCTGCTTTTAACTTCTCGATCTCGGCGCCGCCCTTGCCGATAACAACTCCGGGCTTGGCAGTATAGATCACGATCTTCACTCTGTCAGCGGCACGCTCCACCTCAATCTTGGAGATCCCTGCACTGTACAGTTTCTTCTTCAGGAATTTTCTGATCTGATAGTCCTCTACCAGATTATCGGCAAAATCTGCCTCAGCATACCATTTGGAATCCCAGTCTTTAATAACACCGACCCTTAAGCCGTGTGGATTAACTTTCTGTCCCATACTTGCCTCCTATCTCTCATTGAGCACGATTGTGATGTGGCTGGTTCTCTTTTCAATCCTGTAAGCCCGGCCCTGTGCCCTCGGTTTTACTCTCTTCATTGTTGGTCCCTTGTTTGCATAGCATTCCTCAATGTACAGATTATCTCTGCTCATGTTGTTGTTATTCTCTGCATTTGCAATTGCGGACTCCAGTAATTTCTTGATCAGTGAAGAAGCATATCTGGGACTGTAGGTTACAATACCAAGTGCAGTCTGCACATCTTTGCCTCTGATGGCGTCTAATACGAAGCAAGCCTTCTGAACGGACACTCTGGCATAGGATAACTTTGCTGACGGTCTTGTGTCTTTCTGGGCATTTCTCTCTCTCTTTATCTGACTTCTATGTCCTTTAGCCATTGCTATAACCTCCTTTCAAATTCTGACGATTACCGTTTGGATTTCTTTTCGTCTTTTCCATGACCTCTGTAGGTTCTGGTAGCAACGAATTCACCCAGCTTGTGTCCGACCATATCCTCGGTAATGTATACCGGGACATGCTTTCTTCCGTCATGAACCGCGATTGT
>CAJUJV010000004.1:0-5828 GCA_910586845.1 uncultured Hungatella sp.
TGGCAGATTTAAAATTCCAGCTGAAATAAAAACCTTAACAAAACCAAAATCCTGTGATAGAATAAGGTTACATAAGTTTTAGGAGAGACCGGGAATGGAATTTGAGAGACACCGCAGAACTGCTTATGTAAACCTGGCTATCATAGCTGCGAATATAATCGGTTTTCTGTATCTGGAGACACAAGGTTCTACGGAGAATGCAGAGTTTATGATTGATTATGGAGCTTTGGTTGAACCGGCAGTTTTGTATGGAAAAGAATATTGGCGGCTTCTGACAGCGGTTTTTATGCATTTCGGTGTGGAACATCTGACCAATAATATGCTGATCCTGTTTGTTCTGGGGGATAACCTGGAACGGGCGCTTGGAAAGGTGAAATATGCCGTTTTTTACCTGATATGCGGAATCGGAGCCAATGTGGTTTCGCTTTGGGTAAATGTACTGCAGGGTGATTATGCCGTGTCGGCGGGGGCTTCCGGAGCAATCTTTGGTGTGATCGGAGGTCTGATGTATGCTGTGGCAGTCAACCGGGGACGGCTGGAAGACTTGAGTACCAGGCAGATGGTGATTTTGGCGGGGGTTTCTCTCTACCACGGTTTTACGGGCAGCGGGATCAATAATACGGCTCATGTATCAGGCTTGATACTGGGGATTATTATGGGAGCTGTTTTGTACCGGAAACCTAAAAGAAGAATCGGATGGATGGAGGAGAACATATGGTAAAAGATGATTGTATTTTCTGTAAAATCGCCGGAGGAAAGATTCCGGCGGCAACCCTGTATGAAGATGAAGACTTCCGTGTCATTCTTGACCTGGGGCCGGCTTCCAGAGGCCATGCCCTGATCCTGCCCAAAGAGCACTATCAGGATCTGTGCGAACTGGATGAGGCAGTAGGGGCTAAAGTGCTGGCGCTGGCGGCAAAGATAGGAAGAGCCATGAAAAGCGGTCTGGGATGCGCCGGATTTAATCTGGTGCAGAACAACGGGGAAGCCGCAGGACAGACGGTAAAACATTTTCATATGCACATTATTCCCCGATATGAAGGCGGCCCGGAGATGGTGGTCTGGAAACCAGGTTCTTCTGATGCGGGCGAGCTGGAAAAGATAGTGGAAGAAATAACTGCTCAGCTATAGACAGGAATGTGTGAATGCACGCACTCTGGCGATTCCTGCGGAAGAGTTGTTGAAAAACTGGAATTAGGAGAATAACATGCAACAAGAGCAGAAAGATTTGTTGCAGACGCTGTACGAGGAATATCAGGCCGGACTCAGGCTGATCGCATTCAGCAAAGGCATACCGGAATGTGAAGTTGATGATATTGTTCAGGATACATTTTACTCATTTATGGATTCCTACAAGGAGAAAGCTCTGGAATGGAACCCGGCTCAAAGAAAAGCGGTGCTGGTCAGGATTCTGTTAAACAGGTGTATGGATTATTACCGCAGTCAGGAACAGCAGATGAATGCATTAAGTATAGATTCTGAGGACCCGAAGGTCGAGTATGAGATCATGAGGCATCACCTGCTGTCTGATATCAGCGACAAGCTGGTTGCCGATGAGCGCATGCTCATGATCCGGAAAACCATAGAGGATATGAGACCATCCCTGCGGGAAGTGGCTGTTCTCTATATGGTGGAGGGAAGGTCTTTGACCGAAGTAGCCGAGATCCTGAAGATCAGCAAAGCTGCATGCAGAATGCGGATTTTCAGGATCAGAGCCTATATGAGAGAATTGTTTGGGGAAATGAATCAGCCCTCGTGAACAGCGCATTCTTCAATAAGATTTACGATAGTCTGAACAGCGTTTTTTAGATGACTTTGCTCCATCTTCTGAATAAATGAAGCTCTGTTCCGGAAAGTCTCAGTGATCGCCTGATACAGGCTGTCGTCAGTTACAGCTTCCTCTTCCAGGACTGTGCTGAACCCCTGTTTTGCAAATGAATTAGCATTAAGGATCTGGTCTCCCCGGCTGGCAGCAGCAGGGAGCGGGATCAGGACATTAGGTTTGTGCAGAGCCAGAAGTTCGCAGATGGAGTTAGCGCCTGCTCTGGATACAGCCAGGTCAGCAGCAGCAAACAGATGTTTTAAAGGAGCATCAACATATTCATATTGTACATATCCTTTCGTGCCGATGAGAGATTCATCCAGATGGCCCTTGCCGCAGATATGTACCACCTGATAGTCAGGCAGCAGCCGGGGCAGAAGGTGTCTGACGGCAGTGTTGACCGCCACGGAGCCAAGGCTTCCTCCGATGACCAGGATAACCGGTTTGTCGGCGGCCAGATGAGCATATTGCAGGCCGGACAGACGGTCCCCCAAAAGAAGCTCGGCCCGGATCGGAGAGCCTGTAAGGACTGCTTTATCTTCCGGAAGGCAGGAAAGAGTCTCGGGGAAATTGCAGCAGACTTTTCTGGCTGAAGGGATGCACAGTTTGTTGGCAAGTCCGGGGGTCATATCTGACTCATGGATGATTGTTGGGATACGGAAATGCTTTGCCGCCAGGACCACGGGAACCGCGACAAAGCCGCCTTTGGAGAAGACGACATCAGGCCTGTATTTTTTTAAAAGACTCCGGGCCTCCCCATAGCCCTTTATCACTCGAAAAGGATCAGAGAAATTTTTCAGATCGAAGTACCGGCGCAGTTTGCCGGAGGAGATTCCGTCATAGGGGATCCCTGCATTTTCAATGAGTTTTTTCTCAATTCCCTGATAGGAACCGATGTATCGGATCTCGTAGCCTGCTTCCCGAAGCGAGGGGATCAGAGCCAGGTTAGGGGTTACATGGCCGGCGGTTCCGCCGCCGGTTAGGATGATCTTTTTCATAGGGGCTGCCTCCAGTGTTTTCATAATATATATCTGTTAATATTATAGTAAGCAATTGCCTTGAAATGTCAAGGGAGAATGTGAAAAAGCCCGATTACTGTTCACAGGACCCTTGGGCGGCGGGGACTTTTATCCGCTGTCAGACAGTCGTGTACAGTCTGCCATGACTTTGACAGTGCGCTGAACTATAAATCATGATTTCCAGAAATCTGAAAGAATATGCGAGGTAACCTGTGAAGAACAAGAATCAAATGCAGGCAGACGATAACTTCATAGACCAGAAAATAGCAGAAGCTTTTGGATATGGGGATCAGCAACTTGCAGAGGAATTGGACAGAGCTGTGGCAGCGGCAAAAGAACAGCCACCGACAGCTCCGGAAGGTGAACTGCAGCGGATCATCAACCGCCTGGACAGAAAATCTGCGGCGAAACGCAGGAAAAGCCGGATGAAGAAGATGGTGAAGATGCTGATAGCGGCTGCAGTTTTGGGTGTAATGATGGTTGGCGGGAGCAGTTGGGTTGGGGCGAAGAGGTATTATACGTATGACTTGCGAGACAAAGAGAACTTGGAGGATGTAATTGTATTTAATAATAATGAGAGTAATTTAATTGATGATTCGGGAGCTGAAAGAGCGTATAAACAGATTGCTGATAGGCTAAATATTGAGGTATTACAATTATCGTATTTACCAGAAGGGATGATATTCAACAGTTTAACAGAAACAAAAACGAGATGTATGTTAGCATTTGAAAATGATACAGGTAAGCTTTTTTTTGATCAAGGATTAAATGACAAACCAAGTTCATTAAGTTATGTTTCTGAAGAAGGAAAATCTCATAAAGTTTACAATTATTATTTAGATCAGAACCTTATAGTATATCAGTATGAATTAGAAGATGGTGGTACACAATTCAGCGTCCGGATTAAAAGAGATAAACAGTATTATTTTTTAGAGGGAATAGATGTAAAAGAGTTTGATAAAATTGTTCAAGGAATTAAGCCATATAATAATTAAATGTAGTAGGAGGATTATGGGATGAAAAAGAAGATTAAGAGAATATTGAGTTTAGCTTTAGTTATGATGTTGCTGGGAAGTAATAATATCTTGGCTAGTGAACTGAGAGCGGAAAAAAAATCTACTACCGACTATGATACAACTATTCAGCCCAGGAGTCGCTATTTAGCAAGTGCATCATCTGAAGTTACGAATGAGGGTGAAGGTGTTTTAAGAATTTATGCGGATTTTAAGTCTTTTGAAGGTGTTGAATCAGGAAGCATAAAGATTAATTTACAGAGGAGAAAAAGCGCTAGTTCGGGAACTTGGGAACCCGTGGATACATATACAGAAGAATTTGATGGAGCGGATTATTCGAATGGTGTTATAACTTATGCGTATACAGAATTTGAAGTCCATGGTTTGAAAACGGATTATTATTATAGACTGACATGTTATCATAAAGTAAAAACACCGGACGGCACAGAGTCAAAAACAACCCAGACCGACGGCGTCCTTCTCACGTCTTACCCCGTATTCCGTATTGGAGAGGAAACGGAATAATTTATAACGTATTATCTGAGAGGCCCGCGGAAGTCCGTGGGCCTTTAATCATGAAGACAGGGTACTATTCCGCCTCTGTCAGGATTATCTATTTTCCGAACAATCATTTTATGTGGATCGAAATTCTCTGTTTTTCGAAAAATTTTATTTTTTATGTATTCCATTCTCTTTCTAAAATCCTTATATTAGTTTTTACATCAGAGAAGGTGGACATCAAGACGAACAATTCATAGAGGCTTGGATGTATTAAAGAGCAAAGGTACGATTAAGCGCAAGGGTGGTAAACGATATGGCTATTAGAAAGTTTACAAACAGTTTTGTGTTCTTATCGTACCATTCCCAGATGGCAATGGCAGAAGTCCTGATGCCGTAAAGCATAAAGGAAAAGGCAGGAAAGTCAAACCTGAAAGAGCCGAAATGAGAAGTAGAAAAAGAAATATCGTCAAGGGCACTTGGAAATAAAGCAATACAGTGGTATACTCAAACACGGAATAGTTCTCTCAGGTGGGCCGGTGCTATCACCTTTGATATGAAAAAGGAGGAATAAGATCATGGCAGATATTAAATTTGAAATAAAACAGCAGATCGGGGCAATTTCAGAAAGCGGAAAAGGTTGGACGAAAGAATTAAACCTGATCTCATGGAACGGCGGTTCTCCGAAATATGACATAAGAGACTGGGCGCCGGACCATGAAAAGATGGGGAAGGGGATCACACTTACGGAAGAAGAAGTTCGGACACTATATAAAATCCTTGGCGGGATTATAAAATCTTAAATAAAATTTGCCTCAAAATTTATTGGCTGCCGCAAACGGGTGAATTTTCCCGGACATTGCGGCGGCCATATCTGTTTTTATTCTGTCAGTCTCACACTCATCCCCCAGAAAAACAAGCTGCAGTTTCCCTCTCGTCTCCATCTCTGGAAATCGCCGCCAGAGCCCCCAGCGTTTCCCTATGGAGTTGCCATGTTTTGTATGGTACTATTAATTTGTAACAGAACTGTAAAATTTTTGTAACAGATAAGGAGAGAGATTATGAAGAGATTTGCGGTATATGCAGCAGCGGCAGCGATAACTATGACAGGTACGACGGGGATAACAGCTCAGGCAGCAGTGAGAACCTACATAGCAGGCGGGAACTGCAGCGGCGGATGGTCAGACGGAAACCAGGGATGCGGGAACAACGGCTCTTTATTTTCCGGAAACAGCTGTTCCATGGACCAGATTTTACAGATGATCATTCCCTCTGGTTCTGGTGCTGACTGTTCCAATAATTGGGGAGGAAACATGATTCCCACATTTCCGGGAAACTGGGATAATCCGCTGAATTCAGGCTGTACGGATAACTGGAATGATGTGCTGAAACCAAATTGTCCGCCGGTTAATTGTCCGGATTCGTCAGGAAATCAGGGAAATGATGGTTCCTGTATCCAGAATCCCGGAACTCAGA
>CAJUJV010000004.1:5928-8256 GCA_910586845.1 uncultured Hungatella sp.
ATCCCGGAACCCAGAATCCCGGAACCCAGAATCCCGGAACCCAGAATCCCGGAACCCAGAATCCCGGAACTCAGAATCCCGGAACCCAAAATCCCGGGACTTCCAATCCGGATTCCGATCAGGCATATATCCAGCAGGTAATCGATCTGGTCAATCAGGAGCGGGCAAAGGCAGGGCTTTCGCCGGTGACGGAAGCGGCAGATCTGTCTGCGTCTGCCGCAGTGAGAGCGCAGGAGATTACCCGAAGCTTTTCTCACACAAGACCGGACGGAACCTACTATAATACGGTTCTTAATGAGAACGGCGTAAGCTATATGGGAAGCGGTGAGAATATTGCCTACGGACAGGCGACCCCGGCAGCCGTGATGAATGGCTGGATGAACAGCCAGGGCCATAGGGCCAACATTCTCAATAAGAATTTTACCGAGATCGGAGTGGGATATTATGAGAATGGCAGCGGAGTAAAATATTGGGTGCAGTTGTTTACATATTAAGAAAACGGGATAGATCAGTACAAACCACATAAGAAACGAAATAATTACGGGCGGATATCCATCTGAAAATAGTATGATCAGATGAAAGATATCCGCCCGTTTGATTGACAGGCTATTTTAAAAGCAGTATCATGATAACGATATAGAAACAAGACGGAGGATTAAGGGATGAACAGCCAGGTTTTAGAGAAGGCAAGACAGTATGAGCAGATCGGCGAGGGGAGGATCCGGGAAGAGGCCAGACCTCTGTTCCATCTCGCTGCCAGGACAGGGTGGATGAACGATCCGAACGGTTTCTCCTTTTATAAGGGAAATTATCACCTGTTCTATCAGTATCACCCTTATGATTCTCATTGGGGTCCCATGCACTGGGGTCACGGAGTCACCAAAGATCTGATCCACTGGGAGTATCTTCCGGCAGCCATGGCCCCGGATATGCCTTATGACAGGGATGGCTGTTTTTCGGGAAGCGCTGTGGAGTTGGATGACGGCCGACAGCTTCTGATGTATACAGGGGTGGTGAAAGAGGTTCAGCCAGACGGCAGTAAGAGGGAGATCCAGACACAGTGCATCGCCGTAGGAGACGGCCTGAATTATGAAAAATATGGGGAAAATCCGGTGCTTACCAGGACGGATCTTCCGGAAGGCGGGAGTCCCTTTGATTTTAGGGATCCCAGAATCTGGAGGGAAGGAGACGGCACTTTTCGGTGTGTGGCAGGGAACTGTACCGATGACAAGGACGGCCGGATCCTGGAATACCGAAGCAGTGACGGGATTCACTGGTCTTTTGAGAGAATCCTGGCAGAGAACAGAGGCAGATTCGGTAAGATGTGGGAGTGCCCGGATCTGTTTCATCTGGACGGAAAACAGGTTCTTCTGGTGAGCCCTCAGGACATGCTGGCCAGGGACCTGGAGTATGATAACGGCAACGGAACCCTGTGTCTGATCGGTCATCTGGATCCCGACACAGGCTGTCTGGTTGAAGAGAGCAATCAGGCCATCGATTACGGCATTGATTTTTACGCACCTCAGACTGTGCTGGCTCCGGATGGACGGCGGATCATGGTGGGCTGGATGCAGAACTGGGATACCAGCAAGGTGCGGTACAGGGAACATCTGTGGTTCGGACAGATGACCCTTCCAAGAGAGCTTTCGCTGAAAAACGGCCGCTTGTTTCAACAGCCGGTGAGAGAGATCGAGGGCCTGCGCCGGGACAAAACAGAGTACAGACAGGTTCTGGTGGAGGGTGAGATCAGCCTGGATGGGATCAGCGGAAGAACTGTGGATATGGAACTTACTCTTTGGCCGGAAGACAGGGAGGAAGGATATCACAGATTTGCGGTGAGATTTGCCAGAGATCAGCGGTTTTATTCAGAAGTCAGTTTCCGTCCCCGGGAATCTGTGGTCAAGATTGACAGAAAATATTCAGGTTCTCCCCTGGCCATCCTCCAGCAGCGCCGCTGCCGGGTCGCCAGCCGGAACGGAGAGCTGAAGCTGCGGATTATTCTGGACAGATTCAGTGCCGAGATATTTATCAACGACGGAGAACAGGTGATGACCATGACGATAGACACCGATCTGACTGCGGAAGGTATTTCTTTTCTTGCAGACGGCAGGACAGTGATGGATGTGGCAAAATACAGCCTGGGATAAAAACACAAAAATACATTTATAAAAACAGACAAAAAAAGACCCATCAGCAAGCCATCCGGCAGCTGATGGGTCGAAATATAATCCGGTATTTTTCAACAACCCCCGATGGATCCGGGGGAAAAGATCTGCAGCTACATCTTCCGGTACTCCGCCATATGTCCGGGCAGAGTCAGGGCTTTCA
>CAJUJV010000004.1:8267-23050 GCA_910586845.1 uncultured Hungatella sp.
GACCACCGAGATCTACACTCTTTCCCTACACGACGCTCTTCCGATCTGGGCTTTCAGGTTCATGCACTGCTCCAGCTGCTGGGGCGTCATCAGGTTCTGCTGCAGCACCAGATCCCGGACGGAGATGCCGGACTCCAGGGACTGCTTGGCGATGTCAGCAGATTTCTTATAGCCGATGTAGGGGCACAGAGCCGTGGCGATGGCCACGCTGGACTCTACCAGCTGCTCGCATCGGTCACGATTGGCAGTGATACCCAGGACGCAGTTGTCAGTCAGGGTCTGCACGGCGCCTCTCAGGGTGTCGATAGACTCAAATATATTATAGAAGATCACGGGCTCAAATGCATTGAGCTCCAGCTGTCCGGCCTCGGCGGCCAGGGTCACGGTCACGTCGTTGCCGATGACATTATACGCCACCTGACTGACCACCTCGGGGATAACAGGGTTGATCTTGCCGGGCATGATAGAAGAACCGTTCTGCTTGGGAGGCAGATTGATCTCTCCCAGGCCGGTTTTGGGGCCGCTGGAGAGGAGCCGCAGGTCGTTGCAGATCTTGGACAGGCTTACGGCGCAGGTCTTCAGCACGGAAGAGATATGTACGAAACCGTCCAGATTCTGAGTGGCATCGAACAGATCGTCGGCCTGATAGCAGTTGGTGCCGCAGACCAGATTGACATTTTTGATGATGTGGAACAGGTAGACCGGGTTTACGTTAATGGCTGTTCCCACAGCGGTGGCACCGATGTTCAGCATGTGAAGATCCTCATCCAGGTCCTTGATCCGCTGAATATCTCTCTCCACCACGGCCGCATAGGCTTCGAAAGACTGGCCCAGCCGGATAGGAACGGCATCCTGCAGCTGGGTGCGTCCGATCTTCACCACATCGTCAAATTCGATGGCTTTCTTGTTCAGGGCCTTGTGAAGACGTTCCAGCTCTTCCACGAGAGTGGGCAGCAGTTCCAGAATAGTCAGTTTTCCGGCAGAGGGGATGACATCGTTAGTAGACTGGGCCATGTTTACATGGTCGTTGGGATGAACGATGGAGTAATCGCCTTTTTCGCCGCCCAGGATCTCGATAGCCCGGTTGGCGATGACCTCGTTGGCGTTCATGTTGGCAGAGGTTCCGGCCCCGCCCTGGATAGCATCCACGATAAACTGGTTGTGGAGCTTTCCTGCTATGATCTCGTCGCAGGCCTGGAGGATGGCATTGCCGATGCGCTCATCCAGCACATTGGCTGCCATGTTGGTCATGGCCGCGGCTTTTTTGATCCGGGCCAGGTTGTTGATGAAGACCGGATGAAGAGGCCGTCCGGTGATATTGAAGTTATGCTTTGCCCTTAAAGACTGTACCCCGTAATACGCCTTCACAGGGACTTCCAGGGTTCCGATCGAGTCGGCTTCGATTCTTGTATTCATAATACGCCTCGCTTTATCATTAATCTGTTAAATGGAGCATATCACGAATGATGGGTAAGGTAAATAGGACGTAGAAAAAATAATTTTTTGAAATAAAATTAAGGAAAAAGTTAATAAAATAAAGAAAAATACATAAATAACTTTATAATATTAAGCAACAATGAAAATTCTTGAAATATCTGATGGGTGCAGTTACAGACAATCATCGGCAACACGGAGCAAGTGTCTGAAAATATAGAAAAAAAGTGGAAAGATTTTCTGGTTTTATTGCAGTTTTTGCAGGATATGTGATATACTAATCCCGTGTTAGTTTCAGAAGCATGTTTCGGGACCAGAAAGGAGAGCACATGCATGAAGAAAATGATCTCATGGAATGTTAACGGACTCCGTGCCTGTGTGAGCAAGGGGTTTTTAGAATATTTCAAAGAAGCGGATGCAGACATATTCTGTATCCAGGAGAGCAAGCTCCAGGAAGGACAGATCGACCTGCCCATATCCGGATACTGCCAGTACTGGAATTACGCTCAGAAGAAAGGATATTCCGGCACGGCGCTGTTTACGAAGGAAGAGCCCCTGTCCGTGTCCTACGGCATGGGGATCCCGGAACATGACCAGGAGGGAAGGGTTATTACCGCCGAATTTCCGGAGTATTATGTGGTGACCTGCTACACGCCCAACTCCCAGAATGAGCTGGCCAGACTTTCCTACAGGATGGAGTGGGAATCCGCTTTTCTGGGATATCTTAAAAAACTGGAAGGAAAGAAACCGGTGATCTTCTGCGGGGACTTAAATGTGGCTCACCAGGAGATTGATCTGAAGAATCCGAAGACAAACCGGAGGAACGCGGGATTTACCGACGAGGAGAGGGAGAAATTTACCAGGCTTCTAGAGGCGGGATTTATCGATACCTACCGCTGGTTTAACCCGGACAGGGAAGGGGTCTATTCCTGGTGGTCCTACCGATTTAAAGCCAGGGAGAAAAACGCCGGGTGGCGTATAGACTATTTCTGTGTGTCCGAGAGTCTGAAGGACCGTCTGGTAAGCGCGGACATCCGCACGGAGGTCATGGGATCGGATCACTGTCCGGTGGAGCTGGTGATATCATGAACCTTGTGACTGCGGAACATCTGACAAAATCATATACAGAGAGGCTTCTCTTCGATGACGCGGATTTTTCCATTAATGAAGGAGAGAAGATCGGACTCATCGGCATCAACGGCACAGGCAAGTCCACGCTGCTGAAGATTGTGGCAGGACTTGAGGAGCCGGATGAAGGCATTGTGGTGCGGGGACGGAATCTGGATATCCGCTATCTTCCTCAGAATCCGGTCTTCACGTCCGGAGATACCATCCTTCAGAGCATTGTCAGGGATAATGAGGGTCATGAGCATCCCTGGGACCTGGAGAGCCAGGCCAGGATCATGCTGACGAAGGTGGGGATCTCTGACTTTGAGGCAAAGGTGGAGACTCTTTCCGGCGGTCAGAGGAAACGGGTGGCCCTGGTCAGTACTCTGATGTCCGACACGGATCTGCTGATCCTGGACGAGCCTACCAACCACCTGGACAGCCAGATGGCCGGATGGCTGGAGGAATATCTGAAAAAATTCCGGGGAGCCATCCTCATGATTACCCATGACCGGTATTTTCTGGACAGCGTGACCAATCGGATCGTGGAGCTGGACAGGGGAAAATTATACAGCTATCAGTCCAATTATGAAGGATTCCTGAGATTAAAAGCAGAGCGCCTGGACATGGCGGCAGCCACGGAGCGGAAGCGCCAGTCCATTTTGAAGGTGGAGCTGGCATGGATACAGAGAGGGGCCAGAGCCCGGTCTACAAAGCAGAAAGCCCACATCCAGAGGTATGAGGCTCTGAGAGACCAGAAGGCGCCGGAATCCGACAGGGATGTGGAGATGGGATCGGTCTTTAGCCGTCTTGGGAAAACTACCATAGAACTGGATCATCTCTCCAAGGCATACGGGGACAACATGCTCATGGAGGATTTCAGCTATATCTTTTTGAAAAACGACCGTATCGGGATCATCGGGCCCAACGGCAGCGGCAAGTCCACCCTGATGAAGATAATCGCCGGTTGGGAGAAGCCGGACAGCGGTACTGTGACCATGGGGCAGACCGTGAAGATCGGTTATTTTTCTCAGGAAAACGAGGCCATGGACGAAAGCCTGAAAGTAATCGATTATATCAGGAAGGCAGGAGAATATGTCCGCACCGGAGACGGAAGCATCAGCGCCTCCCAGATGCTGGAGCGTTTTCTGTTTCCGCCCTCTGTCCAGTATACGGCCATCAGCCGTCTGTCCGGAGGGGAGAAAAGGCGGCTCTATCTTTTGAGAGTCCTTATGGAGGCGCCCAATGTGCTGCTTCTGGACGAGCCTACCAATGATCTGGATATCCGGACCATGACCATCCTGGAGGATTATCTGGACGGATTTTCAGGGATCGTCATTACGGTATCTCATGACCGGTATTTTCTGGACCGGATCGTCAGAAGGATCTTTGCCTTTGAGGGCCGGGGCAGGGTGAGCCAGTATGAAGGCGGGTACACAGACTATGAGATCGAGTACAGAAGGAGACATCCGGAGGATTCGGGGCAGGCAGAGAACATAAAGAAAAAGGATTCGGAAGCAAAGACGGAAAACGGGCAGAAGACAGGCAGAAACAGCCGGAGAAAGCTTCGGTTTTCCTATCAGGAACAGAAAGACTGGGAAGTGATCGAGGATCAGATCCAGGCTCTGGAAGAGGAACTGGCCGGGCTGGAGGCCCGGATAGAAGAAGCGGCCAGAGATTTTGAAAGACTGAAAGAACTGATGGAAGAAAAGGAAGAGAAGGAACAGAAGCTGGAAGAAAAGATGGAACGGTGGATGTATTTAAATGAACTGGCAGAACAGATCGCCGGAGAAGGCGGACGGGTATAGGTATCAGTAACAGGCAGATAAAAGGGGGATTCCAGGTGGAACACTATAAAATTGTGACAGAACAGAATCACAGATATCCCGTTGGAGTTACGATCACAGATAAAAAGATACATGTTTCGGTAGTGTCGGCAGCCAAAAGCTGCAGTCTGGTATTATATGAAACAGGGGGGGAGGAGCCTGAACAGAAGATTCCCATGGATCCTGCAGACAGGAAAGGCGACGTGTGGAATCTGACTCTGGAAGGCAGATGGCCCAAAGGAACCATGTACTGTTTTGAGATGGATGGAGTCTTAAAGCCGGATCCCTGCGGCAGGCAGTTTACAGGCTGGGAGCAGTGGGGAGATCCGGATAATATAAACCATGTTATGAAATCACCGTTGTATGAAGAGACCTTTGACTGGCAGGGAGACCGCCCGCCGGAGATCCCCTTTCATGAGACAGTTATTTACCGGTGCCACGTGAGAGGGATGACCTGCCACAGTTCGTCTAAAGTCCGGGGGAAAGGGACTTTCCGGGCGCTGACCGAGAAGCTTCCGTATATCAGAGAACTGGGGGCCACTGCCATCGAGCTGATGCCGGTCAACGAATTTCAGGAAATCGTGGTCCGGGAAAGCGAGTGGAACCCCAGAGAAGTAAAAGGACCCCAGCCTACAGGCCAGCTGAATTACTGGGGATATACGGGGGGATACTATTATGCACCAAAAGCCTCCTACAGCAGCGGCCAGAAAAAGAAGCCGGTTCAGGAGTTTAAGACCTTTGTGAGAGAAGTCCACAAGGCAGGCATGGAACTGGTGATCGAGCTGTATTTCAGCGGAAAAGAAAGCCCTGCCTCTGTGCTGGACATCGTCCGGTTCTGGGTTCAGGAGTACCATGTAGACGGGATCCATCTGGTGGGTTATGTGCCAGAACAGCTGATCGGGCGGGACCCCTATTTAAGCCGCACCAAGTTGTTTGCCACCAGCTGGAACGGAGTGGAGCCGGGGACTTCCAGACATCTGGCCGAGTATAACGACGGTTTTCTGGTAGATATGCGGAAGGTTCTGAAGGGAGACGAGGATCAGATACGTCCTCTGATGTTTCGCATCGGACACAATCCCAAAGGCTATGGAGTGATCAACTACATGGCTCATACCAACGGTTTTACCATGATGGACATGGTCTCTTTCGAAAGGAAGCACAATGAGGCCAACGGCGAGGGAAACCGGGACGGCAGCGATTATAATTACAGCTGGAACTGCGGCATGGAAGGTATCTCAAGAAAGAAAAAACTGTTCCAGCTGCGCCTGAAACAGATCCGGAACGCCATGGTGCTGCTGTTCTTAAGCCAGGGGACCCCTCTGCTTCTGGCAGGGGATGAGCTGGGCAACTCCAAGTCCGGCAACAACAATTCCTACTGTCAGGATAACGAACTGTCCTGGATCAACTGGAATCAGCAGAAGACCAACAGGGAGATCTACGAATTTGCCAGACATATGATCGCGTTCCGGAAAGCCCATCCTGTATTTCATATGGAAAAAGAGGCTATGAATATGGATTACCTGGCCTGCGGCCACCCGGATATGTCTTTTCACGGGGTAAACGCCTGGAGGCCGGAGTATGAGAATTTTCGCAGGCAGCTGGGAGTCCTCTACTGCGGGGAATACGGAAGGAAAGCGGACGGGACCAGTGACGATTACTTTTTTGTCATGTACAACATGCACTGGGAGCCTCATGAATTCGGCCCGCCCCGTCTTCCGAAGAACAGAAGATGGCATGTGGCCATTGACACGGGCCTCGGAGATATCAACGGATATTATGAAGAGGGGCAGGAGCCGGTTCTGGAAGACCAGCGGCATTATGAACTGGGAGCCAGGTCGGTGGCAGTGCTCATAGGGAAGATCCATGAAGAGCCGGTCCGGGAGGAACGGCCGCGGAGCGAGGTCAGAAAAAAGACAGCAAAGGACCATGAAGCCGGTATGACGGCAGGAGATCAGGAGAAACAGCCATGAAAAAATATGATTATGTTCTGGTGGGAAGCGGACTGTTCGCAGGAGTCTGGGCTTATCTGGCAGGAAAAAAAGGAAAGACCTGCCTGGTGGTGGAGAAACGGGACCACACAGGCGGCAATGTATACTGCGAGGATATGGAAGGGATTCATGTCCACCGCTACGGGGCTCATATCTTTCATACCAGCAACCGGGAAGTGTGGGATTTTGTCAATCATCTGGCAGAATTTAACCGGTACACCAACAGTCCGGTGGCAAACTATAAAGGCGAGATGTACAACATGCCTTTTAACATGAACACATTCAGCAAGATGTGGGGAATCTCCACGCCCCAGGAGGCCAGGGAGATGATCGACCGCCAGAGAGAAAAGATAAAGGGAGAGCCCCAGAACCTGGAAGAGCAGGCTATCAGCCTGGTAGGAGAAGATCTGTACAGGAAGCTGGTAAAAGGCTATACGGAGAAACAGTGGGGCCGGGACTGCCGGGATCTGCCTGCATTTATCATCCGGCGTCTGCCTGTAAGATTTACCTATGACAACAACTATTTCAATGATCTGTACCAGGGGATCCCCATAGGCGGCTATAATGTGATCATCGACAAGCTGTTTGAGGGATGCGACATTGAGACAGGGACGGACTATCTGAAGAATAAGGAGTATTATGACAGCCTGGCAGAGACTGTGGTCTACACGGGAACCCTGGACTCCTACTACGGATACTGCTTCGGCAGGCTGGAGTACCGCAGCCTGAGATTTGAGACAGAGATACTGGATATGGATAATTATCAGGGAGTGGCTGTGGTCAACTACACAGACAGAGAGACTCCTTACACCAGGATCATCGAGCATAAGCATTTTGAGTTCGGGACTCAGCCTAAGACCGTCATAACCAGAGAGTACCCGGCAGACTGGCAGGAGGGTATGGAACCTTACTATCCGGTCAATGACGAACGGAACCAGGAACTGTACAATCGGTATGCCCGTCTGGCAGAGAAAGAGAAACATGTGATCTTCGGAGGCCGTCTGGCGGAGTATAAATATTATGATATGGACAAGGTGATCGAATCGGCACTGAAACGAGCCGGAGAATACGGATTATATTGATGGGAAAACGCACGTCATGGAAACCAGGGCGTGCGTTTTTCAGACAGTTACTGGATGGAAAAATCTACGGATATCTGGGCTTCGATGCTCAGCTGTCCCGGTTCCATGACCATATCGGCTGCCATGACTCCGTTGTTGAGAGATCTGGCGGTAAAGGAGGTATTGTCATATCTGGCAGCCTGGGAGGAGGAGTACTCCTGGATACGGACCACAGATCCCAGAGTGCATCCGCCGGCTTCCGCCATAACCTGGGCCTTCTGTCTGGCCGCATCGATGGCCTGGGTCAGAGCCTCCTGATAACATTCCTCATACTTGCTGGACAGGTAGCTGACGCTGTCGATGTTATTGATTCCCCGGTCCACACAGTCGCCCAAAAGGACGGCGGCCTGGTCGATGGTGATATCAGACACGACGATGGTGGCCTGGGTCTCATAGCCCACGGGAGTGCGGCCGGAGCTGTAGTCGTAGATAGGATTCATGCCGTAATTGGAGACCTGGATAGAAGTATCGGAGAATCCGGAATCTTTTAAAAACTGGATTACCCGGTTCAGGTCCTCACTGTTCTTCTCCTGGCAGGCTTTGGCATCCTCCGCCTGAGTGGAGATGCCGAAACGGATCTGCGCCATATCCGGCACAACCTTCACGGCCTCGGAGCTGTTGACAGAGATCACGTTCTGTTCTTTTGTCTGAACCGTTATGACATCAGGAATGGCAGGCGTCTGCGGAGTGCTGCAGCCTGCTATGGCCAGTGCGCTGATGGAAATCAGTGCGGCAGCGGGAAAAATCTGTGTTTTGTTCATATGTAGTAAACCCCTTTTTGCGTTTTTTCTTTTAGTATACATGAAAATGGACAAAAATGTATTTCTTTTCTCTTAAATCTGCGAAAGAAAATGAGGAAAGTGTGAAGATCACAGGCTGCCTTGACGTTCCGGCCAAACTTTTATAGAATGATATGAGACGGGTATACTGTTAAAAAGTCTGAAAACGGGGAGGGACAGAGGATGATTGATCTGTCAGGGATCATGGGAATACCGCTGCTGAAGAAAAGCCGTTTTACCGGCAGCAGCGGTCCTCTCAGATACGTGCTGGAAAAATCTGCTAGGGAGGGGGAGGAAGACCGTCTGGCGGCCACTTTCTGGATCGGAGAAAACTGTTCCGACGTGACGCCTGATGAGGAGAAGACCACCAGATGGTTTTCCTTTGATGAAAAAGGACTAAAGGAAGCACAGGCATGGCTTAATGAACAGGGACATGCCCCGAAGCATGGATCATTTAAGAAAGGATAACCAGGTTATGAATCTGAATTTCAGGCCGGTGGAGGCGAAAGATATCGATGCATTGGAACCGTATTTTGGCCTTCGGCCCAATAAAACATGTGACAGCGTGATGCTGGACAGTTTTCTGTGGAAAAATTATTATCATGTAAGAATCGCCGTAAGAGACGATAAAGCTGTCTTATGGCTCATGAATCTGGACGGACAGCACTATACGGCCATGCCGGCCTGTCCGGAAGAAGATCTGGCTCATTATTTTTATGAGACCGTCCGCTACTTTAATGAGGAATTAAAAGAACCTCTGAGGATCTATCTGGCTGATGAAGAGGCGGTGCAGGCCCTGAACCTGGATCCGGAAAAATATGAGGTCACGGAACAGGAGGACTTAAAGGACTATCTGTATGACGGCGAGGCGCTGAGATCCCTGTCAGGCAAGAAACTGCACAAAAAGAAAAATCATCTGAACGCATTTAAAAAAGAGTATGAAGGCCGGTACGAGTACCGCCGCCTCTGCTGTTCGGACCGCCAGGATGTGTGGCAGTTCCTGGATCTGTGGAGAGAACAGAAGGGAGACGACGTGGAGGAACATCTGGATTATGAGGTGGAGGGCATCCACGAGATCCTGAAAAACTGTTACAGCATCAATGTCCACATGGGCGGCGTCTACATCGACGGGAACCTGGAGGCATTTACCATAGGAAGCTACAACGTCCGGGAGAAGATGGCGATTATCCATATCGAGAAAGCCAACCCGGAGATAAGGGGATTGTACCAGTTTATCAATCAGCAGTTTCTGATCAATGAGTTTCCGGATGCAGTCCTGGTGAACAGGGAAGATGATCTGGGCCTGGAAGGCCTGCGGAAGGCGAAGATGAGCTATAATCCTGTGGGATTTGCCAGAAAATACAGGGTGATCCAGAGACAGGCAGGGGTGATGTGAATGATGGAGGGACAGGGAGCTTCCCTTCGCATCCGGTATCTGGAGCAGGATGAGAAAAGGAAGACCATGGATCTGTGGAGAGAGGCGTTTCCGGAGGACTCCGAAAGCTTTCTGGCATATTATTATGAGGAAAAGACCAGGGACAACCGGATCCTGGTGCTGGAGGAGGAGGATGGGGGCGGTTTCCGCATCGTGTCCATGGTCCACAGAAATCCTTACAGGCTGCAGACAGGGAAGGGCCGGATCCTCAGCGACTATATCGTGGCCGTGGCTACGGCCGGGGACCGGAGGCATAGGGGTTATATGAAGATGCTGCTGACCAGGATGATGGAGGACATGCACCGGGAAGGGATGCCGTTCTGCTACCTGATGCCTGCCGACCGGCGGATCTATGAACCCTTCGGCTTTGCCTTTATCTATGATCAGGAGCACTGGAAACTGACAGAGGAAGCCAAAGAGAAACTGAGGAAAAAAATAGCCGGGGAAGAAGACGCGGACACGGCCGGAGCCTGGATGGACCAGTGGCTGGCAGACAGGTATCAGGTGTTTGCGGTGAGAGAAGGATCCTATACGAAACGTCTTCTCAAGGAGCTGGAGAGCGAGAAAGGCCGAATGGAATTTCTATTCCTTCCGGAGACGGGCCGGGGTACAGGAGAACCGGCGGGGATCCGCTGCGTGTGGGGGGACGGGAAGCAGGAGCAGAGGATGCTTATGTGCGGTCCGGAATACCGGGAAGAGGAGAAGAGCCCTTCCCCCGCCATCATGGCCAGGATCATTGATGTAAAAAGGTGTCTGGAAATGGTCCGTCTGAAGAAAGACAGTTCGGCGGAGGCTATGGAGATCCTCATCCATGTGAAGGACAGGGTGTGCCCGTGGAATCAGGGAAGGTTTCTCTGGAAGCTGGACCGGCAGGGGTCCGCAGCCGTGAAGCTGGATGAGATCCGGCCGGGGGAACGGGAAGACGGGACAAGCCGGGAAAGGGCAGGCAGCCCGGAACACAGGACAGACATGGAAATCCGTCAGCTGACCCAGTGGATCTTCGGCTATGAAGATTTGCCGGAAAGGACTGGGGGAGAAAAGAGTGACCCATGGCAGCAGGATATCCAGGTATGGAAAGGCGTTTTCCTGGATGAGGCAGTGTGACAGGCCCGGCGAAAGAACAAAAGAAACAGGTATGTCAGGCAGAGGAAAAGCCGGACAGCAGGTTAAGAGGAGGGATCAGAATGAATGAGAGAGAAACCTTGAGGCAGTGGATAAAAGGCAGTGACAACATTGTCTTTTTCGG
Source organism: uncultured Hungatella sp. (assembly GCA_910586845.1). Taxonomy (GTDB): domain Bacteria; phylum Bacillota; class Clostridia; order Lachnospirales; family Lachnospiraceae; genus UBA3402. Next base: position 19,204 of record CAJUJV010000004.1, read on the forward strand.
CGGAGCCGGAGTATCCACGGAGAGCGGCATCCCGGACTTCAGAAGCCAGGACGGGCTGTACCATCAGGAATATCAATATCCTCCTGAGATGATCGTCAGCCACAGTTTTTATAAGAGGCAGCCGGAAGAGTTTTTCCGCTTCTATAAAAACAAGATGATCGTAACGGATGCCAGGCCCAATGCAGCCCACAGAGCTCTGGCAAAACTGGAAGAACAGGGCAGACTGAAGGCCGTGATCACCCAGAATATCGACGGCCTTCACCAGATGGCAGGAAGCCGGGAGGTGCTGGAACTCCACGGTTCCATCCATCGGAATTACTGTGAGCGCTGCGGTAAATTTTACGGAGTGGAAGACGTGATCCGGGCAAACGGAGTGCCCCGATGCAGCTGCGGAGGCACTGTCAAGCCCGATGTGGTGCTGTATGAGGAAGGGCTGGATCAGCGGCTTTTGCAGAGGGCAGTCAATTACATCCGGAATGCAGACGTGCTGATCATCGGAGGAACCTCGCTGGCAGTCTACCCGGCAGCAGGACTTATCGATTATTATGAGGGCAGCAAGCTGGTGCTTATCAACAAATCAGACACAGCCAGAGACGCTCACGCGGATCTGGTGATCCATGAACCCATCGGAGAAGTATTTTCCGATTATATCTAATAAGGAGGAAGGCAGTATGTACAAGGCAGCAGATAATCGGTATGAACAGATGAGTTATGAGAGGTGCGGCAGGAGCGGACTGAAACTTCCCAGAGTATCTCTGGGCCTGTGGCAGAATTTTGGTCTGGAAAAGAGTCTGGAGGAACAGAAAGAGGTGATCTTCTGTGCCTTTGACCACGGAATCACCCATTTTGACCTGGCCAACAATTACGGCTCCCCGGCCGTGGGTCTGGCGGAAGAGAATTTCGGAAAGATATTACATACGGAGATGGAGGGCTACAGAGATGAGATGATCATCTCCACCAAAGCAGGCTTTGACATGTGGCCGGGCCCCTATGGAAACTGGGGCTCCAGAAAATATCTTATGGCCAGTCTGGACCAGAGCTTAAAACGCATGGGACTGGAGTATGTGGACATCTTCTATCACCACAGACCCGATCCGGAGACTCCTCTGGAAGAGACCATGGGAGCCCTCAGCGATATCGTCCGGCAGGGCAAGGCACTGTATGTGGGAATCTCCAATTATCAGGAGCCGGAAGCCAGAAAGGCTATGGAGATCCTGAAGAACAACGGCACTCCCTGTCTGATCCATCAGCCCAGATACAACATGCTGGACCGCTGGGTGGAGGACGGCCTCTTAGAAGCGCTGGAGGAAGCCGGAGCAGGGTGTATCGCTTACAGCCCTCTGGCTCAGGGAGCGCTGACGGACCGCTATCTTAAGGGAATCCCCCAGGGGTCCAGGGCATCCAGGGGAGCAACCTCTATCCAGGAGCGGTATCTGTCTCCCGAGAAGCTGGAAATGATCGGAAAGCTGAATGAGATCGCCCTGAGCAGGGGTCAAAGCCTTGCTCAGATGGCTCTTCTGTGGATCCTGCGGAAGCCTCAGATCACTTCCGTCCTTGTGGGGGCCAGCAGCAGCGGGCAGCTGAAAAACAGTATGGCCAGTCTCCAGGGACCGGCGTTTACTGCGGAAGAACTGGAAGCCATAGACAATATCCTGAAAAAGGAGTGGCAGGATGTTATTTGAACCAGGCGATATCGTAAAATTAAAAAAGCCCCATCCCTGCGGAAGCCAGGAATGGGAGGTGCTGCGGGTGGGAGCCGATTTCAGGCTCAGATGTCTGGGCTGCGACCATCAGATTATGGTGGAGCGGAAACTGGTGGAAAAGAACTGCAGAGGGATCAGAAAGCCGGGGGGCTGATCCCCTCCGGCCCTACCGCTCGATATACTGGATAGCCACACATCTGGGCCCGCCCTGGGCCACAAAGACCGCGCTCAGTTCCAGGATCTGGACTTCCAGTTCTGCAAAGGCTTTCTCAAACATGGCTTTGATCTTCTGCGCATCCTCGGGAGCATGGGCGTGGGAGATGTACAGGATGTGCCGGCGGTCCAGGTTCTTATCTTTCAGATACTGGATAATACTGTCCGCCGCCATGGCCATGGTTCTCTTGATGCCGAATTTGTCCAGACGCTTTCCATCCTTTGTCAGTTTCATGATCGGTTTCAGTTTCAGCACGGAGCCGGTGGCTGCTGCCAGAGGAGTCAGCCGTCCGCCTCTTTTCAGGAAAGAGAAGTCCTGGGGGATCAGAAACGATTCCGTCCTGCCGGCAGCCTGCTCCAGCCAGGCCAGAATCTGGTCCGCGGAACATCCCTGATCCTTCATCTCCTGGGCCTTCTGGACCATGTAACGGTGGGGGCCGCAGAGAGTGCGGCTGTTGAATACGGAGATGCGTTTTTTCTCCCCGGCCATCTCTCTGGCACTGCAGGCCGTCTGATAAGTTCCGGACAGACCGTCTGCCATGGAGATATTGATGATGTCAGAACCAGAATGAGATTCAAAGGCATCGATCACATCGCCCAGGGGCGGCTGGGAAGAACGGGGGATAAGTCCCTGCTCGATTTTTTCATAATAGTCATCCATATCCAGAAGAAGATCCCTCTCGTGGATGTCCCCGATGCTGATACACAGGGGAACCGCGTCAAATCCCAGCGACCGGGCTTCTTCAGGCGTATAAAGAGAAGAAGAATCCGTAATAATCTGTACCATACTCATACCTCCAGCTATCCAATACAATATATAGTTTTGAAAACCATCTTATGAAGTTTAATTTACCCCATGTCGGGCATGTCGTCAAGTATAATCGACAAATTCCAACAAAGTTCTTATTTTTATACATGAAAAAACCCTTGATTTTCCAGACTTTATCTGCTAAAATAATAGTCCGTGACACATTAATCCTTGCTCCCGAACTGAAAGCGGGGGCCAGAGACCATAAGGAGGTAAGAAACTATGAACAAATATGAATTAGCTGTTGTTCTTAGCGCAAAACTCGAAGATGAAGAGAGAGCCGCAGCCCTGGAGAAGGTAAAAGGATACATTACCCGTTTCGGCGGCACAGTGACCAATGTTGATGAATGGGGTAAGAAGAGACTTGCTTACGAGATTCAGAAGATGAAAGAGGGCTTTTACTACTTTATCCAGTTCGAGTCTGATTCCGTATGTCCTAACGAAGTGGAAGCACACGTTCGGATCATGGAGCCGGTTATCAGATATTTGTGTGTAAAACAGGAAGCGTAATCGATAAAGAAAGAGTGATCGTATGAATAAAGTGATCTTAATGGGCAGACTGACCAGAGACCCGGAAGTGAGATATTCTCAGGGCGAGCGTTCCATGGCTATCGCAAGATATACTCTTGCAGTGGACAGAAGAGGGCGCAGAAGCCAGAGTCAGGATGGGAGCGAGCAGACGGCAGACTTTATCAACTGTGTTGCTTTCGACAGGGCAGGGGAGTTCGCGGAGAAGTATTTCCGCCAGGGCATGAGAGTCCTGATCTCCGGCCGGATCCAGACAGGCAGTTACACCAACCGGGAAGGTCAGAAGGTATATACCACTGACATTATCGTAGACGATCAGGAATTTGCAGACAGTAAGAACGCATCAGGCGGAGGCCAGGGAGGCGGCGGCTATCAGCAGCCTGCTTCAAGACCGGCACCGTCAAGTGCGATCGGCGACGGATTTATGAATATTCCGGACGGAGTCGAGGACGAAGGACTTCCGTTCAACTAAATCACAAGGAGGTACAAGCTCATGGCATTTAATAAAAATGATAAAGCAGACGGCGCAAAAGTGAGAAGAGGCGGCGGTATGCGCAGAAGAAAAAAAGTATGCGTATTCTGCGGTGAGAAGAAC
>CAJUJV010000004.1:23060-26490 GCA_910586845.1 uncultured Hungatella sp.
AAAGAGATACGTATCCGAGAGAGGCAAGATCCTTCCCAGAAGGATCACCGGCAACTGTGCAAAGCATCAGAGAGCTCTGACAGTAGCGGTGAAGAGAGCACGCCATATCGCTCTTATGCCTTATACTATGGAGTAATGGATTAGACAGAGACCGCCGCACCGCCAGCCTGTGAAGGGGCTGGAGGGGCGGCGGTTTTTTAGCTGCGGAACATTTTTTTCTTCTGGAATACGTATATTAAAGTAGAAGAAGATTGACCTGGAGCAATTAAAAGAGAATCATTAAAATAAGAACATTGTAATAAACCGAAGGCTTTCCTGGAAATACCTTCGGTTTTTCCTGTGTTACGGTTTCCTCATGGCTTGTATGCCTGATGAAAAAACCTGTCAGGCAGGCAAAAACAGTATATTTTTGGAATGAATATGGTATTTTGTCAAATTATGGAAAATTATTACAGAAATTATATGGCATAAAGCACAAAACAAATAGTGAAACTGAATAAATACAATAAAAATATAATAATAGACCAAAATCATTGACATAGGACGCTGAAAATGGTATCATTAGGCGATAATGGTCACACTGCGGTAAAATTATGAGAAGTCAGGGATGACAGAAAAGGAAGTGCAGGGATGCCGGCAGCGAGCAGAGAGAAAAAAAGAGTTCTCAGCGTACAGATGCTGGGCGGATACAGCGTGGCACTGGACGGCAGGGAACTGAAACTGTCCGGAGGAGCAGGCAGCAAGACTGCCAGGCTGTTTATTTTGCTCGCCTATCACGGAGAACAGGGGGTTTCCCGCAGGGAGATCCTGGACTGTCTGTATGCAGATGAGGATTGTGCAGACGACGCAGGCAACCTGAGAGTCGCCATATTCCGGCTGAAGAAGCAGCTGGTCGCAGCAGGAGTGCTGGAGGCCTCTGACAGTATTAACGCCAAAGGGGTCTACCGTCTGGCAAGCGAGGGACTGGAACTGTCGGTGGATATCAGACAGTTTGAGGAGGCGGCAGGGAAGGCCCTGGAGCCGGAAAACAGTCAGGAAGAGCTGCTGGAGCAGGCCTGCCGCATGTATACCGGAGAATTTCTCCCCTCTCTGTCCGGCGATATGTGGGCGGTGGGCAAACAGGCCATGTATCAGAACCTTTATTTTACCTGTGTCCGCAGATATCTGGAATTGCTGGCTTCCAGGGAAAAATACGGGAAGATGCTTCTGACAGCCAGGAATGTACTGCGTCTCTATCCCTATGACGAGTGGTACGTGGCGGAGCTGGATGCCCTCATAGGCATGGGACGATGGAAAGAGGCCCAGGATACGGCTCAGAGGTCTACGGAGAGTCTGATGGAGCGGATGGGGCTGTGGCCGTCGGAGGAGCTGGAGAAGCGGATCCTGAAGATCAACAGTCAGGTCCAGGGCTCCTTCAAAAGCCTTCAGGAGATCCAGGGCGAACTGGAGGAGAAGAAGAGCGAAGAAGGAGCGTTTAACTGCAGCTACGATTCCTTTATGGGAACGTACCGGTATGAGATGCGCAAGATTGAAAGGACCGGCGAATCTCTTTACCTGGTGCTCTGCTCCCTTACAGAAAAAGAGAACGATAAAGGCTCCCGAATGTCGGACAGCCAGTTTGAGAAGGCGGTGAGGCATCTGGAAGATGCGGTCCGGCTTTCCCTGAGGAGGGCGGATGTGTATACCAGATACGGAAGGAACCAGTATCTCATGCTTTTGGTAGGACTGAAGCAGGAAGATTGTGCCATGATATTTGAACGAATCCAGGGGAAATTTGAGAGAGCTGTGGGAAAGAAGAGCAGATTTCAGATCAATCAGTTCATCTCTCCCCTGATCACCAGAGGCAGTAAAGCGGCGGAAAGTCAGGCTCCCCTGAAATTCAGCCGCTCTCAGTGGAATTGACAAAATACATAGAGAGACTGCCCTGATAACGTAACCTGGCGGCAGCCTGTAAACATGCATTTCCATAAGCTCGCATTTAGCGGGCTTCTTTTTTTATTTCATAGGAAATTGCGTCCTATGAAACAAAAACGCTCCGCTTAGGATGCGCACTACGCGCAAGGGAAGATGGCTGCTGTCGCAGCCGCGCTCCGGCGCGAGAGTCCGGCAAGCCGGACTCTTTGTTATGTACACAGGCTCCCTGCTCTCTCAGCGGAGAAAATGGCTGAAAATAGCAGCGCAGAAAATTCCGGTCACCAGAATCACCGCGACAAGGGCCGCACCCCAGTAGATCAGGATATTCGCTGTTTTGCTGAAAGCCGTTTTTTCACGAAGCAGCCGGATGAGCCGGGAAAACACAAAAAGCATGATTCCGTAGGTGATAAAATAGGGCAGGAGGAAGACTCCGGCACCGGAGGGAGCCTCTGAAACGGCGGCAAGAAAGACAGCACCGCAGAACAGCAGAGCAAAGGAAAACGCCATACGGTTCTTTGAGAGGACGGACTTCCACGGCGGGCAGGGGAGTGCGCCTGTCTCCGAAAGGGAACGCCGGGCCTTCTGATTCCAGATAAGAAAATCAGTTATAAACCACCCGGAGCTGACAAGGAGGACAAAAACCACAGCGCCCTGGGAGCACAGAAGGGTTCTTTTCTCATAGCATGTGAACAGATTCAGGAGACAGAGGACCATGAACAGCAGGCCCATGGCGAGGCAGGAACTGACGGCTGCCTTGCGGATATTTCGGTAACGCTCACAGGAATCGGTCTCCACAGGGATAGCGTTCAGATCGTCCGTGCTGAACACATGGAGATATCCGTTGGTTCCCCTGTAGTCCCAGCCTGCTTCCTGGCAAAATTCCCGGTACTGCTTTAAGGGGCGGGTCTGATTGGAGGCATAAGGACCGGAACCTTTCATGACTTCCACGCAGTAGCGGACAGGATGGGGGTCACAGGCCCGGAAATGAAGGAAGAAATTGTTCAGACTTGTCAGTTCCCAGCCTTTCAGAGCCATATCCTCCAGATAGTCCCTGAGAGAATCATTTTCATATATATTGAAATAAGAAAACACAAGTTTTTTATTCTTCATGATAACCTCCTTCTTCTAAAGCGAGATAGGGATAACCGTCTTTTACCAGTGCCTGGAGCCTTGTGTATTCCGCGCGGACCATGGCCTTCCCCTTGTCTGTGATGACATAGTATCGCCTTCTGCCCTGGCTTCCGGTCTCCAGAATGATCTGTTGTTCCTCAAAACGAGCCAGCAGTGTGTACAGAGTGCCTGGCCCCACCTGGATCCGCTGGCCGGACAGGGCGGATACCCGTCTGGATATGTCAGCGCCGCACTGTGGTTCCCAGAGGGCAAGGAGAATGTAGTACATCTGCTCGCTGAGGCTTTGAAACTGTTCACGGGCCATGAGAGGACTCCTTTCTGTAATATCGATATTCGATAATAAAAGTATAATATCGAATATCGATATTGTCAAGGAAAATAGTGG
>CAJUJV010000004.1:26500-38894 GCA_910586845.1 uncultured Hungatella sp.
ATGTCTGGAAAAAACTGTCCGGCGGCTATAGTTACAAATCAGGCAAAGAAACGTTACATGAAATTAAATAAAAATTAAGTTTTATAAAAAATTATATAAAATGTAACGCGACTTGTAACAGTGCCTTGCTATGATGGTGTATAGAAGGGGTGATACAGGTTTGATTGATAAAAAGTTAGTGGATGTATCTGCACCGAATCTGATCAGTATCTGTGTGGACGACGATCCAGAAGGAAGGCAGCGGATCAGGTTTTACAGCAGATATGCCAGGGATGCAGTAATACTCACTGATATGAATCAGCTGCTGATCGAGTCGGAGCAGCTGATGGACAGGATCGGATATCCCCAGACCTCTACGCGCGGCCGGAGCTTTAGCGGAACGCAGCAGAGTACAGCAAAGAAAGGGGCAGAGCGAGTGAGAACCGCAGACGAAATCTTAAATGAAGTCGGGAAAAAAGCTACATTTGTAGTCAATGTCCAGTATCGTCAGAATGCAACATGGCAGGGCAAAGTGCTGTGGGCGGAGACGGGAAAAAGCTGTAATTTCCGGAGCGCGTTGGAACTGTTGAAATTGATAGATGGTGCGCTGGACGAAGCCGAAGAAGGCGTACCGGAAAAAAAGGAGTAAGGAGGAGAGTTTTTCATGTGGCGGAGAAGAGACAACTGGAAGAAGAGAATCTTTAGCGGCATGTTAGCCGGCCTGCTTGTGGCAACCTCGGCGATGAACGCCATGGGAACCATCGTTACACATGCGGGACAGTCCAGTGACAGGCAGAAGGTATCCTACAAATATGATAAAGAGCAGAAGGATATCGTCATCAGTGTAGTGGCAGAGAATGAAAGCTTTGCCCCGGGAGAAGAGATCTCCCTGAAAGTTTATGTGCAGAACAGGACAGATGCAGCCGTGACCGGCGGAACCTTAAGCTGGAAGGGCAGCGGCCTGAAGGAAGCAGGATTTCCTGTAACCGAGGAAGAGGAAGAATCGGATCCGGATGATCCCTTTGCCACCGTTTCTGATGCGGAGAAGGCGACTTCTTCAGACGCCCAGTCCAACGGAACCCGTATCTGGGGCATCCAGATCGAGGCGGGAGAGATCTATGAGACCGAGTTCCACGGGATCGTAGACGGCGACGAGGAAGTTCTCAGGATGAGGACTCTGGCTTTCCAGTTCTCCGGCAGCACGGAGCTGGAAGGCAAAAAGACCGTAAAGCAGAAAGCAGAGTTTATCTATAATACAGGTGTCGCAGCCATGCTGCCCGTAGAATTTGAAGAAAATGAAGTGGAAGGCGATGTGAAGGGAGAACTGCTTCCCGGCACACTCATCACCAACACCAATGAAGAAAATATCATGTATGTCCGCACCAGATTCAACATCGACGAGATCGCGGACTACCTGTCAGGCCCAGGTATGGAGACAAGTCCGGCGGAAACAGACACAGCTGTGAAAGATCCGGACAGAGCCACGGATTCCAACGCGGCACCGGCCGAGACCAAGGCTCCCACAATGCCGGAGACCACTACGGCGGCAGAAACTGCCGAGAACACAGAGGCGGGGACGACCGCAGAGACAACAGCAGCAGAAAGCCAGACCGCAGAGTCTGAGACCACGGCAGCAGAGACTGCAGAAGCAGAAACCACAGCGGCAGCCGGGACCGGTTCCGCCGACGAGACAGAGTCTGCTTCCGAGACAGCGACAGAAGAGACTGCAGAAACAGAAACCTTAGCTCCCGATGAGACTCTGCCTGCAGAGACAACTGAGGAAGATACCACAGCCCGGGCTGATGAGGAAACAGAGGTACAGACTACTACTGCTAAAGAAGAAGTGACCACAGCCGAAACAGAAGCCGCTTCCGCAGAAGAGACCAAAGTTTCCGAGACAACAGCAGCAGAAAAAGAAGAAGAGACTCAGGAGCCCGTGATAAAAGCGGCTGAGATAGAAAAGAAGGATATGATCCTGGTTCAGACCAGTTTAGATCCCGCATCCGAAGCTCCTGTATCCGAGAAGACAGGGGCAGAAGAGACCGAAGCCGAGAAGACTGAGGCTTCTGCAGAAGAGACTCAGGAAACAGAGGAGACGGAAAAAGAAACTGAAACAGAGACCGAAGCCAGGACAGAGGCTGAAAGCACTACAGAAGTTAAGACCGAGACCGAAGATGAGTCTGAGGAAGAGAGCGGAGCTGAGACCGGGGAAGAAACCGCAGCCGGGACAGAGGTTTCGACTGAGACTGACGGTGAAGAAGCTGACAGTACAGAAGACATGACTGCCGGGGCCGACGAGACTTCCGCAGAGGATCCTTCTAAAGATTCTGCAGCCGGGACAGAGGCTGAGACCACTGCCGAGGCATCGAAGACAGAGACTACTGCAGCAGAAACAACGGCTGCTTCCACGGTCAACAAGGAAGAAGGGCCGGAGGACAGAAAAGAATTTACAAATCCCAAAGATATCAGATATTCCGTCACAACATACGGCGCGCAGTTAAAGAGGGTTACTGCCAGGTATCTGGAAGAGGAAAGCGGAGAAGGCGAGATGATGTCCGAGATCTCCTTCCGCGTGGCAGAGAAGACCAGACCGGGCCTGTATTTTGGTACGGTAAATACGTCCGTCAGATATGACGGCAAGGAATATAAGTATATGCAGGGATTCAGCTTCTATGTAGTGGGCGAGGGCGAGATCACTCTGTCCACGGAGTTCAACGGCGCTTTGATCGAAGTCAAGGGTCCCGAAGAGTGCTTCCCTGAGGGCGACGTGCTGAAGCTGAAGGTGACCGAGGTTCCCGCCGAGAAGGAAGACATGGTCATGGAGGCTATGGAGAAGAAGGCGGACGAACTGGGAATTTCCGTCAATAAGATGAAGGCGTTAGACATTAAGATTATCGCTGACGGTGAAGAAGCAGAGCCGGGTGATAATGTGACAGTAACATTTTCCGGACTGCAGCTGGAAGACGTAAACGGAGAAGGACAGATATCAACAGCGGCTGTATCTGAAACAGAAGAAGAGACGACCGTTTTGGAAGAAGCAGTCGGCGTCAGAAGAATGCGTAAAATGGCTGCCAGAGTTTTAGATCAGTCCGAAGATGCTTCAGCAGAAACCTCCAGCGTTGAGTCCGAGGCTACAACTTCTTCTGAATTGGCGGTTTGGCACCTGGATGAGGAAGCAGGAGTGCTGAATGACATGGAAACTACAGTAGAGGATAATGGTGATGTGGTGATGACTACCAATCACTTCTCGATCTTTATTGTGGTGGATATGGGACAGTTAGGGGGAAATATTAAATTAACAATAGAGCATTGGGGAACAGTATCAACCATCAATGCTGATGGAACGACTAATCCGCTACAAATTTCTCTCAACACTGGTATTAGCAATCATCCAAACAGTGGGGCCAATGGAAAACGATTTGGGTACTCTACAAAAGATGAGGTATACGATTTAAACACAGAATCAATAGTTATGACTCAACGCTCTGTAAAGTTATATACCACAGATGAAAACATAGAACTTCCTAATAGGAAAGAGTATGATTCTATTGATGATTTAAGTAAAGTATGTTTGGCAATGACAAATAAAACTTATGCAGAGCAAAATTATGTCATAAGTAAAGTGTGGGTTTCTGAGAGATTGTCTAATAAAGACAAAGAAAACTGGGATAATAATAGCTATTTCGAATATGTAATAACTCGTAACTCAACTACTGGTGCAGTAACCAAGATAACAAAACAAAAAATGCCAAACGGAGACAAAGAAAATCTAAATTCAAATAATAGAAAAATTACTTTGTCCAAAGATTCTATTATTCGTATATGGTATACGGAGAAAGAAAAAGCAACACAAGATATGCAGGATGTTACATTTTATGATCATAATGTTGGTGGAAATCCGGCCATAGGAACAGGTACAGATACACATTATCATAACAGAGGCGGACGTACAGGAACAAATGCAAATTTGCCTGTAAATCCACCATCAAACAAGTGGAGAATGGGAGTTGGGCAATTTGTATCAGGACATGAAGAAGATTGGGTTAGAGAGAAATCTTCAATAGGAAGATTGAATGTAGGAAGCCGTGCCGATGAGGTACCGGGTGTGACATTATCAGGTTCAATACAGGCAAATGGATATGTGATTGTTCCGGGTGAGGTAAAAGATCACCTGGATGGAAATTACAATGTGATTTTTAATGATATTATCATAGAACCCGGATTTTTTGATGGTAATGCTGGGGGAGTAAAGCAATTTAACAATTTTAAACTAGGATTTAAAAGAAAAGGAGATACATTTATACTGTCATCAGTCCGGAAGAAAATAGCTGGTGGTGGAGAAAAAACAGTACTGAATGGTTTGGAAGATGTGCATTATAGTGCTCATAATGGAGGGACAGATACAAATATCTACTCAAATGAATTTTGGCCAATGGATACAATTGGAGAGGATGGAGACGGATATACTGGTAAAGATGGAAATTGGATCAGTGATGATGGACATGCACACAACTGGCATTTCGGAATGAGGTATGATTTCAGTTTCAAGATCGGCGATTATGAAGGACCGATGAATTTCTATTTCCGAGGAGATGATGATTTCTGGCTGTTTATAGACGGAAAAAAGGTTATCGATCTTGGAGGTATTCATTCAGCGGTTGGAGATGCTAAAAACATTAGAGCATGGTTGGAAAAGGAAGAAGGTAAAAAAGACCTGGACCGCAACAAGGTTCACAGAGCTTCTATTTTCTATATGGAACGTGGCGGATATGGATCCTGCTGTTACATGCAGTTCACGTTGCCAAATTATAGTCCGATTGAGAGTCCTACCGTGCCTCAGGGAAGTATAACTGTTGAAAAGAAATGGGAAGACAACGATAGTCCTGTAAGACCGGAAAGCGTTGAAGTTACATTGGAACAGATATGCAATGGAAAAAGTGTGGATTATGAAACGAAAGTGCTGAATGACTCTAATAAGTGGAAGTATACGTGGAAATGGCTTCCTACACAGGATCCTAACAATCCAAGCAGGAAGTACACATACCGAGTAAAAGAAAGTACTCCTGGATATACGACAACTTATTCAAGTAATAATGTAAGTCCAACTAATCCAGCCAATGTTATCACAGTAACCAACAAATTAGACCCCACAAGTTTCTCCTTTGAAAAAGTATGGAATGATGGTAATGACAGAGATCATAATAGACCCACCAGCCTGACGGTTCAGCTTCAATACAATCAGAAAGGGACATGGTTTGATTATCCCCATCCGCAAGGGTATATGGAATTGAAAGGGCCAAATGCCAGTGGTAAATGGGAAGGAACCTTTGATAATTTACCCAAATATATTAATGGTAAAGCAGTTACATACAGAGTCCGGGAAGTAGTTGTTAAGAATAATAATGTCACAGTATTGACTGGAGCTGCTAACAGCAATCAATTACCGGGTTTAAAACAAGGTAATGACTGGATGTATACAGTGGTATACAATGATGCCAATAATATAATAACCAACACATATACCCCTAAAACTGTTAGCAGATTTGCTGAAAAGCAGTGGGAGGGAGTACCTGACGGTGTTAATGCTACCGCTAAGATTGGGTTATGGTATAATGATGGGACAGAATGGAAAATGGTAACCCAAGATTTTCTGTATAAGGGTACGTTGGAGAATCCTAAGCAGTTAACAAAACCTGCTTCTGGAAACAGCGTTTCAGTCCAATGGGACAATCTCTATAAATATTCTAACGGCAATGAAATAATTTATGGGATATATGAAGTAGGAACAGACGAAAAGCCTGTTACAGATTCCAGAGGATCTAAACTCCAAAACGGTAATTATACTTATGAGGTATCGAATTCCGGAGGACCTGGAACAAGTACAAGTGATAAGTATGTTATTAAAAATAAGTTTATTCCGGCTGAACTGGTGATTAAAAAGCAGATCGTAAATTCAGATGGTCAGGTTGTTGATACGCCTAATAATCTGGCAAATGAGCCTATTGATGGAAAGTATAAATTTATCATCAACCTGTTTAAAGGAAGCGGCGATAATAAAGAACTGTTTACATCTGTAGCATTATCTCATGACCAGCAAAGTGAGACCATTTATCTTGCACCGAATTCAGAAGGTATGTTGTTCTCTGTTGATGAAATCGTACCTATGGAATACACGATGAAAGATGATATTGTGATCAAGAAAACATCTGATATCGGAAGAACAATAGGAAGCGATGAAATAGCCCCGCCGAATGTTACAATATTCCCTGGCGATAAGGTCGAAATTGTTGTGAAGAATGAACCCAATCATGAAGATTTCTTCCATCATACCGCCTCTGTCACCAATAAGAAACCAAACATTGATTCTAAGTTTGTACCGATAAAAGAGAGTGATTACTCAGAACAGCATGGAAGTGACGGAGATCCAAAACAGATGGCTTCGGTGAAGGTTAACATGATGGCTATTGTGGAAAGTAAAGAGACAAAGCAGAAAGAACGGAAGCTGGAGGAAGGAGATGTTCTTTATGGATAAAAAGAATATAATAAAAAAGCTTCTGCCGATGGGATTACTGCTGGCAGCATCTGTGGCGATAGGTGTGACAGGTGCCACCGTTCTCCACACATTGAAACTTGAAAACCCCATAAAAACCCCGACAGTAGAAGGAGAAATCAAAGAGGAAAATCTGGGAATTGAGACAAAGCAGGTTTCATTTACAAATACAGGAGAGGCAGATGTATTTATCAGAGCGGCGATTTCCCAGACTTGGACGTATGAGGAGGATGGTAAAAAAACCATCCTTCCCAATACGATTTATTATGAAACCGACAACAAATTGGTTCATGTAGCAGTACCTTATGGAAATGTAGATAAATTTACAGCTGATTCTATTCAGAAAAACGGAAACGGAACCAGCGACTGGATTTATAACGCAGATGATGGCTGGTATTATTATAATAAGGTTTTAAAAACATCTGCAACTACAACCAATCTGGTAGAAAATGTTAAGTTTGATCTGGTAACAAATAATAAGTTAACGGATCAGCGCTATAAAAAAGCAGGATATCAGCTCCATTGCGTAATGGAAGTGGTACAGGCCAGTGATAACGCAGATGTAAGCAAAGAAGCTGTAAAAAAACTTTTCGATAAAGACTTAGCAATACCGGAAAACTGGAATAAAGATACCTATATTATTTCATGGCCGATTAAGTAAAGGAGGTGACAGTTTTGGAAGAGAAGAAGGCAAAGAAGTCCTTAAAAAAGAAATTAATTGCAGCTTGTGGTCTGACAGCTGTCGCCGCCGCGGCATTTGGAATAAGCTGGGCCTATTATACCAGCAGTCAGGCATTAGCGAATCCGTTAACTACCGGTGACAGCAATGTCGCTGTCGTAGAAGAGTTTGATCCGACCAGTTCCTTCCTTCCGGGAGAAGTCGTGACGAAAAAAGTTGCATTTGAAAATACCGGAAAGACAGATGTGTTTTTAAGAGTGGAAGTACCCGCAGAAGAAGCATGGTATTCTATAACCAGAGAAAAAGATGGTAAGGCTGCAGGACAGGTTAAAAGTGATAAATTAGATCCATATAAGGTAATTAAGAACTGGACTGAGTATTGGCCTGAGACCAGTCTGGACTTGACAGCAGTTTTAAGAGAAGAATTTGGAGATGATGTCGATTTATATCATTTAGATGAAAAACAAATTGCACGGGTAAAAGAGATTAAAGATGAAATTATAAATCTGTCTGATTCTAAAGAGACAGATGACTGGACCAAAGTTTATAAAGTCCCCCAGAAAGACGGTACAGTAAAGAAATACCGCTATTACAAAAAAATTCTGGAAGCCCCCCAGGCAGGCCAGAACAAAAACGTAAGAACCAACAACATTTTAGACAGTATCAAACTCAGCGAAGCTGTTTCCAACGACCGCCACGTCACCGACTATAGCGATAAGGTCTACAAGCTGACCTTCAACGCAGAAGCGATTCCTGTAGAAGACAGCGGGGATGCACAGTACGGCATATCGGCTTTATGGAATATGAAAGCCGCCATAGGAACCGACGGAACAGTAATATGGGAAGAAGTTCAATAAAGATTGAAGAAGGAGGAGAAACAGAATGAAGAACATGATAAAAGTGGTCTCACTGGCTGGTATCATAGCGATTGCCGGTATTGGCGGAACCTTCGCTTACTTCAATCAGACTGATAGGGCAGTAAACGAGTTCTGGACAGGGACCTATGATATGGAACTGGTGGAAGAGTTTAAGCCGAAGGAAGGTGAAAACTGGGAGCCGGGAACATCCGTAAACAAAGACGTGCATGTAGAGAATCAGGGCAGTCTTCCCGTGGTAGTCAGAGTAAAATTCGGCGAGAGATGGACGGCGAGGGCCGACAGCGAAGAAGGCAGACGGCAGCTTTACTACATGGATACCCAGGAGATCGCCGAGGCCAATCTTCCTGCAACCGCGACGTCCAGCGATGCGGTCCCGATGACGGACAGAGGGCTGAACAATCCGGATCCGGCCGAAGGAGTTAAGAACAAATTTGAAAGTGTCTATCAGGCCGATCCCAATGACGGAAAAACCGGTGAAAGCGCCGATGACTCTGTAGTACATAAAAAGATGGATCCTGAAAATAAATGGGTCTACAATCCCAGAGACGGCTATTATTACTATACCGAAGTACTGGCAGGCAAGACGAAAGACGGAATCGTGGACAGGACGACCCTGATCCTCGACGAGGTTACCCTGGATGAAAATGTAGATATGGGCAGCTTTACAGAGATGAAATATTTCAGATCTGAGGGCAGCGATGCCTGGACAGAATTCGATAAGGATCCGGAGACAGGCAAGTATTATCCGATCGAGAAACTGGTGGATGATCTGAAAGAGAGAAATATAGAGATTGCTCAGATGAAAGCCACCCCTGTTATGGATGAAGAAGACGGTATCCCCTTAAGCGGTTATCGGGATGCGGATTATGTTCTGACAGTAACAGCCCAGACCGTACAGGCTACAGACGGCGCAGTGACCAGTATCTTCGGCCTGGATGCAGAGATGCAGAGTATTCTTGGACTTGAGTGGAATTTGGCTAAAGAATCAGATGTTCGTCTTGGCGACGAACCTGTTCAGCAGACGGGGCAGGAGTAAACTATGGATAGCAGAGTGACATGGAAACCCCATAACAAAATCGACCAAGGGGGAGAATAGAAGATGAAGTTAAATAAAAGAATAATAGCAGGAATAGGATTGGGAGCACTGGCCCTGATCGGCGGTACGTTTGCCTATTACAACGAAGAGGTCTCGCTGGATAACCTGTTGAGAACAGGACAGTATGAAAATGAGCTGATCGAGGACTTTACCCCGCCCACAGATGCGGTGAAGCCGGGCGCAACCATAGATAAAAAAGTCGGCGCCAGAAATACCGGCACTTATCCGGTCCTGGTAAGGATTTCCATGAGTGAGGTATGGTCTCGGGGAGGAGAAGAAATTATTTCTCATAACAGTTTGGAAGGAATGCCCGTTTTCAATATTGAAGAATCTACTGCTGTAGAAGGCAATGATTTATGGCTGGCTGATCAGATCGATGAGCCCGTGTGGACAAAGGATTATACAGGCAATCTTCAGAACCTCATCAGCAACGGTATCGTGAAAGACGGGAGCAGAAAGGATAATACGGTTGTCCGCAAAGAATTAAATGACACAGATTGGGTCTTTAACTCAGCTGACGGATACTGGTATTATACCCAGATCTTACAGCCCAAGGGAGAGACCGGCAATCTGCTGGAATCCCTGACCATTGCATCCAATATCGACCTGGGCAAATATACCAATAAAGATTACTATGCTGTCGGCGGCGAAAACATGGATAAGAGTGAGGTTAAGGAAGACGACTGGAAAGAATATATCATTACAAAAGACAAGGACCAGAAACCGACCGGCATCACTGTAGACGGTGTGAACCTTAAAGACCTCAACAATGATGGAGTGGTAGATGCCATTGATCTGGCAAAGCATTTAAAGGAGAAGGGCACATTAAGCGACGACGATAAGAGCAAGAACAAGCTGTTCCGCAAAAATGAAAGCCTTCTGGATAAATCATTGCCGGGATACGCCAATGCCAACTACACCCTGACAGTCAGATCCGAGTTCGTCCAGGCCACTCCGGAAGCGATCATAGCAGCATTCGGTAATGAGGGAAAGATCGACAGGCTTCCCGCAGAGATCCAGACCATCATCAACACCCTGGACTTAAACGCCACCGCATCCAATGCCGCGGCCGGCAACTGATACCGGTAACCGCAGGAAAACAATATGAAATCATTGAGCAAAATACTGAACATCATCTCATGGCCGGTGTATCTGTGCATAGGGGCCTACCTGCTCATAGCCGCCCCTATGGTTGCCGGTTACCGGCCGGTGATCGTGCTCAGCGGAAGTATGGAACCCACATATCATGTGGCAAGCGTTATCTATTATAAATCCACTCCGTTCAGTCAGATCGAAGAAGGAGACGCCATCACCTACCGGGCAGGAGAGAACTCCCTGGTGACTCACCGGGTAGTGGAAAAAATCGAGAGTACCCAGGAGTTCAGGACCAAAGGAGACGCCAACCCTACGGAAGATCCCAATCCCGTATCCTACAGCGACGTAGTCGGGAGAGCGCACCCCCGTTCCATTCCGGGTGCAGGATATTTTGTGAATTTCGGGCGGAAGCCGGCGGTAATTGCCCTGATGGCAGGAATTCTCATCGCGGGAATGATCGTGGATCAGCTGTCAGGTAAAAGTGATCAGGAACAAAACTAACAGGTCTGAGATCGTATTGACAGGGAGAAACAATAATATGAAGAAAACAAAAATATATATCGCGGGTCTGGCGGCTCTGGCGGCTGCATCGATGATCGGGGGAACCTGGGCAGTATGGACGCAGCAGCTGTTAGCCAAAAACGAGTACAGAACCGCGAAATACAGTACCTTTCTGCAGGAGAAATGGGAAGAACCCCATCAATGGCAGCCGGGTATTACAGAACTGAAAGAAGTAGACGTGGTCAACGAGAGTACGATCCCGGTTATCATCAAGGTTACCATGAACCAGGAATGGGAGAGGACCGAGAGGATCAAACTGAACGTGCTGGAGGATGGCCGGCTGGTGGAAAAATACATAGAGCCAGGCAAGCTTCCCACCCATACCACATTTATCAATGAACAGGGACAGGAGGAATTTGCTGCAATGCTGAACCTGAATTCCGACTATGTGGTGATCATGGCGGACAACCGGCATCCGGATCCTTCCATGAGACTGAACATTCCCGAAGAGAATGTGGTACAGAGTCTGGATGACCCCAAAGTAAGAAATAAATGGCTTCTGGCCTCAGAGGTTCCCGACGAGAAGGGCAATTTCACTTTCTATTACATGGGTATGCTGGAACCGGACAGCCGGACTCCTCTGCTGATGACAGGCGTCACCCTGAACCCTCTTCTGGAGGCCACCGTGTCAGGCTCCGAGACCTTCTACGTGGAAGACCCGGAGGCGGAAGACGGATACCGGAAAGTCAAAGTGGACGTGCAGAATTCCAAATACGGATACGACGGATGCCATTTTACCCTCAACATCAACATGCAGAGCATCCAGGCTACGGCCAACGCCATCCGCGATCTTCTGCTCAGCGACAGGGATCCGTGGACCTCAGGCTTCGAGGCAGGCCCCCAGCAGCTTCCCTTCCTGAAATCAGAAGAGAGGATCCTCAACTATATTGCCGGATATATCGCAGATGAAGGCACTTACGACGTGTCCAACGACGATCCCATAAAGACTCTCCAGTTTGAGGAAGTAAACGGCATCATGACCTACACCCCGTACCTGACTTCGGAAGACCAGATCGAACAGGGTAACTGGTTCATGAAATTTGTCAACATGGCTCCGGGGTGTACCTATAAAGATAAGCTGAACATCGAAAATTTAAGCTACAGAACCTACAGTCTCTATATGAAGATCAGCCCCAGAGAAGACTTGGATGAGATCCAGAATGAACTTTTGAAAAAGATCGCCATGAAGGTGTCTTACAGAGGCAAGGTGATCTACGACGGAGATGTCACCGGTTATCATTATGCCTCCAGCGGAGACATCGATATGCAGGGCCTGGTTCCCCTGGGGATCTATTATCACAACCGGAAAGAAGAGATCTGCGTAGAGCTGACTCTGGACAAGGATCTGGGACTCAACGACGACGGAACCTACAAATACGCTGATGTCCTCACTAAAGTGGACTGGGAGTTTATGGTTCAGGAAGTTTATCCCGGAGACGGAGACGATGACGACGATAATCCGGGCGGCAGAACGCCGACTACCACTGTGACCGTTCCGGACGAACCGGTACCCTTAGACGGACTGACCACCATCGGAGATGACGGAGTGCCTCTGA
>CAJUJV010000004.1:38904-62329 GCA_910586845.1 uncultured Hungatella sp.
TCCCGATCCGGAAGTGCCTCTGGCATTTATGGTTCCCACTACCGGCGACGATTTCCCGGTAGTACCTCTGGCAGTTACGGCAATTGTCAGCCTTCTTCTGATGGCAGGTTTCGGGATCCTGGCTTTCGGAAAAAAGAAAAAGACGGAGTAAACACAGATGAAACGGCTCTTCAGAATTCTGTTTGCCGCAGCGTTTCTGGTGTGCATAGGCTCTGTGGCGGCCCTGACCGGTTACTGTCTCATGCAGAGACAAGGAAGCCGTGAATATCAGGATCTGATCGGGCGGGCAGTATCCATGAAACAGTCTGCAGGACAGACAGGTGCGGATTCGAAAGGGCAGTCCGGCGAAAAGACGGGAGAAAATTGTGTGCAGGCGGGTGATCTCAAAAACCCGCCTCTCCTTTTAGTCGATTTTGAAGAACTGTCCGGGATGAATGGGGATACGGCGGCATGGATTGATTTTCCGGGTCAGGCCATCAGCTATCCTGTGGTTCACGGCGGGGATAATTCCCATTATCTGAAATATACATTTGAAGGAACACGAAATTCCAATGGCTGTATCTTTGCAGATGCCCGGAATGCGGGTCTGATGACAGATGATAATACGATTATATACGGGCATAATATGAGAAACGGTTCCATGTTCGGCCTTCTGAAGCGTTACATGGAACAGGACCATTACGAGCAATACCCGTATTTTGACATCTATACGCCGGAGGCGGTCTACCGGTGTGAGATTATAGCGTGCTGCCGGATCAGGGCCCAGGGAGAGAATTATCCCATAAAATTTTCTTCGGATCCGGAGAGAACACAATTTGTTCAGGACATGAAAAAACAGGCCCAGTATTCCATAGAACTGCCCGAGGCCGTGGAAGGAGAGCCTGTGGACATCGGACACAGCAGTACCGATTCTCCTCTGGTCATGCTGTCCACCTGTGTAGGAGGCCAGAGAAGGTACCGCTTTGTAGTCCTGGCCAGGGCTGTGGAAGTAATCGAATAAGAAATGTTTCTTTTGTACGCCTTCCCCCTAAAAAACCCCAATAGACGAACCCCCCATCTTGTGGTATAATGTGCACGTAAGCAATGAGCAGTGCGAAAAAGTGCAGTTTAGAAGCCGCGTCGTGCTTGCACGAAAGCAGCATCTGAACTGCGCTTTTTCATAGGGTGGTGTCAGGTGCCGGTGACGCCTGTTAGGCACGGACCGAAGCGGAGACAGCCCGTAAACGAGAGGCAGCGAAGCTGCAGCTTCCCCTCGAAAGGAGAATATCAGATGAAAGAGAACAGAAAAGTAACAGGACAGCTGGGAGTCTATCTGCAGTGGCCCCTCTTACTTTCCGCTGTGATCATCATGATGAACGTAGTGGTTGGCGCCATAGACGCCACAGCCGGCCTGGCCATGTGCGGATTTACCATATTTTACATCATTATTGCCGTGGGTCTGTATCTTTATAAGAAAAAAGGCCTCATGGCCGGGATGATAGATTTTTCGGCCGAATATGCCTGGATCCAGAAGAAGCTGCTGATGGATCTTTATATTCCCTACGCGATCATAGATGAAACAGGGCGTATCCTTTGGCTCAATGAGCAGTTCAGTCAGATCATAAAAGAAGAGAAGGGAAAGATAAAGACGCTGCAGTCCATGTTTCCTGATATTACGAAGGAGACTGTGTCGAATCTGCAGGAAGAGACCCGTATCCACAGCACCTTTGGAGAGAGCTGTTACAGAGTCGAGTTAAAGCCTGTGGTTCTGGAAAAGGACGATCTGGCCGCAGACGTAGGTCTGAGCCAGGTGTCGGCGGACAAATCCCTGATTACTGTGTATCTGTTCGATGAGACGGAGATCCTGCGGCTGAGCCAGGAAGTGGATGATCAGAAGATGGTAGCCGGACTGATCTACCTGGATAACTATGAAGAAGCTCTGGACAGCGTGGAGGAAGTGCGCCGTTCCCTTCTCATGGCCCTTATTGACCGTAAGATCAGCAAGTATGTCAACAGGATGAGCGGGATCGTCAAAAAGATGGAGAAAGACAAATATTTCTTTGCCATCAAACAGAAATATGTAGAAGAACTGCGGGAGCAGCGGTTCTCCATCCTGGAAGAGGTCAAAGCAGTCAATATCGGCAACGAGATGTCCGTGACCCTGAGTATCGGTCTGGGTATGAACGGAGACAGTTACAGCCAGAATTATGAACTGGCCCGCATGGCCATGGATATGGCTCTGGGCCGGGGCGGCGACCAGGCGGTTGTGAAGAACAGGGAGAAGATCGAATACTTCGGCGGCAAGTCCCAGCAGCAGGAGAAGACTACAAGAGTCAAAGCCAGAGTCAAGGCCCATGCCCTCAGAGAACTGATGGAGACCAAGGATCATCTCCTGATCATGGGACACAAGCTTGGAGATATGGATTCTTTCGGCGCTTCCATAGGAATCTACCGCATGGCTACGGCCCTCAATAAAAAAGCCCATATCGTGATCAATGACATCACTTCATCCGTGCGCCCTATGATGGAGCGTTTTCTGGACAATCCGGACTACCCTGACGACCTGTTCCTCACAGGTGAGAAAGCCAGAGAACTGGTGGATGGGAACACGATCCTGGTCGTGGTGGATGTGAACCGCCCCAGCATCACCGATGCTCCTGAGCTGCTCAAGCTGGCCAGAACCATTGTGGTCCTGGATCATCACAGACAGAGCAGCGAGATCATCTCCAATGCGGTCCTGTCCTATGTGGAGCCTTATGCGTCTTCTGCCTGTGAGCTGGTGGCCGAAGTGCTCCAGTATATTGCCGACGGGATCAGGATCAGGCCTCAGGAAGCAGATGCCATGTATGCAGGCATTGTCATTGACACCAATAATTTTAACAGCCAGGCAGGAGTCCGCACCTTTGAGGCCGCGGCTTATCTGAGGAGGAACGGAGCCGATATTACAAGAGTCCGGAAAATGTTCCGGGAGGATATGGTGGATTACAAGGCCAAGGCAGAAGCCGTGCGCCATGCAGACGTGTATCAGGGCGCCTTTGCCATCAGCGTATGTCCGTCAGAGGGGATTGAAAATCCTACCATCGTGGCGGCTCAGGCAGCAAACGAGCTGCTGGAGATCAAGGGGATCAAGGCATCGGTTGTCATGTCCAGATATAACAATACGATCTATCTCAGCGCCCGCTCCATTGACGAGGTCAATGTACAGGTGATGATGGAGAAACTGGGCGGCGGAGGCCACCGCACCATTGCAGGGGCCCAGCTTCCGGGGGCTACCGTGGAAGAGGCCAAAGAAAAGTTAAAGAAAGCTATCCAGGAGATGCTTGAGAAAGGAGAAGTGAGCTGACATGCAGATTGTATTATTAGAGGATGTAAAAGCTCTGGGAAAAAAAGGGGAGATTGTCAAGGTCAGCGAAGGATACGCCAGGAATTTTATCATTCCCAAAAAGCTGGGAGTGGAGGCGACTACGAAAAACCTTAATGACCTGAAACTGAAAAAAGCCAACGAGGAGAAGGTGGCGGCCCAGCATCTGGCAGAGGCCAGGGAGCTGGCAGAGAAGCTGGAAAAGGCTTCTGTTACCCTGTCCATCAAGGCAGGAGACAACGGCAAGGCATTTGGCTCCGTATCCGGTAAGGAGATCGGAAAAGCCATCCAGGAACAGCTGGGCCTGGATGTGGACAAAAAGAAGCTGGTTCTTCCGGAACCGCTGAAGACCTTCGGAACTCATGAAGTTCCGGTGAAGCTTCACAGAGACGTGACGGCAAAGCTGTCCGTAAAGGTTGTGGAAGCCTGATCTTTGGGGCACGGGTCTGTACGGCAGTAAATACAACAGATATATGGAGGATAAGATGAAAGAGGACCTGATCAAACGGGTTCTCCCTCACAGCATAGAGGCAGAACAGTCGGTGATCGGAGCCATGCTCATGAACCGGGAAGCCATTGTCACTGCGTTGGAGATCATTACGGCAGAGGATTTTTATCAGCATCAGTATGGTGTGATGTTTGAATCTATGGTGGAATTGTTTAATGAAGGGAAGCCGGTGGACCTGGTGACACTTCAGGACCGTTTAAAGGAAAAGGATGTTCCGCCGGAGGTCAGCAGCCTGGAATTTATAAAAGAGATCGTCACCATGGTTTTCACGTCTGCCAATGCAGGATCCTATGCGAAAATCGTAAGGGAGAAGGCGGTTTTAAGAAGACTTATTAAGATAAACGAAGAGATTGCCAATGACTGCTATCTGGGACGGGAGCCCCTGGAGAATATTCTTGCTGACACGGAAAAAAAAATATTTGATCTGCTCCAGAGCCGGAATTCCGCAGAGTTTACCCCGATCCGGGAGGTGACTCTGAAGGTCCTCGAAAACATCGAGAAAGCGGCCAGGACCAAGGAGGCGGTCACGGGAGTGCCTACGGGATTTATTGATCTGGATTATAAGACTTCCGGATTTCAGCCCTCGGATTTTATACTGATCGCTGCCCGTCCTTCCATGGGAAAAACTGCATTCGTTCTCAATGTGGTGGATTATGTTTCTGTGAGAAGAGGGGTTCCCTGTATGGTATTCAGTCTGGAGATGTCCAAGGAACAGCTGGTGAACCGTATGCTGTCCATGGAGTCCAACGTGGATTCCCAGAAACTGAGGACAGGGACTCTGACGGACTCCGACTGGGATGCCGTGGTAGAAGGGGTGGGAGTCATCGGAAGTTCCCGGCTGATCATCGACGATACCCCCGGTATTTCGATTACGGAACTGCGCTCCAAGTGCAGAAAAGCCAAGCTGGAACACGACATCGGCCTGATCATCATCGATTATCTCCAGCTGATGACGGGAAGCGGCAGAGGCAGCGACAACCGTCAGCAGGAGATTTCAGAAATTTCCCGTTCTCTTAAGGCGCTGGCCAGGGAGATGAAAGCGCCGGTGGTGGCCCTGTCTCAGCTGAGCCGTGCCTGCGAGACAAGAACCGACCACCGCCCCATGCTGTCGGATCTGCGTGAGTCAGGAGCAATCGAGCAGGATGCGGATGTTGTCATGTTTTTGTACAGAGATGATTATTATAATAAAGATTCCGAGATGAAGGATATGGCAGAGGTGATCATTGCCAAACAGCGTAACGGCCCTATCGGCACAGTGAACCTGGTGTGGATGCCGCAGTACACAAAATTTGCCAATGCCGTCAGACAGACGGGACAGTAAAACAGGATTAAGACTCCGGCAGGGGTCTTAATTTTTTTCCTGTCAGGGATCAATTTGTGGTCATAATATCCGCATTTGTTTCATATGTTATTATAAGGAATGCGTGAAATATGGAAACAAAAGGAGAGGACGTTATGGCTGAGGTACATTATCTTATATCAGATGCATCGAGGCAGGTGGATGTGGAGTCCCATGTTCTCCGGTACTGGGAGGACGAGCTGGAGCTGAACATCCCAAGAAATGACATGGGCCATCGCTATTACACGGAATACCATATTCGTTTATTTCGCAAGATAAAAGAACTTAAGGAAAAGGGATACCAGCTGAAGGCAATTAAAAGTGCCCTTAATAAAATGGCAGGTGCAATGGGGGAGATCACCATCACCGAAGATTATATGGAGGAAGACATGAAAGCAGCCTGGAATGAGGGACCGTCCCGGGAACAATCAAGACCAAGGCCTGTGGAGGCAACCCGGGGGCAGTCTAAAAACCGCCACGGGGAAGCTGTCAGGCCGCAGTCCGGGATCCGGGCGGCAGAGCCGGAGAAAGGAGAGCCGGGACAGGCTCCGACATCGGCCCGAAGTGCAGAGCCGGGGAGAGTCCAGTCGTCGGTTCGCGCAGGAGAGCCGGGGAGAGTCCAGCCCCCGGCCCGCGGAGGAGAGCCGGGACAGGCTCTGTCATCGGTCCGAGGCGGGGAACCGGGGAGAGCCCAGTCCCCGGCCCGCGGAGGAGAACCGGGGAGAGTCCAGTCGTCGGTCCGTGGAGGAGAACCGGGACAGGCTCCGACATCGGTCCGCGGAGCGGAGTCAGGGAGAGTCCAGCCGCAGGTCCGCGCAGGTGAAGAGGGACAGGCCCAGTCAGCACTCCGCAGCGAAGCTGGCCGTGGTCTGTCGGCAGTCCGTTCCGGGGAGTCTGTCCGCGGCCGGTCGGAGGATCATTCTCCGGAGGCGGCGGGACAGCGGACATCAGAACACGCCTCAGGGCCGGCAGAAATTTTGTCAACGGAATATACCCGGGGAGTATCCGAAGTTTTGCCGTCCGTCTCCGCTGCAGAAACAGCGCAGGCCCGCTCTGTGGAATCAGGAAAAGTTCAGCCATCGGTCCGTTCCGCAGACAGTACCCATAAACAATCCCAGAACCGGGAAATGGAAACAGCCAGGGAACAGCTGAAGGCCCGTCTTTTGGAGGGAACCAGGCAGCAGGAGGAGACAAGCCGTCAGCAGCAGGAGAATATGCCTCAGAAAGTTCAGCCGTCGGAACTTAGCCAGGAGAAGATCAATGCGGAGAAGATGGCCAGATTTCAGAGCGTCATGAATCACATTATCGGGCGGGCCATGGATGCAAACCTGGACAGGCTGGCCCGGGAAGTCAGCAATACGGTCAGCGAAGATGTGACGGACAAGGTCATGAAAGAAGTAGAGTACCTTCTGCGGGTCAGCGACGAGAAGGAAGAAGAGAGGTTCCGGCAGCTGGATGAGACCATCCGGGCTTACCAGAGACAGGGAAAAGGCCGCGCAGAAGCAGCGGCCGCGAAAGTCCCGTTCTTCAAAAAGAAAAAATTCGGAAAAAGCGGAAAAAAGATGTTTTAAAGGGCTACGGGGTCCGGCAGGCCCGTTCAAAACTTCGGAACAGACCGGCAGCCCCGGAATCTGTTTCCCAGAGATATTCAGGGTGCCACTGGACCGCCAGAAACCAGGGATATCCGGGCATCTCCACCCCTTCGATCAGGCCGTCAGAGGCCAGGGCGCAGGCTGTCAGGCCAGGCGCCAGATCTCTGACGGCCTGATGGTGCATACTGTTGACCCGGAGAGGGGAGCAGCCGCAGATTTCCGACAGCAGGCTTCCGGCAGTGACCGAGACGGTATGTGAAGGAACGTGGTAGTCATAGGGCTGTCTGTGGGCAAGAGGGAATGCTCCGGCAGCAGGAGAAAACTGACTGGGGATATCCTGATAGATGGTGCCGCCCAGACCGATGTTCAGGATCTGGATTCCACGGCATATGCCCAGGATTGGTTTGCCTGTTTCCATAACCGCTTTCATGAGGGAAAGTTCCATGGAATCTCTCTGATCAGACACATTTCCGCAGCAGCTGTGAGTTTCTTCTCCGAAAAGAAAGGGGTGAGGATCCGGGCCTCCCGTAAAGACGAAGCCGTCCAGAGACCGGGCCAGCTGCCTGCAGTCTTCGGGAGACAGGGACAGGGGGAGGATGAGAGGGAGAGCTCCGGCAGCTGTCAGAGCCTTCAGATAAGTGGGACGCATGGACAGATCCTTAGTGTCCGTATTATGGGCCGGCGTCAGGCCGATGACTGTTTTTTTCATACAAACTCCTCATGGCACGATCAAAAAATGCCTCTTCCGCTGCGGAAGAGGCATTATAAGTATCTGTGTGTGGATATGATTAAGCTTCGCTGATAGCGCCGGTGGGGCAGGCGCCTTCGCAAGCACCGCAGTCGATGCAGGCATCAGCATCAATAACATACTGTCCATCACCCATAGAGATAGCGCCTACAGGGCACTCGCCCTCGCAGGTACCGCAGGCTACACAAGCATCACTAATAACACGTGCCATAATAATTACCTCCTTATATTCTATACATGTGTATTCATTTTATACCATAAGCCGGGAATATTCAAGAGGAAATTACAGGCGGAATTGTTTAAAATTGAAAGCAAAACAGTTAGTTTTTGCTAACACTCCGCCCTCTTGCAAAAATGCGAAAAATGTATTATAGTTATATCACCATATGGAAAGGAGAGATACCCATGCAGATTAATAAAGAGATGCTCATAGGGGAGCTGGTGCAGATGGACGAGCTGATCCCTCAGATGCTCATGGGAGCGGGGATGCATTGTTTAGGCTGTCCTTCAGCCCAAGGCGAGAGCCTGGAAGAGGCATGTTATGTTCATGGAATCGATTGTGACGATCTGGTATCCAAGATGAATGAGGTTCTGGCTGCCCGTTAGGAAAAGCCGGAGATAGAGCAGAAAGAGCCGCCTGAACAGGCGGTTTTTTCTGTGTGCAGGCCCTCGAAAGGAGTATTGCCGCCTGTGGCGGTACGGGGCCGCGCGGCGGGTAAGGGAAAAGCCTCCCCCACTCGATTATGCGGACAGAACAGACAGCCCGGCGACGGGAGACCGTCTTCCGGGCATGTGGTTGTCAAAATTTAGAAAATACCTCAAGGGCCTTGTCCTTGCATATGACCTCGTAATGTTCCACATAGTAGGCTTCGCTGGCGTACTCGTGACGGATCTTGGTACCGTACTCGGCCAGAATGTTGCAGACGCGGCTGAAGGCCAGAGCCTCGCAGCCTTCGTTTTTCACCACCAGATAGTACTGGCTGGTGTCCGGCTTTTTGTACAGAGTATTTATGCCGTCATAGAGACCGGAAACCACCTGGGCAGCCTCGGACACCTGATCCAGACTGTCAAAAGAATAGATCCGCATGGAAGCGGAGGCTTCCTGAGATTCTTCCTGCAGGCTATTGTCAGACAGGGCGGAGGCAAAGGAATCGCCAAACAGCCGGCTTAAATCTCCTGCGCCTTCCAGAAGTTCGCTGGCCAGATGGGACAGTGAGGGCGCCAGTTCGTCGGACAGGGGAGAGAACTTGGAGAAACGGGTGTCCAGTTCTTCCGGGTCTTCGATCTTGGTGATCACCAGCATGACGCTTTCATTGGACAGAGGGATGGCCTCCACCATCAGCGGAATATCCTCCGCTTCAAAGCCTACCTCATTGGAGGCCTTCTGTATCATCTCCCGAAACAGATTCCTGGCCTTCTCGCTGCCGTAGGCCAGTTCGCCCAGGTTTAAGTTGCGGACGCTTAAATCGGAACTGGTAAGCGTGCAGCGGATCTGATTATCATTGATACGTTCTATTTTCATACAGAATCACGTCCTTTTCCGTGCAAATGATATCTTGCGATTTTTATAGCAAAAGAATAAAAAACCTCAATAGTAATATACTATATAATACGGCCAAATATCAATTCCTATGTAAAAAAATTTTGAAAAATTTAAGAGAAAATGTAATTTCTCATTGCGCAAACGGCAAAAGTGTATTAAGATACCATGTAAGAGATGATGTTGGACAAAGGAGGTGGGCAGATCGAGAACACCGTTCTGTTTGGAAAATATCAGCTGATCCGCACTTTAGGTCAGGGACAGACGGGAACCGTATATCTGGCGTTCCATCAGGAATTGCGGGAATACCGGGCAGTGAAGCAGGTGGCCAAGTCATCTGCGGACTATGAGCAGTTTAAGAAGGAGGCGCTTCTTCTCACATCCCTCAGCCATGAAGGGATTCCCATTGTGTACGACCTGGAGGAAGACAGCAGCTGCAGTTATCTTATCGAAGAATATCTGGAGGGAGACTCTCTCTACACCCTGGTGAAGAGCCGGGGACATCTGAATCAGGAAACAGTGCTCCGCATAGGAGTTCAGATCTGTGACCTGGTCCATTACCTGCACTCAGCAGGATCAACCCCTGTATTGTATCTGGATTTACAACCAAGAAATCTGTTATTTTGTCATGGTCATGTGAAATTGTTGGATTTTGATCATGCGGCTCATTTGCATGAGGCCAATCAGTCACGGTTTCGTTACGGAACCCCGGGATTCTGTGCACCGGAACAAAAGGAAGGCGGAGCACTGGGGATCTATACGGACATCTATCAAATCGGCGCTCTTTTATATTATCTCACCACTGGACACACAAAAGAAGGGGCGGACGGCCATTTAGTGGACGGAGCTCTTGGAAGGATCATCGAGATCTGCGTCAGAGAGGACAGGACGCAGCGGTATCCGTCAATTCAAGAATTAAAAAAAGATTTAGAAGCTCTGTATTCTCAGACAGGTGTTTTCAAAGAAAATCAATCATCATCTCTGATTCTGGCTCTGGCAGGCAGCCGCCGGGGAGTCGGGACGACCCATATCGCCATAGGACTGGCAGGGTATCTGAACCGAATGGGCTGCAGGACTCTCTATGAAGAACAAAACGGATCAGGGGACGTGCGCGCCATGGCGGTCAGGAGCAGAAGCGCTCTGGATTCTTACGGGATCTATCGCATCAGGCAGATAGCCATGAAACCCGGGTACGGGATTGCCGTCCGTCTGAAGCAGGCCGATTATCCGGTGATCCTCCGGGATTACGGGACAGATTGGAGGTCGGCCGCGGAAGATACGGACGCGGCGGCACTGTGGCTGGTCCACGGCGGCAAATGGTGGGAACAGGAAGACGGCGCCAGGGCTATCGGAATGCTGAGAGAGTGTTCCGGATTTGCGGTGCTCTATAACCGCACGGCAGCGGCTATGAGGCCGGACCTGCCCGAAGGCGTTCCTAAAAACAGGTGCTTTCAGGTTCCGGATTTTAAGGACCCATGGGAGCCGGGGTATGGCATCGAATCCTTCTACCGGGAGCTTATAAAAGGGTTTCCCGGACTTATAGAAAGTATGGAAGGAAAAACGAAAAAGGGACGGCTCAGGAGAAAGAAGGAAAGGATATGGTGACGGAAATGTAAGGCGATCAAAAAGGAAAGGCGGCGAAGAAAGATGAGATTTGCCAGGGGCCGCCGGGGGAACGCGGAAACGGGAATCAAAATCACAGGAATCGCAGGGGCCGGAGGGGGAACGGGGGTAACCCATCTGTCTCTTATGCTGGCCAATTATCTGCAGGGAGTCTGCAGAAAACGGACGGCAGTGCTGGAGTGGAATGATCACGGAGATTTCAGCCGTTTCGGAGAAGCGTGTACGGGGCAGACCGGGCCGCGGACCTGTTACGGGATTCAGCAGGTGGATTATTATCCCGGGGCCGCTGCGGGCCGGCTTATGGAATGCCAGAAGGCGGAGTATGAACATGTGGTAATTGATTTTGGCATTGTTAAGGAAATGACCTGTGTAGAGTTGATGCGGTGCAGCACTGTGTGGATTCT
Organism: uncultured Hungatella sp.; assembly: GCA_910586845.1. GTDB lineage: Bacteria > Bacillota > Clostridia > Lachnospirales > Lachnospiraceae > UBA3402. The sequence continues at coordinate 49,999 of CAJUJV010000004.1, forward strand.
GATGTCTTTCAGCGAGTGGCAGATGGAGGCGTTTTGGGAACTTATGCGGTCGGAGGGATTTTCGCTGAAGGAAAGCTGGCAATTCTTTACTGTGTTCGGAAGTGAAGAATCCAGAACGGAATGGAATAAAAGGAGAAAACCGAAGATTACACGGGTTCCTCTTTCAGCAGACGCTTTTTCGGTCACAAGAGAGCTGATGGACTGGATGGAGACAGTGACAGACCATGGCTCTTTTCCAGGCAGTGTGTCACGGAGAAGCCTCCTTAAGGGAAAGGAAAAGAGCTTTCACTGAAGATAAAAGAGGAGAAAAAGTCAGATGAAAAAGTACAGCACAGAGGAACAGAGGCAGTATGTGGATGGCTTCAGAAGATTTGAGTCGAGAGGGGTTCCGGTCTTTATAGACGGACAGGAAGCAGAGGAGAAAGACTGGGACAAGCTCTTTCAGGTTCAGGAGGACGGAGCCTTTTATATGTGCGACTACATAGGTACAGAAGAAGGAATACTCAAAGAGATCCGGTTTGATCGGGTCTATAACCGGTAAACAGACCAAAAGCCCCGGAGAATACCAGATTCAGCCTGCAGCCATAGGATGAGGGGGTCCGGAATGTGAACGGAAGAACAGGCAGAAGAAGACTGTCGGTCCACGCCGATTTTGAACTCTGCTGCTTTGGAACGAGACAGTCCTGGGGAATCCGGGCTTTTTCAGAGGCCCGAATCTCTGCAGGACTGTCTCGTTTTTGTGCGCTTAAAGAAAATTTAAGATACAGGGTTATAAAAATATGTTATACTTAAAGACAAATATGATGTGGGATGTCAACCAGAGGGAGGGACCTTGAGAGAGAAGAGGATTCCGATTTTTGTAGCAATAGGACTGCTTGTCCTGATCGCGGCAGTCATCGGCTGGAGTGTGGCCCAGCGGTATATTCCGTCCAAGGAACCGGCGGATCTGTGCCAGGTACTGGGAGTACAGGGAGAGGAGACTGCAGTCTTTTTCAATGAAGAACTGCAGCAGGTCAGAGGAATCACCCGGGACGGACAGACCTATCTGCCTGTCAGTTGGGTGAACGAGAACCTGAATGAGAAATTTTACTGGGACGATGTGGAGAAGCTTCTGGTGTATACTCTTCCGGATGCCATCGTCTATGCGGATAAACGTACTGAGGGCAGTACAGGGAAGCCGCTTCTGCTGGCGGAGGAGAGCGGTATCTACCTTTCCCTGGGACTGATCAACAACTATACGGCCGTGGAGCTTCGCATCTACACCGAAGAGGAACCGTGCAGGATCTATGTGGATAACCGATGGGAGCCGCGGCAGACGGCTGCCGTCTCCAAAAGGTCTGCAGTGCGGCCAGGGGAGGATATCAAGAGCCCGGTTCTCACATGGGTGGAGAAAGGCGGCAGGGTGGTGGTCCTGGATCAGTCGGAGGAGTGGTCCAGAGTCCGGACAGAAGACGGCTGTACAGGATACATAAAGAACAAGGTCATCAGGAACATGGAAATTGCGGAAAATCCCTGCACCGCCCAGCTTCCCGTGTATACCAGTATTTCTCTGGATGAGAAAGTGTGTCTTGCCTGGCATCAGGTGACTCACGTGGATGCCAACGGCGCCATGGAAGAGCTGATCTCCAACACGAAGGGGGTCAATGTGATCGCGCCTACCTGGTTTGCCCTGACGGACAACAACGGCAGCTATCATTCCTATGCGGACCGGGACTACGTGGACAGGGCTCATGACCTGGGGATGCAGGTGTGGGCCGCACTGGATAATTTCAACATGGGCGACAATGTCAATTCCGAGATCCTTTTTGCCCGGACATCAGTCCGCAAGAAACTCATATCCAGTCTCATGGCTGATGTAAAACAGTATGATCTGGATGGGATCAACCTGGATATTGAAGGCATCAAACCTTCGGCGGGCCCCCATTATGTTCAGTTTATCAGAGAACTTTCCGTGTCCTGCCGCAGGGAAGGGGTGATCTTATCCGTAGATAATTATGTTCCCGCCGGCTATAACTCTTTTTATAACCGGGCAGAGCAGGGAAGAGTGGCGGATTATGTGATCATCATGGGATATGACGAGCATTTCGCCGGAGGGGAAGCCGGTTCTGTGGCTTCCTATCCCTATGTAAAAGAAGGGATCGAGAAGACGCTGGAACAGGTGCCTCATGAGAAAGTGATCAATGCGGTGCCGTTTTACACCAGAGTATGGACGGAAAAAGACGGCAAAACCACTTCCTCTGCCCTGGGGATTCAGGGAGCTCAGAGATGGATTGAGGAAAATAATGTGGATCTCTACTGGCAGGAGGAGATCGGTCAGTATTACGGAGAGCTTCCGACAGAAGATGGACTGAAGCAGATCTGGATGGAGGATGAGCGGTCCCTGGCTCTGAAGATGGACCTGATCAGCGAATATGATCTGGCCGGAGTAGGATGCTGGAAGCTGGGGTTTGAGCCCGCGTCTGTCTGGGATACGGTGAAAGTGAATGATTGACAGAGGAGATTTGATGGGAAAAATAGTTTCATTTTTGGGAATATCAGGGCTGTGCGCAGGGCTGGTGTTCCTGAGCGGCTGTTCTTACTTAAACGGAGGAAGATCTGACCCGGCAGCCGGGTCGGATATTATCATAGAGAAACATACGGAGATCGAGACGGAAGAGGGCCCGACCCTTCCGCCCCTTCTGCCGGAGGAGACGACCATAGAGCCTCTGGAGCTTCCGGAGCTTTCTACAGAGACCGGGACGGTGAACCCGGAGATCGTCATTGCTTCGGATATCCATTATCTGTCCAAGGAGCTGACGGATTTCGGCAATGCCTTTACACAGATGGCGTCAGAGAGGGACGGACTTCTGGTCTCCTATACATGGGAGATCACGGATGCTTTTTTGGATGAGGTCATACGCAGGCGTCCCCAGGTTCTGATCCTGGCAGGAGATCTGACTCTCAACGGCGCCAGACTCAGCCATGAGACCCTGGCACAGCAGCTGGCCAGGGTGGAAGCTGCGGGAATTCCCGTGGCAGTGATCCCGGGCAACCATGACATCAATAACCCCCAGGCCGCTTCTTTCCGATCCGATGAATCGGTTCCGGCGGAAACGGTGAATCCGGAGCAGTTTGCCGCCATCTATGAGGACTTTGGTTACAGAGAGGCCCTGAGCCGGGATCCTGTTTCTCTCAGCTATGTCTATCAGCTGACAGACGGAACATGGCTTCTGATGCTGGACAGCTGTCAGTATGAGAACGGAGCTCAGGTAGGAGGGATGATCCGGTCGGAGACTTACCAATGGATCGATAAAGTGCTGGAGAAGGCCTGGGATGATGAGCGCAGAGTCATCGCAGTGGCTCACCATAATCTTCTGGATGAGAGCAGGATCTATGAAAAGAACTGTACCATCGAACATTCGGAGGAGCTGGAACAGATCCTGGACGAATGGGATGTAAGGCTGTTCCTCAGCGGTCACCTCCATGTACAGCACTACAAGACTTCCGATGAATATGATATCGATGAGATCGTTACGTCGGCCCTGGCCGTCTCTCCCTGCCAGTACGGAGTCCTCCAGTATTTTAATACGGACCAATATTACTATACTACAGAGAGGACCGATGTGTCCGCCTGGGCACAGAAGAAGAATAATCCGGACCGGAATCTTCAGGATTTTGAAGGATACGCAGAGGAATTTCTCAGGAATACTTTCTACAGGAAGGCAGTGGAAGAGCTGAGAGGAAAAGAACTGAGCCAGGATCAGATCAAGAACATGGCTCAGCTTTATGCCCTTCTCAATGTCGAGTCGGTAGCAGGTACAGCCTGTGACGTGCGGGACTTTGTGGAAGAGGATGATAATTTTGAACTGTGGCAGATGTATGACCGGACCAGTATCCTCTGCATGTACATGAATGAGATCATGGAGGATGCAGTCAGGGATTATAATGAGATGAGCCGGCCGGGTCCGAATTAAGGTATTCCATGATCCCCATATGGATCGTCCATGCCAGCCGGTCCTGATAATCTTCGGAAGTCAGGTTGTCTGCCTCTGCAAAGTTGCTTAAGAATCCGCATTCCACTATGACGATGGGGGAACGGACGTGGAGCAGCAGATAGTAGTTGGTATTGGCCTTGGCTGACCGGGTATTGTTTTCGCCAAGTACATAATCAAAACGTTTTTGCAGGATTTCAGCCAGTTTTTTCCCTTCGGCGGAATCCTTATAGTAAAATACCTGCCCTCCCTTTATGGCCTCCTCGTGATAACTGTTCTGATGGATGCTGACAGTGAGGGCAGGGTTTGCCTCGTTGATGAGATTGCAGCGGTTTTTCATATCCGCTGCTTTTTTGTTGCTGTCCCGTTGATTGTACAGGCCAGTATCCTCATCCCGGGTCATGACTACAGTTATGCCGGAGGCCTCCAGATAAGATTTCAGTTTCCGGGCGATCTCCAGGTTAATGTCTTTTTCCAGGCTGCCGTTGATGCCGATCTTACCAGGGTCGAAACCGCCGTGTCCGCTGTCCAGAACGACTACAGTCTGAGGAACCGGGACAGGAGACGGGGCAGTTACGGATGAAGTAAGCATGGCCGCATGGCGGGCCAGGTGATAGATTAAAAATAGAAGAAGCAGGGTCATGATAAACTCTGCGCCTGAAGGTCTGTTTTTTATCAATGGTTTCACATGGGGCTCCGGGGAAGCGTTCTCGATTAAAGTATATTGAAAAACGGAAAAAAAAGAACCGCTGCCATCAGTTGCAATCCATGGTTCGGTTGTGTATAATGAGAAGGCGTATGCAGTTGACAAGTTGTGAAAAAGAAGAAGGAATGATCATGAAGACCAGAGTGATGGTGATAGATAAGAGTGCTGTTTTGGGAGAGCAGCTGCAGGAGGCGGCCCGGATCCTGAGAGACGGTGGTCTGGTGGCTTTCCCCACAGAGACGGTTTACGGCCTGGGGGCCAATGCGCTGGATGAGGAGGCGGCGAAGAAGATCTATGCCGCAAAAGGACGTCCATCGGATAATCCTCTGATCGCCCACATCGCGGACCCGTCAGGACTGGAGCCCCTGGTGCAGGAGATCCCCGGGGCGGCCAGAAAACTGATGGAGGCTTACTGGCCCGGACCTCTCACGATGGTATTTTCCAAAAGCAGCGTGGTACCTTACGGGACTACAGGCGGTCTGGACACGGTGGCGGTCCGTATGCCGGACGACCCGGTGGCCAGAGAGCTGATCCGGCTGGCAGGCGTGCCCGTGGCCGCTCCCAGCGCCAACACATCGGGACGGCCCAGCCCTACTTCGGCGGAACACGTGTATGAGGATATGAACGGACGTATCGACATGATACTGGATGGCGGCCCCGTGGGTATCGGAGTGGAGTCCGCCATCGTAGACGTCACCGGCGCCGTCCCCATCCTGCTCAGGCCAGGCGCCGTGACCATGGAGATGCTGGAGAAGACCGTAGGCAGGGTGGAAACGGATCCGGCCGTGATTTCTCCCGTAAAGGCAGATTTAAAGCCCAGGGCTCCGGGCATGAAGTACCGCCATTATGCGCCGAAGGCGGAACTGGTCCTGGTGGAGGATGAGGAGTGGGAGAGACAGCCAAAAGCCCATATGACTGCCGTCAGCTCCAGAGTGACGGCTGCCATCACCAGGCTTGCACTGGAGAAGGCGGCTGTGGGGAAGAAGGTAGGGATCATCTGCACCGATGAGACCAGGCAGAAATATCCGGATGAGGGCATCTGGCTCCGGAGCCTGGGGACCCGGGGCAGGGAGGAGACGATCGCTCACAATCTGTTTGCGGTGCTGAGAGAATTTGACAGCCTTGGAGTCGAAGCCATTTATTCGGAAAGCTTTTCCAGAGACCACCTGGGACAGGCCATTATGAACCGGCTCACCAAGGCGGCGGGATACCACATCATAAAAGTGTGACAGTCCGGGAGAAAAGATCATGAAGATTTTGCTGGCAGCGATCAATGCGAAATATATCCATTCCAATCTGGGAGTCTGCAGCCTGAAGGCATATGCAGAGGCTAATAAAGGGCCCTGCAGCCAGGATCGTTCCGTGGAGATCCGGGAGTACACCATGAACCACGAGACGGACAGGATTCTGGAGGATATTTATAAAAGGAAGCCGGATCTGGTGGGATTCTCCTGCTATATCTGGAATATCGGGTATGTCAGGCAGCTGGTGAGAGACCTGGCTCTGGTCCTGCCGGGGACGGCGGTCTGGCTGGGCGGGCCGGAGGTATCTTATGACGGGGAAAATATTCTGAGAGAGGAACCGGCAGTAAAGGGAGTGATGACCGGGGAGGGGGAAGAGACTTTCGAGGAACTGATCAGATGCTATGAGGAAGGCAGAGAGCCGGAGGACGTAAGGGGACTGATTTTCCGGACCGCCGACGGTCGGATCAGATCCACGGGAGACAGGCCCCTCCTGCCTCTTGACCGGATTCCTTTTCCTTATGACAGCCTGGAAGGGATGGAACACAGGATCCTCTATTATGAGAGCAGCAGAGGCTGTCCCTATTCCTGCAGCTACTGCCTGTCTTCTGTGGATAAGACAGTCCGGTTCAGAAGTCTGGAGCTGGTGAAAAAGGAGCTGTCCTTTTTTCTGGACAACAGAGTGCCCCAGGTGAAATTTGTGGACCGGACCTTTAACTGCAGCAGGAATCACTGTCAGGAGATCTGGCAGTATCTGCTGGATCATGACAACGGAGTGACCAATTTTCATTTTGAGATATCTGCAGATCTCATCAGCGGAGAGCAGCTGGACATACTGAGGCAGATGCGGCCGGGGCTTATCCAGCTGGAGATCGGAGTGCAGTCCACTCACGGGGAGACCATCAGGGAGATCCGCAGGACCATGGATCTTGAGCGTCTGGAGCAGACGGTCAGGACCGTCAGAGGATTTGCCAATATCCATCAGCATCTGGATCTGATCGCCGGCCTGCCCTGTGAGGACTTTGACAGTTTCCGCCGGTCTTTTGACCGTGTGTACCGCATGAGACCGGATCAGCTGCAGCTGGGATTTCTGAAGGTGCTCAAAGGTTCCCCCATGGCCGGGATGGTTCCGGAGTACGGATTAAAGTTTCACAGAGAACCTCCCTACGAGGTGCTCTCCACCAAATGGCTGGATTACGGACAGATTCTGGAGATGAAAAAGGTGGAGGAGATGACGGAAATCTACTATAACAGCGGCCAGTTTTCCTGTACACTGCAGGAGATGGAGACACAGTGGCAGTCGCCCTTTGACATGTTCCGGGCCATCGGAGATCATTATGAAAGGATGGGGCTGGATCAGGTGAACCACAGCCGTCTGGCCAGATACGAGATCCTTTTCGATTTCCTGAAGGAGAGAGAGCCGGGAAACCTGGAGAGATACCGGGATCTGCTTATGTGCGATCTGTATCTCAGGGAGAATATAAAGAGCCGTCCCCGGTTTGCCAGGGATCAGAGTCCCTATAAAGGGGCTGTACGGGATTTTTTTATAAAAGAGCGCCAGAATCCCGAATATCTGAAAGCGTATGCGGGCTGTGATGCCAGACAGGTAAGCAGGATGGTCCATGTGGAGGTCCTGGGAGACGGAAAAATGATTCTGTTTGATTACAGAGACAGAGATCCTCTGAGTTATAACGGGAAAGCCGTGGAGATCGGAAGGATAAAATTGGAATAACCGGCAGTAAAAAGACAAAAACAAGGGTTGCATGAATTACCAAAATATCATACAATAAACTTTACGGAAGAATAATGAAGAGGTGAGTGGAGAAATGTTTGATTTTAATAATAAAAAGAACAGAAAGATCGTATCTTCTATTATCGTGATCCTGCTGGTGCTGGCCATGGTTGCGCCCATGGTTCTGAGTGCTCTGAGTTATTAAAAGCAGGAGGCGGTCTGAGGAGAGATTATGAAAAAATGGATAGGTGCAGCAGGCTTAAGCGCCCTGGTGTTCAGCCTTATGTGGGCGATGCCGGCGGTTTACGGTGCAGTCGTACCGGAAGGGCTTTCTGTGGGAGGACAGCAGCTGGGAGGTCTGGAGACAGAGGAAGCGAAGCAGAAGATCGAGGATTATGTGTCCGGCCTGTCCGCCCAGACCGTGAGCCTGGATGTGGACGGAACCCTGGTGGAAACCACGGCGGAGGATCTGGGATTTTGCTGGGACAATACCGATGTGGTGGAAGAGTCTGTAAAAGAATATCATACAGGCAATATTATTGAACGCTATATGAAACAGAAGGATCTGAGCAGAGATCCTGTTGACGTAGAACTGGAACTGAAGATCAACGGGGATGCGGTGGCCGGATTTGTGGAAGAACAGTGTGCTCCCTTTGTCAGGGAAGCTCAGGATGCCTCCATCGTCCGGGAGAACGGCCAGTTTGTCGTGACTCCTTCCCAGACCGGTATTGCCGTGGATCTGGAGGAGACCACAGCGGCATTGAACGCAGCCCTGGAGTCCGGTCTTACTGAGCCGGTGACCGTGAAAGCGGCGGTGGTTGTGACGGAGCCGGTGAAGACCACGGAGATGCTGTCCCAGATACAGGATGTGCTGGGCACTTTTTCCACCGATTTCAGTTCCAGCGGCCAGGCCAGGGCCACTAATCTTAAGGTAGGTTCCTCGAAGATCAACGGCCGTGTGCTGATGCCCGGGGAGACTCTGTCCGGTTACGAATGTATGCAGCCATTTACCAGGGCTAACGGCTATGCCGCGGCGTCTGCTTATGAGAACGGCCAGGTGGTGGACAGCATAGGCGGCGGAGTGTGCCAGATCGCCACCACCCTGTATAATGCCGCATTGTTTGCGGAGCTGGAGATCACCCAGAGACAGAACCATTCCATGGTCGTAAGCTATGTGCCGCCGTCCAACGACGCGGCTATCGCAGGAACTTATAAAGATATCAAGGTTACCAATCCCTATGATACTCCTGTCTATGTGGAGGCGGGAACAAGCGGCAGGACTCTGACGTTCACCATCTACGGAAAGGAGACCAGACCTGCCAACCGGACTCTGAAGTTCAAGTCGGAGACACTCAGCGTTCAGGATCCGGGAGAGCCGATCACCAGGGTAGATCCTTCCCTTGCCCCGGGGGCCAGAGTCAGGGTTCAGAGTTCTCACAGAGGCCTGAGATCCAGACTGTGGAAGTGCGTCTATATCGACGGAGTGGAGACAGAGAAAACCCTGCTTCACACCGACACTTATAATGCCTCCAAGGCCGTCTACAGAGTGGGCCCGGAGGCGCCCGTGCAGACAGTGCCGCCGGAGGGAACCGGCGGAGAAGGGACAGGCTCCGCACCGGAGGGCGGCGGACAGCAGGATCCCTCCCAGGGCGGGAACCCGTCAGATCCGGGAGGACAGGTCCAGCCCCCGGAAGGCGGCGGCCCGTCAGGTCCGGGAGGACAGGCTCAGCCTTCGGAAGGCGGCGGCCCGTCAGGTCCGGGAGAACAGGCTCAGTCTCCGGAAGGCGGCGGCCCGGCGGGTCCGGGAGGACAGGCTTAGTTTCCGGAAGACGGCAGCCCGGAGAGAGTTCAGCTGCCGGGGAAACACAGCTGTCAGGTCCGGAAGGCAGATCCCGGCCGAGGGAGAGTCGGCCCGTCAGAAGGAGGCAGTGTGCATGAGACTCATAGAGAGAGAGTCCAGAGGATATCTGAGGGCAGGTCAGGAGCTGGTGATGGCCGGGTACGCGGGACAGGAAGGTTCCAGAAGGATCGCACAGGCCAGAGCCGGGGAACTGTCAGCCTGGTTTTCTGAAGATTATGTTGAACTGATGTTGAGAGACATGGGGATCAGCGGCAATGATCCCGTACCATGGCGGGAATATGGCGCTTCGGAATGGGAGCCAGTGGGAGAGGGCGGTATCTTTACCGCCCTCTGGAATCTTTCGGGAGCATACGGGCTGGGATTTGAGGTGGACCTCTACCGGATCCCCATAAGGCAGGAAACCGTGGAGATCTGTGAGCGGTACGATCTGAACCCTTACCGTCTTTACAGCAGCTGTGTCCTGGCGGCCTCTGACCACGGGAACCGTCTGGCGGCCCGCCTGGTCCGGGAAGGGATACCGGCAGCAGTCATAGGCACGGTCAGCGAGGGCATCGGAAGAGAGATCTGCTACGGTCCGGTCCGGGGATTTCTGGAACGGCCCAGGGAAGACGAATTATACAGAATATGGAAACAGGAGGAAGCATTATGAGAGAGAAAATTTTGGCGGTTATGGAGAAGAACAGCAGGATCGATATCAAAGATCTGGCCATCCTCCTTGGAGAAAGCGAAGTGGCGGTTGCCAACGAGATCGCCGAGATGGAGAAGGAGCATATCATCTGCGGCTACCATACACTGATCAACTGGGACAATACCAGCGACGAGAAGGTTGTGGCTCTCATCGAAGTAAAGGTGACTCCCCAGAGAGGTATGGGATTTGACAAGATCGCGGAGAGAATCTACCAGTACAGTGAAGTCAATGCGGTGTATCTCATGTCGGGAGCCTATGATTTTACCGTATTTATCGAGGGAAAGACCATGCGCCAGGTGGCTCAGTTTGTGTCGGAAAAGCTTTCCACCCTGGATTCGGTGCTCAGTACGGCCACCCATTTTGTGCTGAAAAAATATAAGGATCACGGTACGGTGCTGGTACAGGAGGTCCAGGATGAAAGGATGCTGATTACGCCATGAGAAACCCCTTATCAGATACGATCGTTACCATCGAACCGTCAGGCATCCGGAAGTTTTTCGATATTGTCAACGAGATGAAGGATGCCATCTCTCTGGGCGTAGGCGAGCCGGATTTTGAGACGCCGTGGCACATCAGGGAGGAAGGAATCTATTCTCTGGAAAAGGGAAGGACTTTCTATACATCCAACGCAGGTTTAAAAGAACTGAAGGAAGAGATCTGCAATTATCTGTACCGGCGCTGCAGCGTTACATATGACCCTGCCGGAGAAGTCATGGTCACGGTGGGAGGCAGCGAAGCCATTGATATCGCGTTGAGAGCCATGGTGAACCCGGGAGACGAGGTGCTCATCCCTCAGCCAAGCTATGTGTCCTATGTGCCGTGTACGGTGCTGGCAGGAGGAAAGCCTGTGATCATCGAGCTGGAGGAAAAGGACCAGTTCCGCCTGACTCCGGAAAAACTGAGGGAGAAGATCACGGACAGGACCAAGATCCTGATCCTCCCCTTCCCCAACAACCCCACAGGAGCGGTCATGAGAAAGGCGGACCTGGAGGCCATAGCAGAGGTGATCCTGGAACATGATCTGTTTGTGCTCTCTGATGAGATCTACTGTGAACTGACCTATGGTTCACAACCTCATGTATCTATAATATCGCTGCCGGAGATGAAAGAAAGAACCGTACTGATCAACGGATTTTCCAAGTCCTATGCCATGACGGGATGGAGGCTGGGATACGCGGCGGCTCCCCATATCATCCTGGAGCAGATGCTGAAGATCCATCAGTACGCCATCATGTGCGCACCTACTACCAGCCAGTATGCGGCGATTTCAGCCCTGAAAAACGGGGACGCGGATGTGGCCATGATGCGGGAAGCATATGATCAGAGGCGCCGTTTTGTGCTCCATGCATTTAAAGAGATGGCGCTGGACTGCTTCGAACCCAACGGAGCCTTCTATGCGTTTCCCAGCATCAAACGGTTCGGCATGACCTCGGACGAATTTGCCAACCGGTTCCTGAAGGAGGAGAAGGTGGCAGTGGTGCCGGGAACTGCTTTCGGCGCCTGCGGGGAGGGATTCTTAAGAGTCTCCTACGCATATTCCCTGAAGAGCCTGAAAGAGGCCCTGGGACGGATGGAACGGTTTGTGAAGCGGCTGGATGGAAGAGGGTAAGGATGAATATTGTATTGTTTGAGCCGGAGATGCCGGCAAATACCGGAAATATCGGGAGAACCTGCGCAGCTACCAATACCAGGCTGCACCTCATAGAGCCTCTGGGATTTAAGATCAATGAGAAGTCTCTGAAAAGGGCAGGGCTGGACTACTGGGACAGGCTGGAAGTGATTGTGTACTGCAACTTCGAAGATTTTCTGGAGCGAAATCCCGGGGCAAGGATCTATATGGCTACCACGAAAGCGAAAAAGGTGTACACGGAGCCGGCTTATGAGCCTGACTGTTATCTGATGTTCGGCAAGGAGAGCGCCGGAATTCCGGAAGAGATCCTGGTGGAATATGAGGACACCTGTGTGAGGATTCCCATGTGGGGCGATATCCGCTCGCTGAATCTGTCCAATTCCGTGTCCATCGTGCTCTATGAGGCTCTGAGACAGAACGGATTTGAGAAGATGGTTACAAAAGGCAGTCTCCATCGTTTAACCTGGAGAGACTGAGACAGCAAAAAGGAACTTCAGAAAAA
>CAJUJV010000004.1:62355-85757 GCA_910586845.1 uncultured Hungatella sp.
GGAGGCCGGAGAAGTTCATGGAAACCGGAGATTTCAGGATCCAGAAGGCCTGCGCCGAAGACTATCAGGTGTTTGCCGACGTGATCCGGGCCGCATGGGAGGCCATGGAGCAGAAGGAATGGTTTATGGCAGACAATGCGGAATATACATATCAGATGCTGACCGGCAAAAAAGGCACGGGCTATAAAGCCGTGGACCTGCTGTCAGGACAGGTGGCCGGCGTGTTTATGACCGTGGTACCGGGTATGGAAGAGGACAATATGGGATATGACATCGGTCTTCCGGAAGGGGAGCTTCCTCTGGTGGCGCATATGGATTCTGTGGCAGTGCTGCCCCCTTACAGGGGCCGCGGACTTCAGCGGCGGCTCATGGAGGCGGCTGAGGCAGATCTGAGAGAGCAGGGATACCGTTATCTTATGTGTACGGCCCATCCGGATAATCGTTACAGTCGTAATAACGTGATCCGTCAGGGATATGAAGCGGTCATGGTAAAAGAAAAGTACGGAGGTCATCTGAGGGAGATCTTTTTAAAAAGAATATAGGATCTGAGGAAAACTTTAAGCGGGAGCAGAGACGGCAGATATAAGTCGTTTCTGCTCCCGAAATATTTGAATGGGCAAAAGCCCTTGACATTTTCCCCTCTTAGGATAAAATGATATATAATCACGATTCAGTAAATCACGATTTGAGAAGAAGGAGACGGGATAATGTTTATTGGCAGGGAGGCAGAACTGCAGTTTTTAGAAAATAGGTATAAGGCAGAAGGCGGGCAGCTGGTGGTACTTTATGGGAGGCGGCGTGTGGGGAAAACAGAGACTCTCAGACAGTTTTGTAAGGGGAAACCCCATGTGTTCTTTGCCTGCCGGGAATGTACGGACAGGCTCCAGTTAAAGAGTTTTTCAGAAAAGATGATGAGGGAAGAGATTCCAGCAAAGCAATATATGGACCAGTTCGGGGACTGGGAAAAAGCATTTCGAGCTGTGCTGGATCTGCCTTATAACGATAAGAAGAAACTGCTGGTCATTGATGAATTCCCCTATATGTGCAAAGACAATCCCGGGATTCCGTCGATTCTTCAGAATTTGTGGGATGAGATTTTTAAGGATGCCAATGTGATGCTCATACTTTGCGGAAGTGCCATGAGCTTTATGGAGAAGGAGATACTGGCAGAGAAGAATCCGCTTTACGGCAGGGCTACCGGAATTTATAAGATGACGGAAATGGGATTTTATGATGCAATAAAATTTTTTCCCGAATATTCGGAGAGGGAGAAGATTCTGCTCTATGCCGTGCTGGGAGGGATTCCCCACTATCTCCGCCAATTTGACCGGAGACTGTCCCTTGCCGACAATATAAAAGAAAATATTCTGACCAAAGGCTGTGCTTTATACAGTGAAGTGAATTTTCTTCTGCGTCAGGAGCTTAGGGAGACGGCTTTGTACAACTCTTTGATCGAGGCGGTGGCTCTGGGTAATACAAGGTTAAATGATATCAGCCAGAAGGCCCTTGTAGATGACACTTCCAAGACCAGCGTCTATTTAAGAAATCTTATGGAGATTGGAATTATTGCGCGGGAGTTTTCCATTGATGCAGGGACAAAGGAGCGGGCCAATTTAAGCCGGGGAATCTACAGACTGACTGATAATTTTTTCCGGTTTTGGTACGCCTTTGTATTTACCAACTATTCGGATCTGGAGGCCGGGGATGTGGAGGGCGTGTACAAATATGAGGTGGAACCGTTGCTTCATGAGTTCGGTGCTCTGGCTTTTGAGGATGTCTGCCGGCAGTATGTGCAGAAGCTTCAAAGAGAGAACGCCCTCCCGTTCCGCTATGCCAAAATGGGACGTTGGTTCGGAAAGACCACAGTGCGGGATACAACAAAAGAAACTGGTCTTCGGATTGCGGAGACGGAGATTGACCTTGTAGCCGTGTCACAGCAGATGAAAGAATATCTGATCGGTGAATGTAAATTTAAGGGCAGGCCTTTCGGATATCAGGAATATCTGGACACCCGCGCCAAGCTGACTCCTGAGAAAGAGAGGGGAAAGTTTTTCTACGCGCTCTTTTCAGAGTCCGGTTTTGATGAAAGAATACGGGACCTGGCAGAGCAGGACGAAACGCTGTACCTGTACGCTTTGGAAGATATTGTAAATAGCAGGCTGCATCCCGATAGGTAATTCATGATTTAACAAAAGACTTATTCACGCAGAATGTTTCCCAAAGCTATACAAGATTTGGAAAAAGAGGTATAATTATCTGAAAAGAGTCGGAAAATGGAGATTTACGGGGGCTGATGGATGGAAAAAGAAAAGAACGGTAAAAAGTGGCTGGTCATCGCAGCCGCAGCAGTGGCGGCAGGACTTTTGGCTGCTGCTGCGCTGATGATTTTCACGGCGAGGCGAAGGGAACAGATGGAGGAATATCTGGATCTGGGAGCCAGATACATGAATGATCTGAATTATGAGGATGCCATTGTGGCGTTCCAGAAAGCAGTCGACATCGATCCGAGAAACAAAGAAGCAGCCATAGGACTGGCCGGCGCTCTGGAGGGAGACGGACAGTATGAACAGGCGGAAGCCGTTTACCTGACCGTTACGGAGAAATATCCCGCTGAGGGGGAGGCCTATGTGGCCCTGGCAGAATTGTACATACGCCTGGGCAGACAGGATGAGGCCAGAGAGCTTCTGGCTCAGGCAGTCAGCCGGATGGAGGACGAGGAGGTTGTCCGTCTGTATGGAAAGACCACGCCCAAACCGCCGGTATTTTCCGTAGCTCCGGGGACTTATGATACATGGCAGATGGTGGAGATCAGGTCGGAAAACAGAGAAGAGATCATCTATGTGACCATGGACGGAACAGAACCTGACGAAGAAAGCCTGATCTACGAAGAACCGCTGATCCTGCCGCCGGGGGCCTCCACCCTGAAGGCAAAAGTATTTAATTCCAGAGGGTACAGCAGCGAGACTGCCACGGCAGAATATCAGCTGGATGTGCCTGACAGGGAGATCCGGTTTGAAGATCCGGGAGTGGAAATTCTGGTGCGCAGAAAACTGGGGATCTACGGGACTCCTGTATATGAAAGAGATGCCGTTATGATTACTTCACTGACTGCGGTAGGGAGATCTTATGACAGATGGGGAGAAGAAACGGCGGGAACGGTTTTTACGGAGCAGGCATATATCATTGCTCAGGGGGAATATGAAGAGACAGGGGAGATCCATACTCTGACGGACCTGAAATACATGCCGTTTTTAAGTGAGCTGCGCATCGCTTATCAGGACCAGCTGTCTCTGGAAGGGCTGGAGAGCTGCACCCGTCTGGAGTCCCTGTCGCTGATCAGAGACAACCTGACATCTGCAGGCCGGATATCCGGTCTCGTTTCTCTGAAGAAACTGAGCCTGGCCAGGAACCGGATCACGGATCTGACGCCGCTGTCCGGTCTTACCGGCCTGACCAGCCTCAGCCTCTGGGACAACCAGATCACCAGCCTGGATGGGATCTCAGGCCTGACAGAGCTGAAATATCTGGATATCTCCGGCAATCAGGTGACGGATCTGACTCCCGTATCGGGTCTGGTCCGCTTAAGGAGTCTGTGGATGTATGACAATCAGGTTTCGGATCTGACCCCGCTTAAGCCTCTGGAGGAACTCAGCGTTCTTATGTTCCGGGATAATCCGGTGACGGATCTGTCCGTCTTTAAGTCTGTATTTCCCAGGCTTACCAGGACAGACGTGTCGTTCAGACAGCGGGAGGGCGAAGCATGAAGAAACTGAATAAAAAATGGCTGATCGCTGCTGCAGCCGGGGTTACGGCGGTAATCCTGGCGTCCGCAGGATTTCTTTTCTTCCGGATCAGCAGGAAGAAAGAGACCCTGGGCAATGAGAATTATCTTGCCAGCAATTTTCTGGAACTGGGATTTTACTCAAAGGGCAGAACTCTGGCCCAGCAGGCTCTGGAGAATCAGCCCAATGACACATCTCGCCAGCTGATCATCTTAAGCTTCTGCTATGAGAACGATTTTAAACATGCAGACCAGCTGGGCCGGATCTATATGAAGAAAAGCAGCGATCCTCTTCTGGAGGAGATCTGCAGGTACGCCGGGGCAGGGCTGGAATCAGGGGAGGACAAAGAGACTCTGATCCGGCTCCACAATCAGGTGAAGGAGAACCTGATCGTGGCGGACAAGTCGAAAGAACGTCTGGAGGCGGCAGAACAGATCCTGAGTATGGACGGAACCTGGAGCTATGATTATGAGAAGATCCAGGAGAATCTGGAAAAGCTGGAGGGCGCGGAGGATGTGATCTCCCTGAGAGCCAGGGCTTACGGCAGCGCGCTGACGGGGGACAGCCGTCAGGCGGCGGTTTATGCCCAGATGGTGGTAAAGAAAGAAGACACTCTGCCCAACCGGATGGCGGCGGCCAACGCGGTGGCGGCATCTTATCTGGACAGCGAGGCGGCTTGGGAAGATCCGGAGATCAG
The DNA here is from genome assembly GCA_910586845.1 of uncultured Hungatella sp. Taxonomy (GTDB): domain Bacteria; phylum Bacillota; class Clostridia; order Lachnospirales; family Lachnospiraceae; genus UBA3402. The sequence continues at coordinate 66,835 of CAJUJV010000004.1, forward strand.
GAAAATCGATGAGGAGCTTGATAAGCTGTCAGCGGAGATTGAAGAGCTGAGGATCCGCATGTCGCAGACAGGCGCAGAAGGCGGTTCTGTGAAGAACATTACAAAACAGCTGGAGGAGAAAGAGTTTAAGGCCAGACAGCTGTATGAACAGAAGAAAAATATCCCTCTTCAACGCGCCATGAATTATATGAAGGCTAAAAATCCCGGGGGAGATCAGGCAGGCTACCGTCTTCAGATCGCCAGACTGTCCTGGCTTATGGGAGATGAGGACACTGCCCGGAACATAATCTATGAGATCCTGGGAGACGTGGTCCGGGAGGAGCACGGCGAATATCTGGGGCCTGAGATCTCCAGGATGCTGGAGGCTTATGACGGCATACCGTCTGCCGGCGGAGAAGATGCAAAAGAGTCCGGGGATTTAAACAGCGCGGCCGGCGCGGTGGTCTACGGCCTGACACAGGGCCTGACCGGAGACAGGGAAACAGTCTATCCTTATGATCCGGCAGGGGCCGGCCATCAGGAACGTCCTCGCAGATTTCAGGATTTTCTGGTACAGCTGGTTTCGGATTACAGGGAAATGATCCATATCAGCTATGTGGATGCCAGAAAATATCCTCAGGTTGACATCCACATTACCACGGCTCTGGACGATCAGGAGGCGGAGGCTCTGGTAAAGGAGGATTTTGAACTCTACGAGCAGGGCGGAGTCATTACGGATTTTGAACTCATCCGGGGCGGGTCGGATTCCCGGGAGATGTCGGTCTGCTTTGTCATGGATGTGAGCGGCAGCATGAGCGGAGGAGCTATGGAAGATGCAAAAAGTGCTGCGGAGAATTTTCTCATGTCCGCCAAAGACAATTTCCGGGCAGGTCTGGTGAAATTTTCAGGTCAGGGAGAGATCGTGTCCCCGGTGACGGAATCCATGGGCGTGCTGACCAGAGGCATCGACAGCCTGTCGGCCGCAGGAGGGACCAATATCGCCGACGGTCTGAGAGTGGGGATTCAGGTCTTAAAAGGATGTGAGGGCGCTCCGGTGATCATCCTCCTGTCCGACGGTGCGGACAGTCATACATACGCCATCGAGGAGATCAAACAGCAGCTGGCAGAACAGGGGATCCGGGTCTATGCAGTGGGAGTAGGCAATGCAGACGGGGATTACCTGAAAGGCATCGCCGATGCCACAGGAGGAAAATATATTCAGGCTTCCGACAGCATGGAGCTGGGACAGGTCTACCATCGGATCCGACAGTATCTCTATAATGATTTTATCATACGGTTTACAGTTGTGACGGACCAGGACAACTACCGGAGAAACGCCCGGCTCCGGCTGAGAGAGGATTCCTATGACGAGGAGGACTATATCGTGGGAGTGCCGGAGGATGAGATCCTGACAGAGGAACAGAGAGGGATTCTGGTGGATTTTTATGAACAGATCGGCGGTTCCGGGAAAGGGGTGAGGGCAGATGATTAACCGGATAAAGCACTGGATACTGCCCCTCTGCCTGATCCTGGGCGGGGCGGTCCTGGGAGTTACAGGCTGCCGCTGGTTTACCGGGACTCTGGGGACCAGACTGTTGTATGCCGATTCCTTTATGGGAAGATTTTACCGGTTCTACTATATACCCTGGATCCTGGCAGGGATCCTGCTGGCGGCCGGATGGTGGAAGGTCAGAAAGCTGAAGAGAGAAGAATGTGAAACCTATTCGGCAGTGACGGCAAAGGTGAAAGAGATAACGGAGAAAAAGAAAGAGGTCCGGATGATCGGGACGGCGGCACAGGAAGAGAAAGAGCAGGCGGTCGAATCAGCAGAGGCCGGAGAAAAAGAGCAGGCAGCCGCAGAGGCGGCCGCGGCGGCAGCAGAAGAACCGGCCGTCGTCAGAGAAGAAAAGACCGGGGAACCGGCAGATACCATCATCTGTCCCAAATGCGGTACTGTTTTGAAAGCAACGGCAGTTTTCTGTAAAAACTGCGGTACTAAAATAAAAACACAGGAGGAAAAATAACATGGCATTTTTCGACACACTGGGAAAAACCTTATCCGAGAAAGGAAAGGAAGCAGCCAAAAAGGCCAAAGATCTGACAGAGACCATGCAGCTGAAGGCCCAGATAAGCGGAGAGGAGAACAATCTGAAACAGGCATATCAGGAAGCAGGCAGGCTGGCCTTTGAGAGCGGACTGACAGCCCAGGCTGATGAATACGAAACCATTTTCAGTCGCATTAAAGAATCCAAAACCAGGATCGCTCAGCTGGAGGATCAGATCCGGAAACTTGAAGGAGTACAGACCTGTCCCGCATGCGGGGCCAGAGTTCCGGCAGGAGCAGGATTCTGCAACAGCTGCGGCAGCAGGATCGTCCAGGAACAGGAAGTAGTCTGGGATGCGCCGGAAGTCACTGCTGCTGAAGAGGAAGCGGCATCCGGAGCGGAGGACAAAGTGTGTCCGGAATGCGGGGCAGTGTGTGATCATGATTCCAGATTCTGCATGACCTGCGGACATGCCTTTTAGGACAGGAGGAACGGATGCTGCAGCAGGGGACGCGCCTGAATGACACCTATACTCTGATGGAAGAACTTGGTTCCGGAGGAGGAGGAACCGTCTACAAGGCATATCATGAAAGACTGCAGAAGTATGTGGTCGTAAAAGAAATTAAAGAACGGGTCAAGGGGATCCTGGAGAGCAGGGCGGAGGCGGATATCCTGAAAGAGCTGAAGCACGCCAACCTGCCTCAGGTGTACGACTTTCTGGAGATTAACGGAGAGATCTACACGGTCATGGATTTTGTGCCCGGAGAGTCTCTGGACAAGGCTCTGGACCATAACGGTCCTTTTGACTCGAAAACCGTATACAAATGGGCCCTTCAGCTGGCAGATGCCCTGAAATATCTTCACAGCCAGAATCCGCCGGTAATTCACAGCGATATCAAACCGGCCAATGTGATGCTGACGCCCAAAGGAGATATCTGTCTCATCGATTTCAATATCTCTCTGGCATTTGACGAGGGGATGCGTACCTCGGCAGGGATCAGCGGAGGTTATTCCCCGCCGGAGCAGCACCCGGATTTTGTCAGTTATCAGGAGCGGGTACAGTTTGAGACCGTAAATAACCGCGGAAACGGTCCGGAGAGAGGAAAACAAAATCCTCAGGCAGCCAATGCCACAGAGGTGATGCCTCAGGCAGGAGGAACGGCCCGGACCGAGATCATGCCCGGAGCAGGAGGAACAGTCCGGACCGAGATCATGCCCGGAAGCGGGGGAGCAGCCCGGACCGAGGTGATGCCCCGGGAGGGAGGAACTGTTCGGTCCGGAGAAGCAGGACAGACAGAGATTCTGTCGCAGCCGGATACTTCCCGGCCGGACGGCAGCAGGGGAACGGAACTGCTCAAGGGAGGCACGGCCGGATCAGGACCGGCAGTGACAGAGGTTCTGGCCGGGGCAGGCTCTGCAGGACCTCCGGTTGACCGGAGCCCGTCCTCATCTGCGGCAGGAAGCGGCGGCCGCACCGGCGGAGGATTCCGTACCGCAGGCAGCTCCGTAACACGGACAGAGAGCATCGTGTCCCGCATCGTAGGCCGGGGAGTGGACGAGAGATCCGATATCTACAGCCTGGGAGCCACTCTGTATCATCTCATGACCGGTATTCGGCCCACAGAAGATTTTGATGCCATAATTCCCATCGGCCGGTTTAACATCTCTCTGGGCGAGGGATTCCGGACCATTATCGAGAAGATGATGGAGCTGGATCCTGCGAAACGATATCAGAACGGCGGCGAGCTTTTCTATGCTCTGGAGCATGTGTATGAGCTTGACAATGAGTATAAAAGCTATCGGAGAGGCCGGAGAAATAAAGGGATCCTGGTGGCGGCTCTTTATATGGCAGGCGCCGCCATGGTGGGAAGCGGCTGGATAACCATGGGCCGGGAGAGGCTGACGGCTTACAACAGGACCGTGGAAGAGGCGGATTCTTACATAGACGCAGGCCGGTACGATCAGGCGGAAGGGGCCATTAAGGAGGCGGTGGAGCTGCTGCCGGACCGGATATTTGCATACGAGAAAGAGGTTCTGCGCCTGTATTCCATGGGAGATTACGACGGAACCGTCGCATACGCCAGAGACGTCATTAATAATCCGGCATATGTGATCGGAGGAGAGGCAGACGAGAAATCCCTGGCCAATATCTTCTATGTCCTTGGAAATGCCTATTACGAAAAAGGTGATTACGCCAACGGAGAAAGCTGTCTCAGGGAAGCCATTGAGAGAAATCTGGAGAACAGCCTTTATTTCCGGGACTATGCCATCATACTGGCCAAGACCGGTCAGGCCGACAAGGCGCAGACCGCTCTGGATACGGCCATCGGCCTGGGCCTGGGAGAAGATTCCATCTACATGGTTCAGGGCGAGATCGCATATTCCAGAGGGGAAGATGAAAAAGCCGTTCAGCACCTGACAGATTCCGTCAGAAGCGCGGAAAGCGAGGAATTAAAGAGAAGGGCTGCGATCCTCTGTGCCCAGGTCTATCAGAGGTTGGGCGACGGGTATCTGGATCAGGAGATCGAGCTGCTCCAAAGCTCTGTCAATACGTTCGGACCGGAGGTATCCATGCATCTGAAGGAGCAGCTGGCAGATGCCTATGCCCGGAAGGCCGGACAGTCAGAGGAGGCAGGGGCAGAGTATTATCCCAGATCTCTGGAGCTCTTTCAGGAGCTGTATGAGAGCGGTTATTCCACCCGTCAGATGATGGAAAATATCGCCATCCTCTATCAGCAGACAGAACGTCTGGAGGAGGCGGAAGCCATGCTGAACCAGATGATCGACAAATATCCCGACGATTACAGGGCGTATAAGCGGCTGGCATTTCTGGAGGCCGACAAACAACAGAAGAAAGAGAATGCGGACAGAGACTACATGGAGATGAAAGAGGTCTATGACAAAGCCCTGAAGCTGTATGAGGAAAGCCGGTTTGACGGAGATACGGAGATGCAGATGCTGGAAAATATGATGCGGGATCTGGCTGACGGAGGCTGGCTGACCCAATAAACGAAAGGAGAATTGGTATGACTCCGGGAACCATATTGTTTTTGGCAGGAGCCGGTACTCTGGGGCTGGCTGTTGTGCTGAACCTGATCCTGGTATTTACCGCAGGGAGCAGTAAGCGGAAGATCAATGCCAGGATGAAAGAAAAATATTAAGGGTCTGTGAAAGAGAAAGGGTATACAGGAAATGGAAAAGCAGAAGCCCCGGTTTTTGCTGCTGATCTTCCTGCTCACAGGGATCTTTCTGGCTGCGGGCTGCGGGAAAAGTCTGGAGCAGCAGATCGCCGAACAGCTGGAACTGGGACAAAAATATCTGGAAGAGCAGCAGTATGGGGAAGCCATCGTCGCTTTCACCAAAGTGATAGAGCTGGACGAGAAGCAGGAGAGCGCCTATGTTGGTCTGGCTCAGGCCTATACGGAGACGGGACAGGCGGCAGAGGCCTTTGAGACACTGGAAAAAGCATATGATCTTTTCCCCACAGAACAGTTTAAGGAGCTTTTAAAGGACAGCTGCCTGAACCTGATCCGGTTCTATATGGACTTGGGAGATATGGATTCGGCCCTGGATATCGCACAGAGGACCGTGGAGAAGCTGGGCCGGGATCAGGCTTTTGAGGCAGAACTGGCCGGGCTGGGTCTGACCGTAGACGAGGACGGTACCGTGAGGCTGACGGCCGGGGATGGCGGTACAGAGAACGGCCAGCCGGAGAGTCAGCCCCGGGACCTGTCAGAAGCCGGGAACTTTGACTGGGACAGTGAGTATGACCGTCTTTTTGATATCGTCTGCGGGGCGGCAGGGGCCCATGAGGTAAATATGACTTATGATCAGATTGAGGAGACCTTCGGCCCTCTGATTCCCGAAGTGGAAACACTGATCGCCCGGGCTCCTGACAGAGGCGAGGGATATCAGCTTCTGGGAGAACTCTATGTTCTCCTGGGAGAGATGGACCGGTGTCTGGCCATACGGACAGAAGGATATGAGATCACGGGAGAACAGTGGCTCAACCCCTCAGGCTATACCATAGACGGCGGCCGGTATGACGGCTGGGGCCGGGATCTGTCTTTCGACTCCGGAGACGGGCGGATCGAGTATACCTTCGGAGAGGGACAGCGGGTAACACACAGCCGGCATCAGTCAGTGGGCAGTGAAGAAACCTTTGATTATGATTACAGTTATGACTCGGAAGGAAGAGTCTGCGAGACGACGGTTTCCTGGGGCTCATCCCACGAGGTCAGCACCTATACTTATGAAGGCGGCGGCATACTGACCATCCATACGGACTATTATCATAACGGACAGAAAACAGAGTATTTTACAGATGAAACCGTCACCATAGATAAATATGGAAAATGGGTGAAGTCTGTCTGGAAGAACAGCGACGGAGACGTATATGAGACAGACTTTTAAAACATGTTTTCCTTTTCAAACACTCCTGTCAAATATTGACAAAACATGCCGCGCTTTGTAAAATGAAATAGGTAAAAATATAGAAAATTCAAAATATTCTAACTAATTGCGATACTACAAGGGGGAGGAGAATGAGCAAGGTATTATCGATCTACAACGATCGGGCGTTTTATGAAGTAGTGCTGCCGTCTGTGTCCAACACAGAATATTCATTCCTTTTGGATGCCGAGACATTTCATCTGCCTGCAAACGAGGTCGTGGAACTGGAATGTATACGGAATCAGTGGTATTTTAAGCCGGTGGAAGAAGGGAAAAGTCTGGAATATATCGGACCTCAGCAGCCGGACAACAACAGGCTTCCTTCCTATGGAAGATATAATCTGACCACCCTGGAAGGAGAAATTCTGACTATCCTGGTGGAGGAGAAGGACAATCCTCTAAGCGTCTACAGAAAATACGTCCTGGTCCCCAATCAGGTGATCTCCGTAGGTATCGAGACGGACAACAATATCCGTTACCGGTATCCGGCGGATCCCCAGGCCAAAAGCTTTGTCTCCCATCATCACTGCAGCATCACCTATGACGGGACAAACGCCTGGCTGGAAGACACCTCTGCCAACGGTACCTATATCAACAACGTGCGGGTAAACGGCAGGACGAAACTGAACTTCGGAGACAATATCCGGGTCTTCGGCCTGAGCATGCTCTATCTGAACAATCTCCTGGCAGTCAACAATCCGGCAGGAAGCCAGTCGGATCTGACGGAAGTGACCACCCCGGAACTGGCTCTCCTGGAGGCAAAGGGAGACGAGAACGGAAGCAGCGCCCGTTCCCTGTTTTACAGGGCCCCCAGAAGCATCCCCAAGATCAATACGGAGACGGTCACCATCGATCCTCCGCCCAATCCAAAGGAGCTGGCTCAGATCCCGCTCTTCATGCAAATCGGACCGGCCATGACCATGACCATTCCCATGCTTCTGGGAAGCGGCATGACCATCGTAGCCTCCCGTCTGGGCGGCGCCAGCAACTCTCTGATGTACACCGGCATCATCACGGCCGCGGCTTCCGCCTGTATCGGCGTGTTCTGGGCAGTGACCAATCTTCGGTTCAATAAAAAGAGGATCTATCAGGAGGAACGGCGCCGTTTCGAGAAATACGGCCAGTATCTGATCGATAAGCAGAATTACATAGAGGAATGTTATCAGGCCAACTCCAGAGCCCTCTGCGAAAAGTACATTTCCGCGGAGATGATCGCGGAGTACGATATCGGCAATGAAAAGCTGTGGAGCAGGAACTTTAACCACAGCGACGTGCTGACCTACCGGCTGGGTCTGGGAGACGTGCCCAGCCCCATGAATATCGAAGTCCAGAAAGAGCGGTTCACCATGCTGGACGATTCTCTGGCGGAGAAGCCCGGTATGATCAAAAAGCGTTTCAGCATCATGCAGAATGTGCCGGTTTGCGTCAACTTCCGGGAGAAGAGCCTGGTAGGCGTCATCGGCAGCAATAATTCCTGGATCCAGATCATCAGGAGTGTGATCACCCAGATCGCCGGCAACAACAGCTACACCGACGTGAAGATCGCTCTGGCCTACGACGCCAACAAGATCCCCAACGCCAGGACCTGGGAGTTTGTCAAATGGCTTCCCCATGTGTGGTCCGAGGACAAAAAGATCCGGTATTACGCTGCCAGCAAAAACGAGGCCGGTGAAGTGTTCTACTCTCTGGGACAGACCATGAGGACCAGGACAGAGGATGCCAGAAGCCTCAGGCCCCATTATATCCTGATCGTCCTGAACAAGGAACTGCTGGAAGGGGAGCTGATCACCAAGTATATCAACGACAGCAGCAGCGACATCGGACTGTCCACCATCATCGTGGCGGAGCACTATGAGGGCCTGCCCAACAACTGTGAGTTCATCATCGAGAACAACCCGGGATTTTCCGGAGTCTACACCACCACAGACGAGAATACGGACAAATATCCTGTCCGTTTTGACGATATCGGCGATCTGAAGCTGATGAATTTTGCCAAACGACTGGCCAACATCGAGGTCAACGAGTCGGAGAGCGGCGGCGAGGTTCCCAACTCCATCTCCTTCTTCGATATGTACGGGATCTCCAGGCCGGAGGATCTGAACGCGGCGGAACGGTGGAGACGGTCCAAGACGGCGGAATCCATGAAAGCCCTCATCGGCTTTAAGAGCGGCGGAGCTCCCTGCTATCTGGATATCCACGAGCGTTACCACGGTCCCCACGGCCTGGTGGCAGGTACGACAGGATCCGGTAAGTCAGAGACCCTTCAGACATACATGCTGTCTCTGGCCATCAACTACAGCCCCGACGACGTGGGATTTTTCATCATCGATTACAAAGGCGGCGGCATGGCCAACCTCTTCGAAGGCCTGCCCCACATGATCGGCGCAATCTCCAACCTGTCCGGCAACCAGGTAAAGCGGGCCATGGTGTCCATCAAGTCGGAGAACAAGAGGCGGCAGCGGATCTTCAGCTACTACGGGGTCAACAACATTAACGCTTACACATCCCTGTATAAGAGCAACAGCGCCAAAGAGCCCATCCCCCACATGTTTATCATCATCGACGAGTTCGCCGAGCTGAAGAGGGAAGAGCCGGATTTCATGAGAGAGCTGGTGTCTGTGGCTCAGGTAGGACGAAGCCTGGGCGTCCATCTGATCCTGGCCACTCAGAAGCCTGCCGGAACCGTGGACGACAACATCTGGTCCAACTCCAAGTTCAGGCTCTGTCTGAGAGTTCAGGACAGACAGGACTCCATGGATATGCTTCACCGGGCGGATGCGGCGTACCTGACTCAGGCCGGCCGGGGATATCTGCAGGTGGGCAACGACGAGCTGTTCGAGCTGTTCCAGTCCGGATATTCAGGAGCCGTCTACGACGAGGTTCTGGGAGACAAAAAACTGGTGGTAGCCCAGATGCTGGATTCCGTAGGAAAGATTGATCTGGTGGGCAACCACTTTAAGATTAAATATCAGGAGGAGGCCAGACACCGGTGGATCAGAACCGTATGTCAGGCCATGGAGTCCGCCTGTGACGGCCGGCCGGACAGCCTGAAACACATGGACGACATCCGCACTGAGGAATTCATGGAGACGATCTACTCCTTCATGGAACAGAAAAATATCGACTACAAGAGGAGCCAGTACAACGACGCCAGGCTGAAAGACTTTATTAAACTGTACGGCGAGGCAGGCGGCGGAACTGATGATGAGAAGGCGGACGAGATCATCGATGCGGCCCTGAGACAGGGAGTGAAGCTTCCGGAGACCAAGTCCAAGTCTCAGCTGGAGGCGGTCAACGAGTATCTGGGAGAGGTGGCCAGAACTAACGGCTACAACCATATGCTGCAGCTGTGGATGCCGGTTCTGCCCGTATCCATGGCCCTCACATCTGTAGAAGGATACCGGGATTTCGAGATGAAAGACCGGCTTAAGAATCCGGATGACGGCCAGTGGACCCTGTCTGTCATCGTGGGAAAGGGAGACGACCCGGACAACCAGAACCAGATGCCTGTCAGCGTGGATTTTGCGGGCAACGGTCACCACGCTATCTGCGGTACGGTCTCCACAGGAAAGTCCACATTCCTGCAGACCGTGATCTACTCGCTGATCAACAAATACACGGCGGAAGAAGTCAACATCTACATTCTGGATTTCAGCTCCAAGCTGCTGACCGTATTCGAGGAGGCCAGACAGGTAGGCGGCATCATGACCGACGCGGAAGAAGACCTGGAGAAGATCTCCAAGTTCTTCACCATGATCACTACCGTTATCAGCGAGCGAAAGAAACTGCTGGCATCCTCCAATTATCGGGATTATGTGGAGCACAGCCATAAGAAACTGCCGGCAGTGGTCATCGCCATAGACAACTATGCCGGCTTTAAAGAGAAGACAGACGAGCGCTATGACGACATTATCAAGCAGCTGGCCAAGGAAGGTCTCGGCTACGGCATCTTCCTCATCGTCACGGCCGCAGGATTCGGCACATCGGAGATCCCGTCCAGACTGGCGGATAATTTCAGAACCACCATCAGCCTGGAGATGTCCGACATCTACCAGTACAGCGACGTGATGCGTGTCGTCAGAGTGCCTCTCTATCCGGAGAGCAACGTGAAAGGCCGCGGCCTTGTGTTCTACGGGGAGAAGATCATCGAGTTCCAGACGGCTCTGGCCGCGGAAGGCGACAGTATCGGAGCCAGAAACGAGAAAATCAAAAAGAGGATTGCCCAGATCAATCAGACCGACACCACCAGGAGTGCCAGGAAGATCCCCATCATCCCGGAGAAACCTGTCTGGGATGAGTATATCAAGGATGAAGAATACCAGAAGCTCCTGGCCACAGCCAGCCTTCTGCCCAACGGCTATGACGCGGAGACGGCGGCTTACTCTTCCATAGATCTGACCAGCATGCTGACCTATGTGGTCAACGGAACCAAGAAGAGCGGCAAGTCCACCTACATGAAGACGCTGATTCGGGCAAGTCTTGACAAGGGAAGCGATGTGTGCGTCATCGAGATCGGTTCCTCGGAATTTTCCGGGATTGCCCAGGATACGGGGTGCCGGTATGTCACCGACGGCCAGGGAATCTATGACTTTGCCAAGAATACGCTGCTGAAAGAGGCGGGGTTACGGGCGCCGAAAAAGACGGAGTGCATGGGACTTCATATGGAGGATGACGAGTTTTTTGCCGCCATGTCGTGTTACCGGAGGATCTGCGTCTTTATCCCCAATGTACCGGCGTTTTTAAATGAACTGTACAACCGGGAATCCGAGGCCTATAACGCCGTAGGCGTCTATGAGACCTTAAGCGGAGACAAAGGGTTCCACTACAACTTCTATTTCTTCGCCGAGTTGGGGGACAACGACATCAGCGATGTCATGGGATACAAGTTCATGGCCGGGTTCCGGGATAACGCCACAGGCATCCGCTTTGGCGGCAGGTACTCGGAGCAGAGACTGTTCACCTACAACAACGTGCCCTTTAAGATCCAGAACAACAGCCTCAAAGCGGGCATCGGCGTGCTGCCCTGCGAGGATGCGAGCGCCAAAATGAAGCAGGTTGTAGTACCCAATTACAGAGGATGACATGATATCGGTTTTTTCCTATAACAGAGTGTTAAAAGAGCAGGATATTATCGAGAGGGGATGCCGGAGTCAGGTGGCAACGAGGACAGATGAGAAACTGAATTTTGTCAGAGCCGCCGCCGCGGCCTCTGGGGAGGCTGTCCCTGAGACCCTGACCGACATTATCTACTACGAGATCGCGGACCGGTTCGATGTGGGCAGCCTGAGGAAGCTGCGCCAGAAGGAGGAGGGGGCAGCGCTGATGATTCTCACATCCCCCTCCGTGTCTCCCATGGAGTATCTGAAGCCCGGCATCGCCCCGGATCTGCTTCTTCTCAGGCCTTTCGGCCAGAAGGAGTTCGATCAGGTCAACACGGAGCTTTTCGATGCATTTCTGGAACGCATGAACAGCCCGAATCCGGATGATCATTTTGTCCTCAATTCCAGGGAGGGCAGAACTCTGATTTCCTACGGCCGGATCATGTTTTTTGAGGCCAGCAACAAGAAGATCAATCTGAGAACAGACCATGAGGAGTATGATTTTTATGACAGCATTGAAAATCTGCAGACCGTGGTCCCGGATTGGTTTATAAGATGTCACAGGTCTTATCTCGTCAATACCAGGAAGATCAGAAAGGTGAAGATGTCAGAAGGCCTGATCGAGATGGAAGGAGGAGCCGTGGTTCCCCTGTCCAGAACCTATAAACAGGATTTGAAAAGACTGATAAAATGAAATATCTATTTGCGGAAGAAGAGTTTATCACCCTCCTGGCTCTGGCGGGACAAAAGAATATGTATATGTTCTGCCAGGAGGAGGATCTGAGTGAGGCGTCCATCGTCAGTTCCGTGGCGGAACTGTACAGAAGGAAGCTGGTGGCGCCCCGGGAGGGAAAGATGGTTCTGTCCGGGGAGATGGCGGAACTGGTGGAGATCATGAGCAGCTCCCGCCATGCGGTCATGGTTACCTTTGCGGAGGAAAATTTCGGGCAGCAGATCATTTACCCCGGCAGAGGGGAGAGAGCCGTCGTCATGGAGAAGCAGACAGGTTCCGGCCGGCCGGTTATCAAGCTCTGGCCCGCCCGGGCGGAGGAGTATGTCCGGGATCTTCTTGAGGAGGAACGGTTTCCCCGGAGTCTGACAACAGGGCGGGAGGAGGCCGCGGCACTGGAAAAGACGGCCTTAAAGGAACGGCCGGAGGGATATGGGCCGGAGGACGTCTCCGTGGAGATCCGGAGGCTGGGGGAAGGCTCAGACAGACGTATCGACGTATTTCGGTCTCCGGTGTTTACCTGGATCCACATAGATACAGGGGATCAGGACAGTTACCATGTGTACTCGGCAGAAGAGATCGCCGGTTTGCTATTAAGTGAAATCAAAGGGGAAGAGATATGATCAATGTGGATGTATACGTTCCGTCTCTGGACAGAATGTATAACTTTAATCTGGATGAGGAGTCCAGGATCTCCGTGCTCATAGAAGAGATCTCGGAACTCATATGCCAGAAGGAGCATTCCGTGCTGGATGGGGAGAAGGACCGGTTTATCATGGGGTCCGTGGACAAAGAGCTGAATTTCAATCCCAAATATTCTCTCAGGGAGTACAGCATAAAGAACGGAGAGAAGCTGATTCTGGTATAAACGTGCATTTCATCAGCCCAAACGTGCATTTTGTCAGCTTTTGACACACAATTATTCCGGATAGTGTATAGTAGTGTCATGACAAGGAGATAACACAGTGAATGTTCAAGCCAACGTAGAGAATATTAGACAGATCAGCCAGGATATCCATGATATCTCAAGGCAGCTGGGCAGGATGCTGGCAGAGCTGGAGGACGTGAAAAGAGAGCTGGGAAAACAGACAGAGTTCACGGAAGAACTCCGGGCCCTGAGAAAAGCCGGAGGCAGGCTGGAAGAAGGACAGTACAAAACGGGAGCCCTGGCGCAGGCCCTGGACAACATCGGAGACCTGTATCAAAAGACAGAGAGAGACATCGAGGATCACTTTGAATCAGGGAAACCGGTGCAGGTGAGGAACACTGCAGCCAACGTAGATTTGAACAGGCTCTCCGGCAAGGTCAATACAATATTGTATGGAGGTGAAAACTGATGGCAACGGTAACCAGGTTGGAAGTCGATACGTCCAGACTTCGGAAAGACATCGACAGTCTGCGAACCCATCTGGACGGCCTGCGGAAGACAGGAGACAGCATGATGGCGGGGATCAACGCTCTGAACTCTATGTGGGAGGGTGAGGCCAAGGAGGCGTTTGTGGCTCAGTTCCAGACGGATTATGAGATCCTGCAGTCCATGGCAGAGGTCATAGAGTCCCTGATCAAGAATCTTGAGGAGGCCGGGCGGCAGTATGACACATGCGAGGGTAATGTAGGTTCCATTATCAGCGCGATACGAATATAAGAGGTGAGGATTATGAGCATAACGTTGAGAGTAACGCCGGAGGCGCTGAAGGCCAAGGCCTCCGAGGTGGAGAGAGATATCAAGAAGCTGGAGGATCATTTCAACAGTATTCAGGATATCGTGTCCAGAAGCGCCGGCTACTGGCAGGGCATGGCCGGAGATAAGGCCAGGACGGAATTCTACGACAAGAAAGATGATACCTGTCAGGTGATTGCGCGGTTTAAGGAGCATCCGACGGATCTGCTGGGTATGGCCGAGCTGTACGCCGTAGCAGAGAAGGCTGCCGAATATACAAATATGGCGCTGAAGACAGATGTGATCGCATAGGGGAGGCAGTGATGGGCAGGATTGAGATTTTATTTAATTACAGGCAGGCTATCAGACAGGCCGAGAAGCTGGAGAACCTTTCCAGCCGCCTGAAAAAGCTGGCCAGGGATAAGTTGTCCGATACTATGGGCAAGCTGCAGAATTGCTGGCAGAGCGACCATTCGAACCAGTATCTTAGGAAAGTCGACCTGGTTCGTGCGGAGCTCAACGAAACCGCCGCCAGGATGGAGTCCGTTGCACATGCTATCAGAGAGACGGCGGAGGCGGTCAAGAATGCGGAGCTGAGAGCTCTTGAGATCGCGAGGAAGAGGACATACGAGGGGTAATTCAAGGTGCATTTACACTTGAGTATAAAAATGAAAATAAAATTTTAGGAGGATTGTAACATGGCAGAGATCAAAGTAACATCAGGGGAACTGAAGAACAAGGCGAGCGAGTTAAGACAGTTGAACCAGCAGTTCAAGAAAGCGGTTGAGGACATGGTAAACACGGAGCAGCAGCTGATGGGCATGTGGGATGGCGAGGCCAAGGACAGCTTCCACAACGCGTTCAACAGCGACAAGAGCCAGATGGATGTGTTCTATGACACCATCGAGAAGTACTGCCAGACTCTGGAGGTCAACGCCCAGAAGTATGAGGCCGCAGAGCAGAAGAACCTTCAGACCGCAAGCACAAGAACTTACAAGTAAGGATCATCCGAACCAGGAAACCACAGTCAAACAAATTCAGGAATAAAGGAGAATAAAGATCATGACAGGAACATTGAGAGTAACCCCGGAGAAACTTATTTCTACAGCACAGAGCTTTTCTTCATCAGCAGGAACCGTTCAGAACCTGACCGGCAGCATGCTTTCCACTGTGGACAGCTTAAACGGGACATGGGCCGGCGAGGCGGCTACCGGCTACTACAACAAGGCTCACGGCCTTCAGGAGAGCATGAACAAGATGATCAAGATGATCAATGAGCACTCCACAGACCTGCAGGCCATGGCTCAGGTTTACCAGGAAGCTGAGAGGACTGCCCAGGAAGCGGCAGCAGCTCTTCAGACAGATGTGATCGCATAACCGATCTGATACAGGGCGGGAGGAACCGCAGACATTATGGGGTCAAAAGATTTTTTGACCCCAATCTCAATTAAAGGAATCAAATAGAGGAAAAAGGACATGAAAAAGATAGCCAAAGCCATATCCATGCTGTGCTGCATGACGCTTCTCATAAGCATGATCGCCAACGCTGCCGAGCTGGCGGCCGTAATGAACGCATACACATGTTCTGATTCAGTCGTTTTATTCGTGAAAGACCAGGGGCGGGAGATCGATAACGTCTACCTGGGCAATGATGAGGCACAGGAGTTTAAGAAGGAAGACGGGGGGCCGGTGAGAACCGTTGTGGTGCTGGACAATTCCCTGTCCATCAACAAGAAATACAGAGAGGGTATCAAGGCGTTTCTCACGGATCTGGCGGCTGCCAGGGGGGACGGAGATACCTTCACTATCGCCACATTTGCGGAGAACCTTACCTATCTGGTCCAGGACAGCGGCGATTACCTGGAGATCAAGGCGCAGATTGACGGACTTCAGTTTGAGAATCAGGACTCCTATTTTACCAATGTCATGTACACGGTCATGAATGACATCAGTAAATACGAGGACATAAAATATACCAGAGTAATCGTCATAGCCGACGGCGTTGATAACGAGGCGCTGGGATATACGGATGACGAGCTGAACAAAAAGATCCAGGCTATCCGCGTACCGATCTATTCCGTGGGCTGTACCTCGAAAGGGAACGAGGAGAATCTGAAGAAAATGTTCGCCCTGTCCCGCCTCTCCAACGGAAAGAGCTATCTCCTGGACGATGTTTCGGGGACTCAGATTCTTCAGGACATAGGGGCGGACAGCCAGGCGGTGAAGATCACCGTCATCCCCCAGGATAAGTCCTGCGACGGCAGCGTCAGGCCCGTGAGGATTGCCTTCGGGGAGGACTACGCCGCGGCGGAGGTGGCCATGCCCTTTAAGGCGGCGGAGGAGACCACGGCGGAGGAGACTGCGACAGAGGCAGAGACTCAGCCGGAGACCACGGCGCCGACGGAGGCTGCCACAGAGCCGGAGACGGAGCCGGCTGAGGAGGAAGGCGGGATCCCGGTGGTGTTGTTCGGGATTCTGGGAGTTCTGGCGGTGGTGATCGCGGCGGCGATCATAGTGCTGGTGAAAAAGAAGAAGCCCCGGGAACAGGAGACTTCTATCGACCTTTCCGGTATCGGTCATTCCAGAGATACCGTCATCACGGGAAATCAGGGGAACCGGGCGGCAGGGACAGGCGGAACCGAGATTCTCAACCGCGGTTCCCAGAGCGGCTCAGGGGGAGGCAGCGAGACCAATATCCTTCGGGCAAACAACGCCATCAAGCTGGTGCTTCAGGATATGGACAATCCGTCCAAGACCTTCGAATATCCCCTGAGGGACAAGATTCTCATCGGCAGAGACGCATCCAGATGTCAGATTGCCATCGATTACAGCACCTATGTGTCCGGAATCCACTGTGAGGTGGTATCCCGAGGAGGAAGCCTGTTTGTGAGGGACGGAGGAGGAGACGTGATCGCCTCCACCAACGGAACCTTTGTCAACGATAAGAGGGTAGCTCCGGAACTGCCCCTGCCCTCTGGATCGATTCTGAAGCTGGGACAGGTCAGACTCAAGGTAAGCTACAAATGACAGTGTTCGGCATCTGTGAGAAGGGAAATTATCGGAGGGAGAATCAGGATTCCGTACTCATGCGCACCAGAGGAAGTTCAGGACTGCTTCTGGTGGCGGACGGCGTGGGAGGTTCCGCCGACGGTTCCGCGGCCAGCTTCTACATCGCCGAGACCTATGCCCGGTGGTGGGATGAGGCGTTTTTAGAGAACAGGAACCATGATTTTTTCTCCCTTTTTGAGGAATTGAAGACCAGAGCGGATGAGATCAACGGAGACCTCTGCAGGAAATACGGCCCGGGTCGGAGCTGTTCCACTCTGGCTCTCCTGTTTGTCCACAGAGGAATCTACGGATATCTCTCTTCGGGGGACAGCAGGATCTACCGGTGCAACCGGAAGGGAGCCCGTCCCATCACCAGAGACGACGTGTGGGAGAACCGTCCGGGAGCGGATGCGGGTTCTGACAATGCGGGGAAGATCATCAGCGCCCTGGGAGCCTATGAGAGACTTGAATACTCCTGTGCCACGGACAAAGTCCATATGGGAGAAGTCTTCCTGCTCTGCAGCGACGGGATCTACCGGTTTGTAGAGGAAGATACATTAAAATCTGTTCTCCAGCGGATGTACAGAAGTCTGTTTCTCACCAAAGGAGCTGTGGAACGGCTGGTGAAAACGGCGGTGGATAATGACACAAAGGACAATTATTCACTGATTGCGGTGAAGATATAGGGACCATAGATTCCCGTGAATTAGAAAGAGGAGGGGCATATGAGGATAAAGGTAAATCCGGAAAGGTTGAAAGAGTGCAGGGACGATCTGAAACTGGTCGATGATGTGATCAGACAGATCCGGGCGCAGACATCCAGCGTAGAGAGTAATCTGGGGAGGCTGCATGAGTTATCTCTCAACAGGATCCGGAGAGAACTGGGCAAGCAGAACAGGAAGCTGGAGGACACCAGGAGAAAGGTGGGGAACCTGAGGACTTCCCTGGATGAGATATCCAGGCGTTACAAGGAGACGGAACAGAAGGTCTACGAGCTGAAGGGAATCGGTTTTATCATGCCTCCCGACGCTCAGGGCAACGGCGCCAGGGGAAATGTCCCGGCGGAAGAGAAGGACAAGGTCATCCGCGACTTCGAGAGGGATCACGCCAAAGAGGTGAAAAAACTTGACAAGTTTCTGCGCAGCGGAGACTCCGACGACCTGACGGAAGACGATATCCGGAATATCAAGTACCTGATCTATACGGCGGAGGAGCCTTACAGGAGCATCTATCTGAATTCTGTCTCCAAGTACAAGATCGATACGACGGATTCAGACGGACAGGCATTTTACAGGCCCTGGGCTCACAAGGTGACTTACGATTATCCGGATTGCTTCGGGGAGGATCCCAGGGGACCCTACACTACATTTTTCCATGAGGGGGGCCACGCCATCGATGACCTCAGTGACAAGTCAAAGTGGCTGGGAAGTGACACGGAGAACTTTAAGGTGCACAGCGACGCCATAGGGCATGAGGTGACACTCCGGGAAGCCATAGAGTATGATGTATATTATAACCGGGAAAATGAACACAGCATAACCAGCATTGCCCATAAAATTATCGACAACGGCTCATCGGGAAGCAGGGGAAATGTGGATCGGGTGATCGAGGCGTTTAAAGCAGGAGATTCCAGCGGCCTGAATAAAAATGATCTGGCTATGTACAATGCAGTGAAAAATGAGTATTTTAAAGCCAATACAGGACATGAAGAGTTTGAGGCGGTCTCCGATGTATACGGAGCCATGTCCAATAATGCGCTGAGAAACGGATATGGACACGATCAGCCCTACTGGTCAAATGATGAAACCAAAGCCGGGAAAGAAC
Source organism: uncultured Hungatella sp. (assembly GCA_910586845.1). Lineage (GTDB taxonomy): Bacteria > Bacillota > Clostridia > Lachnospirales > Lachnospiraceae > UBA3402. The sequence goes on from CAJUJV010000004.1 coordinate 85,672, forward strand.
TGTGGGCGGAATATTTTTCCTATCATATGGCAGGAGACGGGGAGAGTCTGGATAATCTGCTGGAGTTTTTCCCGGAAGCTTCCAAG
>CAJUJV010000005.1:0-76138 GCA_910586845.1 uncultured Hungatella sp.
AAGGATCTGTGAAGTCACGGCAACCCCCGGACCCTGGCGGGCTTAAACGCCTGCAAGGTGAGAAAGGAAGGTGCCAACCTGAGCGAGAAATCGAACAATAAGAGGATTTGATAAGGTTTCGTCAAGTCCGCAGTTTGTTCTACGGACTTTTTTAGTTGTAAATTAAACATTTCAAAGGAGAAAAGATTTATGGAGAAATTATTATTTACCTCAGAATCTGTTACGGAAGGCCATCCGGACAAGATGTGCGACCAGATCTCCGATGCGATCCTGGATGCGCTGTTAGAGCAGGATCCCATGAGCCGTGTGGCCTGCGAGACGGCAGTGACCACAGGTCTGGTTATGGTTATGGGAGAGATCACCACCAAGGCTTATGTGGACATCCAGAAGATCGTCCGCAAAACCGTGAAGGAGATCGGATATGACAGGGCGAAATACGGCTTTGACTGTGACACCTGCGGCGTGATCACAGCCATTGACGAGCAGTCCACGGACATTGCCATGGGAGTGGACAAGGCTCTGGAAGCCAAGGAAAACAAGATGAGCGACGAGGAGATCGAAGCTATCGGCGCAGGAGATCAGGGCATGATGTTCGGATACGCCAGCAATGAGACGGAGGAGTACATGCCTTATCCAATCGCTCTGGCCCACAAGCTGGCACTGCAGCTGACAAAGATCCGCAAGGACGGGACCCTGGATTATCTTCGGCCGGACGGCAAGACTCAGGTGACGGTAGAATATGATAAAAACGGCCGTCCGGTCCGTCTGGATGCCGTGGTCCTCTCCACTCAGCATGACGAGAATGTAAGCCAGGAGCAGATCCACAAAGATATCAGAAAATATGTCTTTGATGCGGTCCTGCCTCAGAATATGGTAGACGAGAATACCAAATTTTTTATTAATCCCACAGGCCGTTTCGTCATCGGAGGACCTCACGGGGACAGCGGAGTCACAGGCCGTAAGATCATCGTGGACACCTACGGCGGATATGCCCGTCACGGCGGCGGAGCATTTTCAGGAAAAGACTGTACCAAAGTGGACCGTTCTGCGGCATATGCCGCCAGATACGTAGCCAAGAACATCGTGGCGGCCGGCCTGGCCGACAAGTGTGAGATCCAGCTGTCTTATGCCATCGGCGTGGCTCAACCCACATCCGTCATGGTGGATACTTTTGGTACGGGAAAGATAAGCGATGATAAGCTTGTCTCCGTCATCAGGGAGAATTTTGACTTAAGACCTGCGGGTATCATCAAGATGCTGGATCTGAGAAGACCCATCTATAAACAGACGGCGGCTTACGGCCATTTCGGCAGAAATGACCTGGATCTGCCCTGGGAGAAACTGGATAAGGTGGAGCTGCTCAAAGGCTACCTGGCGTAAAAGATAAGGAGAACCATGATGAGACAGGTTTTGGACTGGACAAAAGCCCATCAGAGATATTTTGAGGAACTGGCCCGGATCCCTCACGGTTCCGGCCATGAGAAGGAGTACGGTGATTACCTGGCACAGTTTGCCAGGAATCACGGGCTCAGATACAAACAGTACGAGATCGGCAATGTGATCATTTATAAAGAAGGGTCAGAGGGATATGAAGACCATCCGCCCGTGGTGATCCAGGCTCATACGGATATGGTATGCGAGAAGACGCCGGAGTCGGGCCATGATTTTGAAAAGGATTCTCTGGACCTTTACATAGAAGACGGATGGCTCAGAGCCAGAGGTACCACTCTGGGCGCGGACGACGGAACGGGAGTCGCCTATATGCTGGCTATTCTGGAAGACGAGTCTCTTAAGCATCCACCCCTGGAATGCGTGTTTACGGCCATGGAGGAGATCGGTCTGGACGGAGCCATGGCTCTGGAACCGGAGGATTTAAAAGGCCGCAGATACATTAACCTGGACGGCGGAGGAGACGGGGTGGAGACCGTTATCACCGCAGCAGGCGGGATGGTCTGGAGGGGAAGCCTGGCTCTGGAACGGAAGGCCTGCAGGGGACAGGGATACCGGCTCACCGCAGGAGGCCTGGAAGGCGGCCATTCCGGTGGGTGTATCCATCTGGAGAAGGGAAATGCCATTAAAGTGTGCGCCAGGATCCTGAAGGAACTGGAAAAAGAGGGAAGTCTTGTGCTGTCTGCCGTAGACGGCGGCTCCAAGGACAACGCCATTCCAAGAGACTGCTTCGCGGAATTTGTCACTCAGGTGCCGGAGCAGGTACTGAGAGAGAAAACGGAGGAGTTTACGGCCCTTTTAAAGGAAGAGCTGCGCTGCAGCGACAGCGGGCTTACGGTGACTCTGGAGAAAAAAGAGACCGAATTGCCGTGGGATGGAGAGATCAGCCGCAGATTTCTGGATTTTCTGTTTGTGTGTCCTACGGGACTGCGCCATAGCAGCAGGAGCATCAAAGATCATACCACCGCATCCCAGAACCTGGCAGTAGTAAAGACAGATGATGATCAGGTGACAGTGTCTGTATCCATGCGTTCTGCTTTCGAGTCTTACATCGAAGAGATGGCAGGGGAGCTGAAGGTCCTGGGAGATCTCTGGGGCATGTCCCAGGAGACAGGCAGCAGATACCCGGCCTGGGGATATGAGGAGCATTCTGCCCTGAGAGAGGTCATGAGAGAGACCGTGAGACAGTGTACGGGTAAAGAACTGGTGGAGAAAGCGGTCCACGGCGGCCTGGAGTGCGGAGTGGCCAAAGAGAAATGGCCGGACATGGATATTGTTACCATGGGTCCCCTGGCCGAGGCGGTACATTCCCCTGACGAGCGGCTGGATCTTGAATCCTTTGACCGCTGTTACGGGATTCTGTGCGCTCTTCTTGCCAATCTGTAGATCCGAAGAGGGGGGATAAGAGATGATCGCGGTTATATTGGCAAAGAAGATATTGTCACTGTTTCTCATTATGGTCATGGGAGCCGCCCTGGTAAAGACCCGGGTACTGAAGGCAGAGGACAGCAGGAGCATTTCCATCATCACCCTGTATCTGGTCATGCCCTGTGTGATCCTGTCTTCCTTTCAGGTAGAATATACGGCTGAGATCAGGGACGGACTGATCCTGTCTCTGATCGCGGCAGTTCTGGTTCATGTCATCCTCATTGCCCTGACAGAGGTGCTGGGGAGACTGTTCCACTGGGATCCGGTGGAGAAGGCTTCTGCCATCTATTCCAATGCCGGGAATCTGATCATTCCCATCGTAACTTCGCTTCTGGGGAAAGAGTGGATCATCTACACCAGCGGTTTTATGTCAGTACAGCTGATCCTTCTGTGGAGCCACGGGAAAATGGTTATCTGCGGAGAAAAAAAGATTGAAGTGAAGAAGATCCTTACAAATGTCAATATGATCTCTATCTTTGCGGGGATCCTGATGTTTATCTGCCGGATCCGGCTGCCCTTTGTCCTGCAGGATTCTGTCGATACCGTAGGCAGCATGGTGGGACCGGCGGCTATGATCGTCACAGGGATGCTGATCGGAAACATGGATCTGAAAAAACTGACCTCTTACAGGAGGCTGTGGGTGATGACAGGGGTGCGTCTCATAGCCTATCCCCTCCTCAACATCCTGTTTTTGAAATTCAGCGGTCTGGCGGGGATGGTCCCTGCAGGGCAGACCATCCTGCTGATCACGCTTCTGGCAACCATTACGCCTTCGGCCTCCACCATCACCCAGATGGCCCAGGTATACGGCAAGGGCGCGGACTATGCCAGCGCCATCAATGTGGCGACTACCCTGCTGTGTATCGTGACCATGCCTCTGATGGTGATGGTGTATCAGATGTAGAAGCCATGGTTTATCGGATGGCTCCGATGCTGGGGAAATACCGGAACAGCACTTTGGCTACGATCTTCTCTTTTCTGACATAGGTGTTATGCCAGAACCGGGAGTCGGCAGAGTAGTTTCGGTTGTCTCCCATCATAAAATAGCAGCCCTCGGGAACTTCGTAGTGGAGTTCCACGGGGGTTTCCATGGGCTCCCTGATATAGGGTTCATCCAGAGGAGTGTCGGAACCGTTAAGGTACACATGGCCGTCCCGGATGTCCACCACATCTCCCGGCATTCCGATAATGCGTTTCACATAATAAGTCTTTTCCGTGACATCGTCGGGGAAATAGAAGATCACCACATCGCCTCTCTCAGGATCTTCAAAGTAGTAATGGAGACGGGATCCGATGACACGGTCATGGGTCATGATGGTATTTTCCATGGAGGCGCTGGGGACTCTGCTGTTGGCGATGATAAACCGGTTGAGAACAAAAGCGATCAGGGCGGCAGTCACCAGAATCTGAATCCAGTTGATGATCTCTTCTTTTAAATTAAACTTTTCTTTTGGCTCTTCGGTGGTTTCGTTATTCGTTTGTTCCGGATGATCTTTCATAACATACCTTCTTTCTGTCTTATCTTTTTTAGTGTAAATGACTTCCCCTTTTTGTGCAAGGACTTTTAGGAAATGGTAAGAATTTTTTTAATGAAACAGGAGAGAGGGATGTGGTAAAATATGTCGTAAGGAGGGGCTCATGAGAGAATCTGATAAAAAATGTGTGTTTGCCGGAGCCATGCTGCTGGCCCTGGCGGCGGCCGGGCAGTTTGCAGCCAGGACTTTTCAGGGGTTCGGCAGCTGGTATGCGGTTCATGTGTATTCGGTAATTGTGGCAGCGGCAGGGAGATTATGGGGACTGTTTCCGGTGTCCGTGGCGGAACTGGGGCTCTATGGTCTGGCGGCAGTCTCCGTCTGGTATGGGATACGCCGCAGGAAACAGTGGAAGGCCGTCGCATCCCGGGCCCTGATGGTGGTGGGGCTTGCCGCCTTTTTGTATACTTACCAGTGCGGCATCAATTATTACCGCAGGCCCTTTTCCAGCGAGCTGGCTCTTGAGGTGCGCCAGTCTTCTGTCCGGGAACTGAAGGAACTGTGCGAGTACCTGACGGAGAAGGTCAATGAGACGGCGGCTGAGGAAGCTTATGACAGAGAGTGGAGGATCTGGGGACAGCAGGCCATGTCACAACTGGGAGAAGAGTATCCCGGGCTTGCCGGCTATTACCCCAGACCGAAACCGGTGACTGTCTCGTGGATCCTGTCCGTGCAGCAGCTCAGCGGCATCTACTCCCCGTTTACATTGGAGGCTAACTACAACCGGCAGATGACGGACTACAACATCCCCCATACCATCTGCCATGAGCTGTCCCATCTGAGAGGTTACATGAGAGAGGACGAGGCTAATTTTATCGGTTATCTGGCATGTATCGGGTCGGATCACAGAGCTTTTCAGTACAGCGGCTACCTGACAGGCTGGGTCTATGCCACCAATGCCCTGGCCAGACAGGATATGGAGAGCTACAGGGAACTCTACGGCCGTCTCGTCCCCCGGGCGGCAGAGGATCTGAGAGCCAACAATGCATTCTGGAATCAGTACGAGGGAAAGGTGGCTGAGGTGTCCAATCAGATGAATGATACTTACCTGAAGATCAACAATCAGGAAGAGGGCGTGAAAACATACGGCCGCATGGTAGATCTGATGCTGGCATATCACAGAAAGACAGAATGACGGCCCGGGACAATATAATCGTGCGAAAAAAGTCTGTTTTTCGTTGTAATAGTCTTGAAATAATGGTAAAATAATAAGAAACAGCGGTGGCAAAAACGAAAAAGGGGGAACAATTATGGACAAAATATTGTATGACATGATGGACTGGGCGGGGATCGAGGAGCTGGTCTATTCGGAGGCCGCGGATCCGCACAGGCTTCTGGGGCCTCATCTGACAGATAACGGCCTTCTGGTGCAGGCATTTATCCCTGCGGCAGCGTCTGTATCAGTGAAGATGAAGACCGGCGGCAGAGAATATCCCATGGAGCTTATGGATGATCCGGGATTTTTTGCGGTTTTGATTCCGAGGAAGACCATGGCGGATTATACGCTGGCAGTGACCTATGACAACGGCGCCACGGAGGAAACGGGTGATCCTTATGCCTATGGCCCTGTGTTTGACGAGGCCGGTCTGAAAAAATTTGAAGCGGGGATCTATTATGAGGTCTACGAGAAAATGGGCGCTCATAAGATGGAGATCAAAGGGGTATCAGGCGTCTATTTTGCGGTCTGGGCTCCCTGCGCCATACGGGTCAGCGTCACCGGCGATTTCAACATGTGGGATGGAAGGCGTCACCAGATGAGAAGGCTGGGGGACTCCGGCGTGTTTGAACTGTTCATTCCGGGACTTGATGTGGGAACCGTCTACAAATACGAGGTGAAGGCGAAGAACGGGGATGCCATGCTGAAGGCGGATCCCTATGGCAACTATACGGAGCTGCGCCCCAATAATGCATCCATTGTCTGGGACATCAATCGTTATCAGTGGACGGATGATGCATGGATGAAGGAGCGGAAAAAGGCGGACAGGAAGCAGACGCCCATGTCTATCTACGAGATGCATCTGGGCTCCTGGATCCGCAAGCCTTTTGAGCAGGACGAGAACGGCAAGGACATTGTGGGAAGCGAGTTTTACAATTACCGGGAGATTGCCGAGAAGCTGGCTGTCTATGTGAAGGACATGGGATACACCCATGTGGAACTGCTGCCGGTTATGGAGCATCCCCTGGACGCTTCCTGGGGATATCAGGTGACGGGCTACTATGCGCCTACCAGCCGCTACGGCACGCCCGATGATTTTCAGTATTTTGTGGACTATCTTCACGGTCAGGGCATCGGCGTGATCCTGGATTGGGTCCCGGCTCATTTCCCCAGGGATCTGGTAGGGCTGGCCTGCTTTGACGGTACCTGCGTCTATGAACACAGGGATCCCAGGCAGGGAGCTCATCCTCACTGGGGCACTCTGATCTACAACTACGGCAGGCCTCAGGTGTCCAACTTCCTCATCGCCAATGCGCTGTACTGGGCCAAGAAATATCACGCCGACGGTATCCGGATGGATGCGGTGGCTTCCATGCTGTATCTGGATTACGGCAAGAATCCGGGAGAGTGGGTTGCCAATATCTACGGCGGCCATGAGAATCTGGAGGCAGTGGAGTTCTTAAAACACCTGAACTCTATTTTCAGGAAACAGTCCGGCGGCGCCATGCTCATCGCCGAGGAGTCTACGGCCTGGCCTCAGATCACGGGAGATGTGGAGAACGGTTCTCTTGGTTTTGACTTTAAATGGAACATGGGCTGGATGAATGATTTCCTGGGGTATATGCAGTGTGATCCTTATTTCCGCTGCCATCATTACGGAGAGCTGACCTTCAGTATGCTCTATGCTTACAGCGAGGATTTTATCCTGGTATTCTCCCATGACGAGGTGGTCCACGGCAAGGGATCTATCGCAGGCAAGATGCCGGGAGAGACCTTTGAGGCCAAATTCTCCAACCTGAGAGCGGCTTACGGTTTTATGATGACTCATCCGGGCAAGAAGCTTCTGTTCATGGGCCAGGATATGGGACAGATCTCCGAGTGGAACGAGAATGAGAGCCTGCCCTGGAATCTGCTGGAGTATGATATCCATAAACAGACCAGAGAGTATATAAAGGCTCTGAATCATCTGTACAGGACCGCTCCGGCCCTCTATGAGATGGATTATCATCCCGACGGTTTCCAGTGGATGGACTGTACCAGCAGCCAGGACAATATCGTTACTTTTGTGAGAAAGACCAAAAAGCCGGAGGAGACCATTCTGGTAGTCTGCAATTTTGCTCCGGTTCAGCATGACGATTACCAGGTGGGCGTGCCTTTCCACGGCAAGTACAAAGAGATCCTCAACAGCGAGAGTGCTGCTTTCGGCGGCTGCGGTGTGGGCAATCCCAGGGTAAAGACCTCCAAGGCGGAAGAATGCAGAGGAAGAGAGGAATCTATCAGGATCCAGCTGGCGCCTTTGGGTGTTCAGATCTTCAGCTGTACTCCGGTGAAGGAGACGAAGAAGGCTCCGGAAGCGGCGAAGAAGCCGGTGAAGGCCGGAAAGACGGTGAAAGTCGAGAAGAAAGCGGCAGAACCGGCGAAAGCCGGAAAAAAACCGGCCTCTGAAAAGCCGGAGAAATAAAAGGACCGCGGCCCTCTGCCGTGGATCATGCAGGAGAGACGAAACAGTATGATTTGGTATGAGACAGTACAACTGACAGGAGATGGGGGGCAGATCGCGGCCGAGGTACAGCAGGATCTGGAGCAGCTGAAGCCTGACGTGATATTAGACACCATGAAGAGCTGGCTGCCGGGTCTTATCACTCTGGGATACCGTCTGCTGGCTGCCGGGATTATCCTGATCATCGGGTTCCGCATTGCCAGGATCATACAGAAGATGATGGGAAAGACATTTGGACGGATGGACATGGAAGTTTCTCTGAGAAAATTCCTTCTGTCCGCCGTGTACGCATGTATCTGCGCGCTGGCTATCTTTGTCGCGGCGGAGAAACTGGGGATCAGTTCTGCCTCGATTATCGCCCTTCTGGGTTCTGCCGGCCTGGCCCTCAGCTTGTCCCTCCAGAACATGCTGGGAAATTTTGCAGGAGGAGTGGCACTGCTCCTCCTGAAACCTTTTAAGATCGGCGACTATATTATCTGCGGCACGGAAGAAGGCACCGTGTCAGCCATAGGCCTGGTGTACACGACCCTGAACACCATGGACAACAGGCAGGTGATCCTTCCCAACGGTTCCCTGTCCAATCACAGCCTGACCAATGTGACGGCTCAGGAAAAAAGACGGCTGGAGATCAAAGTGGGTATCAGCTATGAGTCGGATCTGAAAAAAGCCAAGGAGATCCTGGAGAGCCTGTTTGAGGACCACCCGCTGGTCAGGAAAGAAGAAGGGATCCTGGTTTTTGTGGACAGTCTCAGTGAGAACGCCGTTCTGCTGGGAGGCAGAGCCTGGGTGGCCACGGGAGATTACTGGAATGTCAAATGGGAGCTGACGGAGAAGATCAAGCTTTCCTTCGATGAGGCATCGGTGGTGATCCCATACAGGCAGGTGGATATTCATTATAAAGATTATGACGGGGAAAAGGGCAGGCAGTGAATCAGGGCCTGCCCTTTCTGCTGAAAAAATGCAAAAAGTGCTTGCTATTATGCAAAAATTGTGATATTATAACAACCACATTCCAGGAAATTCATTCCTGATTTGTCTGTGGCATGGAGACCATGTCATACAGAGGCCTGATCGGCCGGTATTTTCCTAATCGTATTTAACTTAAGATATTTTTGAGCAAACGGGTTATGTCGGATGGATTCTGTTTCGGTGCGGCATAAGCGGTTTGCCACAGAAAGGAGGATCATGAGGAAACAGTTATGTAAGACGACGGCAGTCTGCTTCTGCGCAGCCGGTATGGTTTTCGGCCGGGGATCTCTGGCCTGGGGAGCGTGGCAGACGGATGGAACCCGGTGGCAGTACTGTACGGAAGAGGGTAAAGAGCCATTAAGGTCTGTGTGGAGGCAGATCGACGGAGAGTGGTATCGATTTGATGAAAAGGGTGTCATGAAAACAGGATGGTATCTGGACACGGGCGGCAGGTGGTATTTTCTGAATCCTGTGTCCGACGGAACGAAAGGCAGGATGATGACAGGCTGGCAGTGGATAGACGGCTTCTGCTATTATCTGGGAGAACAGGCGGATAAGTCTCATCCATGGGGAGCCATGTATGCAGACGAGGAGACGCCGGACCACTACCGGGTGAATAAAAGCGGGGCCTGGACAGATGAGTCAGGAAATCCGGTATATCATTCCGGCAGAGGGATCCAGACGAAGGATCCGGCGGGAATCAGCGGGGAAAAAAGGGAAACGAGAGTAAAAAAGAGCGGCGGAGGAAGCAGCGGGAGAGAGACCGGGACCGGAGGAAGAGGTAAAACGGAAACCGGGACCGGCAGAGGAACGGAGGCTGACAAAAGCGAAGGAACAGAAGAGGAAGGAAACGGCGGCGGAAGTGGAGGAACGGAAGCCGGAGAAAACGGAGGCGGAAGCGAAGGAACGGAAGCCGGAGGAAACGGCGGCGGAGGCGAAGGAAGGGGAGCCGGAGAAAGCAACGTTGGCACCGGCGGAACAGAGACCGGAGACAAGGCCGCCAGAGAACAGGTAAACTGGCAGATCCGTTTTGCAGATTCAGAAACACATCAGACACATTTGATGCCGCCGAGAAGCGGAACCATAGAGGACGGCGGCAGTCTCACAATCTATTTTCAAACTCAGATCACGGACTCTCAGGGATATATCTGGAAATCAAAACAGCAATCCCCTTATATTGTTACAATCGAAGGTCCTCAGAACAGGATCGTTTATGTGGAATATATAAAGACAGGAGAGACGGGGCAGGAATCAGACCCGTGGCAGGAAGAACGGAAGCTTCTGGAAGAATGGCTCAGCATGGCCAGAGAAGAGGAAGGTGCCTTCCGGGGAATAAATCCGGAAGAAATACCGGATTCGGCCTTTCTGGTGACAGACAGAGACAGCTGCGGCCTCCGGCTGAAATCTGCAGCCAGCCGTCTCCTTCCGGGGCAGGAGGCCGCCTTTTACGTCATCGGGAAAAACCATATTCCGGAGGGTACCGTACTGGCGGAGACCTTTGGAGAAGAGGTGGTATATTCCCATACAACGGAGCAGCAGGTGCCTTTGGAAGACGATCTCTATACAATCGTCAGATTTCAGATCCTGAAAGTTTTGCAGGAGGAGACAGAAGATCCTGTATGGACAGGAGAAGAGAAGAGGCACTGGAACCTGGGAGACATACAGGAGAGGACCATGGACGGCGTCACATACCGTTTTCGGTGTATTGACCAGAACTACGGAGACGAGACAGACCGGGACAGACAGAAAGCGTTGTTTCTGTGTGATACGGTGATCCCGGCAGACGTTGGCTCAGAATATCTTTACGATAAGAAAGAAGACGGGACCTATGGATATCGGTTCTGTCCGGGGCCGGTGGTTTCCTTCGGAGATACCGGTTCCTACAAATATTCCCGTATCCGCAGATGGCTTACAGACTGCAGGGAGGATTTCGGGGAGACAGAAATGATTCCCGTGGGCCAGGAATATGCCTATGAGGGCAGCACCGTGGAAGGAAGCTTCAGCCAGCTGGAGGCTTTGGGCCTGAGGCCGGTCTACACAGGAAAACAGTCCATGTCGGACCATATCTTTCTGCTGTCCGTGGACGAGGCTCTCAGGTATCGTCAGTGGCTGTGGAGGTTTGAAGGCTCGGAAGAGGAGAATCCGGAAAGCCAGTGGGGGACATTCTGTGAAAGCTACTGGCTGAGAACCCCGGCACAGGAGAAAACGGAAGAAGGAGGAGACATGGCCTATGTAGTGGATCTGGTCAGGGGAAATATCCGGCCGCATCCCATAAGCATAAAAGAAAACCCGGAGGACCCGGAACTGGGGGCCACGGGGACCGTGGGAGTCAGGCCCGTATTTGCGGTGAGGCAGTATTAGTGTGTGTTAACAGGCGTTGCAGGTGTCATTAACATAACTGATTAAGGAGGATTTTATGAGAAGAAGACGAGAAGGATGGGTTTTCATAACCGGTATGGCTGCTGTTGCCGTGATATTGCAGACTGGTGTTATGGGGCTGCCGGGATACGGGGCTGAGCCGAGTCCATGGGAAAGGCACGGCTGTTTTTCCCGGATAAATGCAGACGCACAGGGGACTCCGGGAGATGCCGGAAGAGAAGAACAGAAGCCGGGTACTCCTTCTGTTCCCGAAAAAGAAGAGACAACGGTTTTTGGACCCTCTGATATTTCGGGGATCATGTTTGGAGCGGCACAGAGGCTGCTGGACATTTCTTCCACAGGTGATCTGTGGGACCAGTGGCAGGGAGATATGGATTTCCCGGGGCTGGGCACCAGGGAGCGTCCTTACGAGATCAGCAGCCTGTCCCACCTTATGGGCCTGTCCCAGGCAGTGACGGACGGCCTGGATTTTCGGGGGAAATACTTTCAGATGACTCAGGATATAGATATGGGAAATCTGGATATAAACGGCGGGAGCTGGAATCCCATCGGCTGGTATCAGGACGAGGAAGACATAGGGGAACCGGTGACCCGGGGCTTTTCGGGAACTTTTGACGGCTGCGGCAACACGATATCAGGACTTCGAATCTGCCGGGAGGGAACTTTGGCGGACTATGCAGGACTGTTCGGCCTCATAGACGGAGGATGTGTAAAAAATCTCCGCATAGAGGATGCAGAAATCTACGGGGGAGACAAGGCGGGGATCCTGGCGGGAACCATAACGGGAGATTCCGAAATCTTTGAAGTTCAGGTGTCCGGATATGTGAGAGCCCGGGGGGACGCGGGGGGACTGACGGGAGCGGCAGATGGTAAAGCGGGCCGCGTCCTGATAGAAAACTGCAGTGCCCGGGGGGTTTCAGTCCTGTCAGAAGGAGGGAGCAGTTACACAGGTGGTCTTGCAGGTCAGATCGTAAACAGCGATCTTGTAGATAATGTGGTCATGACCCAGGACGGAAACGGAGACAGGATTCAGGGAAAGGGTTATACAGGAGGCATCACAGGGCGCATGAAGCAGTCCGGAATCTATAACTCTTATGTGGACGGCACCATAGGAGGCAGCGGGGGCAAGGCTGTAGGCGGTATGGTGGGATTGTATGAAAGCGGTGATCTGATGGTGGCCAGATTTGCCGGGGATATCGGGCGGACCAACAACGGGGCAGCCTCCAGGGAAGGAACTTTTATCGGCATGCGACGGGGACCCTTTACCTACGGGACAGACAAAGGCAGCAATCTTTCCTATCTGTTTACCAACACGTCGGGAAAGGCGAAAAAGGTCTTCGGCTCCAGCCAGGATGGGGACAACACATTTACCAGGTCAGCCCATGTCGGCTACTGGACCAGCAGCGGTATCAGATATGTGACTGTGGCGGGCATGACGGAAATCGGCAGCGGTGACCGGTATTTCTATGAAGAGCTGGAGGAGGGCGTCCGGTTTTTTACGGCTCTGAAACTGGACGGAAGCTCTCCGGCCAGGCCGGATCATTTTGCCCCCGGATATCAGGGGGAGCCGGTGAAAGGCTACCTGCTGTCCGTACCCAGGATCGATGCGGCTAATGCCAACGGGACTTATGATACGGATGTGGCGGTTCTCACGGCTATCCCGGCAGGGACAAGCAGTTATTACAGGACCATAGACAAGGACCACAGCGGAGCCGTGGCTCCGGGAGCCACCGTGTCAGTGGCTACGGCAGCCAGGAACACGGAAACAGGCCGGTATCAGATGGCCGCCGATGCTTCGCAGCCCTCAGGAGTCCGGCCGCCCACTTATATGAATGAAGAAGGGGAAAAGGTTCCCATGACTTATGTCAGCGGAGGAGGCTACAGTTTTCCCATGCCTTCCTGCGACACCCAGATTCATGCGGAATATGTGAAAGTGACTACAGAGATCGGCATGGATCCGGCGGAGACCGTGATCTCCGTAACACAGACCAGGCTGGGGGACAGAAAGCATCCCCGGACCGTCACGGAAGTCAGGGATCAGGGAGGCGTTCTCATAGCCAGATATATCAACGGAAGCCTGGATACGGCCACAGAGGTACAGCCTGTCAGAATCCACGGGGAGCACAATGTGGCGGGAAGCACGGCAGACCGCACTATAAAATGGTCCGTAGATGACAGTGACCTTTTGACTCTCACCTCGCCGTCGGGCTACACCGCGGAGGATGCCAGGATCATGCCTGATCTCAACAGCAGCTTTATCCGGGGAATTTTAAACAGGGAGGAAGGAAAACAGGCGGACTCCGGATACGGTCAGGCTATAAGTCCTGTGGTGTATCGTCAGGAGGCAGTAGTGACAGGAGCCTCTAACCCGGATACGTCGGCGGACAATCAGGCGGTTTACGGGAACTGTAAGGTCACGGTCACGCTGCAGATCCTGGATCACACCACCAGAAGAGTGGAAGGACTGAACTTAAACCATGGCCAGATGATCTGCACCGTCACCAGAACTCTGAAAGGAGACCGGAAGAACCCGGAGGAAACCATTACCTGCAGCGTTTCTCCCATTCTGGCGGCAGAGCTGTATCCGGAGCAGCCTTTTTATAAAAATGTATCCTGGAAGGACAGGGAGAGCGGTCAGATCCTGACCCTCCATCCGTCAGGAAACAATCAGGAAAACTGTGCCGTTGACGTAAGGTTCGACCCGGTGGGAAAGGCCAATCCTGCCTGGATCCAGAACGTGATCCGGGCGGACAACGAGATCAAAGGGAAAGACCCTTACAGAAAACTGGAAGGCAGTGCCGTCCGCTATGAAACCATAACCGCCACGTCGGAGGATCAGACACACGGGATCATTTCGGCAGAATGCGGCGTGACCATCCGGTTTGTCACGGATGATCAGACAGAGATACTGCCGGAACAGCTGCTGGCAGAAGCGGGACAGGCAGAGTATGAATTGACGGTGACAAAAACGGGAAGCAGCCGGTCTCCCGTTCTGGAGTACCGGGGCTTTGAACCCGGGACTCTTAAAGCAAAAGTACTTCCGGAGTGCCCGGAAGGGGAAGAGTACAGGCCCTACGACCGCAGCATCGCCTGGACCAGCGGGGACGCAGAGGTGCTGGCAGTGTCGGAGGAGGGCATCGCAGAGCCGCAGAAGGAATCTTCATGGATCCGGCAGCTGTTAGATAAGGCTTTTGCGTCAGGAACAAGAACGGCGGAGGAGACCAGGACAGTAGAGGTTCGGGCAGCGGCCGGAGGCGGGCTGGAGGTTCCCGTGGAGATAAAGCTTCATGCAACGGCCAGAGATATGACCAGCCGGTCAGGAGGCTCGGGGGGCGGGTCCGGAAGCAATTCAGGCAGAGGCCCCGGCGGCAGCGGCGGAAACAGCGGAGCCGGAGGTCCGGGAGTCGGTGCGGGAAGCAGCGGAGCCGGAGGTCCGGGGGTCGGTGCAGGAAACGGCGGAGCCGGGGGTCCGGGAGTCGGTTCGGGCAGCGGTGTGACAGACGGCCTGACAGAAGAGAAGGGGTTCACCGGGAACGGTCCGGAGGTTCCTCTGTCCGGTACTCCCCTCCTGACGGCGGAACCGGGACAGTGGATCAGGACGGAAGACGGGTACTGGATTTTTCAGACAGACGGGCAGCCATGCCGGGATCAGTGGGTTTATATCGAGAATCCTTATGCGGACCCGGCGCTGGGTCAAAGTCTCTTTGACTGGTTCCGCTTTGATCCTGACGGACACATGGTGACCGGCTGGTTTCAGGATCAGGACGGATACAGATATTATCTGAACCCTGTCTCCGACCGTACTCTGGGGCGGATGATGACCGGCTGGGTCTGGATCCCAGGAGAAGACGGACAGCTCCGGTGCTATTATTTCCAGGAACATTCCGATGGCTGGAGAGGAGCTTTGTACAAAAACAGGATGACCCCGGACGGTTTTATGGTAAACGATGAGGGAGCCTGGATCGTGGAAAACGAGGTGCAGATCAGATGAAAAAAGAGGTTCGCAGACAGACCGCATGTCTTCTGAGCCTTGCCTTGACAGTGGCGGTCATCACTCCATGGACTTTTCCGAAAGATGTACTGGCAGAGGGGCAGATCGTGGCGGCAGGAAGCGGGGACTGGCACTATTACTGTATTGACGGAAACGGGTATGCTTCCAACGGCGTGTGCTCCAGAGGAGACCGGTATACACGGGTAAGTACAAAAGCGGAGACAGAGGCCGGGGAGAGGCCTGTTATTTTCTGGGCTCTTCTGTCATTTCTCTCTGCCTATGAGCAGGAAGAAGAGGCGGCCGCAGCCGTGGCGGCTATTAACCGGAAGGCGGAGGCAGCAGGCTTGAGAAGAATCGACAGGGCAGTGACAGAGGCGGATCTGAAGGGGGTACTTCATTCGGCGGAGGTCCGCAGAAAGTATGACTGGCTGGATTTTGTCGTGGACCATGAGGAGGAATATCTGAGGCTGGCCGGACTTTTGAGAGGAAGCAGCCGGACTAAGGGCGGCCAGGAGATCCCGTTCCTCCTCAGGGATGCGGTTTCCCTGTCTGAGGCCGTGGCCGGGATTGCACAGGATGGAGGATTTGTGCTGGAATTTGATCCGTCAGGGAATGACGGAGATTTTCTGGCGAAGGTTCCGTTGAAACTGTCCGCAGACGGCGAAAACTGGCAGGAAGGGACCATAAACGGATGGAATGCGGAGAAAAGCAGAACCGGCATACGTTTTACCAACCCTGATCCGGAAGCAGGACCTCTGTATCTGAAATTTGATCCGGAGGGAACAGAGTATGAATCAGCGGCAGGAGGTTACGGTTCTCCCGACGACTGCTATACAGATTCCATTGAAGTGTGGAAATGCGTTCAATGTTATGGGACTCATGTGACAGGGGACCTGTTCCATCCCCTGGAGGACCATCAGAGAAATGTACGGCTGGAACTTAAGACGGTTCCGGCAGCATGGTACGGGATCATAGGCGGTAGGCAGGCAAAAGCGGCGGGAGCAAAAACAGGAGGAAGCCTGGAGTTTCAGATATACCGCCATGAGGAGGATATGAAAGCAGATTATCGGGTGCAGCTCTATAAATATGATCATGAGACCGGCAATCCTCTGGAAGGTGCTGTTTTTGACCTGTATGAACGGTTTGACGACAGAGAACAGGTAAACCGGGAAAGAGACGGTCCGGTACAGATCTATGAAGGCGGGGGAGATTACGCCGGAGGCATCACCCACAGCCCGGTGTGGTGGGATGGCTTCAGACGGGCGGCCTCTGTCCGCACGGATCGGGACGGCCATGGAGAATACAGGTTCGAGAAAGGGTATCACTATGACAAAACCTTCTGTGACGGTCATCCGGCCCCTGTATTTGTACAGGTTCCAGAAGAAGAGATCGATGATGAGACAGGAGAGGTGATCAATGAGCCGGAGATCCTTGAGGCCAGGGCAGTCAACGGAGAACTGGCTGCTAAGTGGCTTGGCTGCGAGGCAGACTGCCGGGAAAAGGCAGAAGGAGACCGGAGAGGGGTACATTTTCACTGGCTTATGGAGGAGGTAGACTATGATGAGATCCGGGCGGCGGCAGAGACGGGAGACTGTGTTCAGGCCGGCCCCGCAGAAAGCGCGCAGCCGGAGGAGGCATATGAAAGATCCGGCTGCAGACAGGACTGTGAGGAAACTTATGCTGTCTTTATCTCCATGAGATACAGTTACACGTTTGCAGAAACCGCCGCAAGAGAAGGTTATATCCTTCACGGAGGGCATAAAGACCACATTCCCATAGAGATCATCACCACAGACTCTTCTCAGAACGGGGCCAACTCCGTATTCGGAGGGGGTTACAGCGAATCGGTGACAGGCTGTTTTGCGACAGCGGCAGCAGATCCTGCAAAGCCGCAGCAGGAGAAAGCAGAGCCGGAGAAAGGGCTGGAGACAGTGACTTATTATACACAGCAGATCCACAGCATGAAAATGGATGGGACCGTGAGAGAACCGGTTCTGGCCGGACTTCGTGAAACCTTTCAGGCTACAGAGTCTGACGGTGACAGAGCTTCTGTCGGAACTCCTTCTACTCCGTCGAAAGCCGGGAGAAACCGGTCTTTCCTCTTTTCTGTTGCAAAAAGCCGGGCCCGGACCATGAGCCGCCAGGGAGAGGCAGGTCCCTGGAGAGGGAGGGAAGATTCCGGCCTGTTCTCCAAGGCATACCAGGAGGCACTGTGGTCCGCCGGCTGCGGGGAGGAGAACAAGCCGGGGCCGGCGGACAGGTATTCCCACAGCAGCGGCATGGATGGGGAGGAGGAGGCTTTCAGGATATACGACCACAGGACAGAAGGGGAGATCCATATCCGCAAACAGGATATGGAACTGTCACCGGGAGAGACCCAGGGAGACGCGGTTCTGGAGGGGGCCGTCTACGGACTGTTTGCGGCTCAGGATCTGGTCCACCCTGACGGGACCACAGGGATCGTGTTCCGGCAGAATGATCTGGCAGCCGTGGCATGTACGGATAAAGAAGGAGAGGCATCTTTTATGGCGATTACCGAAGCTCCCGGCCATACATATGATTACGGCGCCGGTAAGATCGTGGAGAGAAAAGACGGATGGAACGGCCAGTTTCCTGAAAACCTGTATACGAGAAACCATGAGGAGGATGACTACCGGGGAGATCACAGGTATACCAGAAGCTATGCAGATCTTACAGGGGCAAACGGAAACTGCTGGATCGGCAGACCTTTGTTTCTGGGAAATTATTATATCAAAGAATTAAGCCGCTCAGAAGGGTACGAACTTTCGGTGAACGGCCACGGCGATCAGGTGAGCAACTATGGCTACAGTCTGGATGTGTCGGTTCCCCGGGGGCAAGGATCGGCGGCTCTTACGACAGCTCCTTATGTAGAACCTCAGTCTCTGGGGCAGGAAGAAGACACCATGGCCAATGTGATAAATTTTGTGGTGACGTCCCGGGGAACAGCAGAAAAGGGCTATGATATGATCCTGTCACGATTTCCTCAGGGGACAAAGCTGTACCGGAAAGACTGCTCATCTGAGAACACGGAGTTTTTGGCCGGAACGGGACAGATGGAAAAAAGGTATCTTTATGATGCTCTGGGACAGCCGGTGTATCAGACAGCCGACAGAGATGACGCTTACCCGAAGCTGAATCCGGATGGAAGTTTTATGACAGAAGAGGCGGCAGTCAGCAGGACGGTGACTTCCATGGGCAGGGCTTCGATACAGAGTATCTGTGAAGAGACTGCAGAGGAGATTCTTAACGAGGAACCGGGGCAGAGAGAAAACGGGAAAAGGCTTGATCTGAAGGGGGAAAAGTCCAGGCAGTTTCTCTATATCAAGATGAAGGTGGAGGCAATTCTGCGGGCCAACGGCTATCAGACGCCAAAAAAGACGGTTCAGGGAAAATCCAGGTACTCAGATATGACAGAGGGAATCTATGACAGGGGAGTCCGCCAGGGTTATCCCGACCCGGAAGGACTGTCAGGGACAGAACCGGGGGAACCGGCATTAAGGACGGTTTACGGATATCCGGTTGTGAAAACAGAGCTTCCTGAAAAAACGAAAGACGGACGGGAACTGACCGCGGCCGATGCCATACTCTCTCTGGTAGACTTTTACTGTGAAAATCCCTGGTACAGTTTCGGAGGAATTGACGGGTATGAAGAGACAGACGGCGGCTGGGTGTTTTCTCTCTATGCAGGGGTCGCGGGCAATCCGGAGAACTATATTGTCCTTATGGGGAGTGAAGAAGAAAGCATGATCTGTCACCGGCTGCCGTGGATCCCCGACGACCCTGGAAAAAGTCCCAGATGGGCGTATGTCACCTATTCCAATATGCCGGAAGACCATGGATTCGGGACGTGGGAGAATTTCAGCTCCTGGCAGATTCTGGGCATGTACCGGTGCAGCGCAGTTCTCGTAAGCGACGGGGTCGTAGAGGGGGACGGCACCGTCAGATCCCGGACCGTAAAGAGAAATGTATATTATAAAAAAGGAGAAATTCTCCGGGACAAAAACGGCAATGCTCTTCAGGCTTTTGAGTGGGTGGAGAAAAAGCTGCCTGTCTCCCAAAGCCGGGAGATTGATACATGGACTCCCGTGGCTGTGGAACAAAAAGATGGAGCTCTCATCGCCCATGGACAGGGAAGCTATACAGATGCCTACGGAGTTTTTCACAGCGACAGAGAAACGGGGAGAGAGACCGTCTATAAACTGGTCCTTCCCCGGAAGGAAGTGATCCTGGGACAGGAGGAACTGAAGCTTCTGCCTCCTGGTTCGGGATTTCGTGAAGGGGACAGGATGGGAGCGGGGGACTATGCCCTGAGAGCCCTGAAAGCGGGAGTTATGGTCTGTCTGGATTATGAGGATCAGCGTCTGTCAGGAGACGGCCTCTATGTCCGGCCGGTCAGTCTGGCCTATCCGGGACAGGAGTTTTATTTTCAGGACGGAGATAAAAGGCCGGGAGAAGGGACCCGGAACCATCCGATAACCGTAGAGGAACGGATTATCCGGCAGCCGGTGAGGATCGACAAATCTGTCAGGGACAAAGAGGGAGGAGAAAGGGCTCTGGATGGTTTTCGGTTTAAGATTTATCTCAAGTCTAACCTTCAGCGGCTTTACAGAGACCCGGAGGGAAAGATTGTATGGGTGGACCGGAAAGGGAGAGAAGTGGATCCCGGTTCTGTCCGCAGGTCCTTTCCGGCAGCTGTGGTCAGATATGATACGAAAGTACCGCACAAAACAGATCCCCTGTATAAGGACCATCTGAACAGCGTCCAGGCAGATCCGGTTCTCTATAAGACAGAAAAAGGGTTGATCGCCGACAACCCTTCATCCGGGTATACCCGGCTTTTGGAGACGGAAAACGGAGTCCTTAATTATGAAAAGTTTTTTGACGCTATTTACACTGCAAACCGGGACAAATGGGATGGCCCCGGCCCTGGTTTTACGTCTCATCGCCCTCTGGGCAACAGGGTGAACCGCTGCCGGGAAGCGGAAGAAAACGCAGAGGCATCAGACAATGTGCGGCAGTTTGCCATTAACTGGTATCTGGAACAGGAGGTCAGGAAACTGACCCGGGAGGCAGGGGAGACGGAAGCTTTGGCGGCTTACAGCGATCAGATCTATGACAGGGCGCTGCGGCAGGCTATCGAGAAGAGCCGGAATTATCTCAGGCCCTTTTTTGAGTATGACCTGGACCGCCTGTACGCTGTCCCCTGGGACAGTGAAAAGGGAGGAGGAAAGGACAAAGACACCAGGACCCTGTCTGCAGATACAGAAGAAGGCGGCAGCTGTTATGGAATCTCCGGATATCTTCCTTACGGAACCTACGTTGTGGTGGAACAGCAGCCTCTGGAGTTTATGGAAGGGGATCTGGCAAACCGGGAATATGACACTGACCGGCCGAAAGAGATCCTGATCCCCTCTGTCTATGAGGAGGATAGCAGGCCTTCGGGACAGAAGAGTATGAACAGTTTCTACCGATACCGCAGGGAAGAGAGCCCGGAGGATCAGGCGGCCCGGTTTCTGATCCGCTTCCGGGAAGAAGACCATGTGATCAGGGCTCATAATTATCACGGCGATTTTGAAATCTATAAATATGGACTGGATCTGGACAGGATAACCAACGGCGCCGCTGTGGCTGGGGAAGGCGCAGGAACGGGAGACTATTTTGCTCTTTCCCAGAGTCTGTACAGACCTTACCATAACTATTATAATCCGGAAGACGACCGGACCGGAGGTGAGGTATCCTACTATCTGACCGAAGGCATGGATGGGAGAGAGGGGATATCCAGGATCTACAGGTACAGTTCCGTGTCCGAACAGGGGCGGGGACAGACCATGACAGGAGCTTCTACAGCCATCCACGGAAAATATTCTCATGCACTGGTGCCCTGGACCATGGCAATACCCGAAAACGGCAGAAAACGGGACCGGGAAGGGGCGGCAGAGGTAAGCTTCATGGATTTCCCTTACAAGAACAGGCTGCGGATCGAGAAACTGGATTCCGAGACCCATGAAAATCTGCTTCACGACGGGGCCATATTCCGGATTTACCGGGCAGAGCGGGATAATCCGCCTCACGGGACCGGACGGGCGGCGGTTTATGAAAAAGAGACGCCTGTGACCGGGACCAGAACCTTTCTGGAAGCCATGGGGGCAGAATTTATCCGGGAGGCAGACGGAGATAACCGGGATGGACTCTGCACCGGTCTGGTGCCTGCGGGGACTCCCATGTACCGGGAAGAGGACCAAGTGATCATGACCGATGACAAGGGAAAACGGACAGGAGACTTTAAGGCATTTACCACAGTAAGAGACGGACTCATGGAAAAGACGGAGCATCAGGGAAGCGGTTACGGACAGCAGACCACGGGATACCTGGAGACCCCGGAGACGCTGGCGGCGGGAGTCTATGTTCTGGCAGAGGTAAAGCCTCCTGCAGGATACGTCCGCACCAGGCCCATAGCAGTGGAGATCTACAGCGACGGGACGGCTTATTATAAAGAGGGCAGCGGGGGAGTCCGGATCCTGGCGGCTCTCTACGGAAAATTCCGGGACAAAAATCCCGCCGCCAGGATCTATGTGGAAAATACTCCTATTAAAATCCGGATAGAAAAGAAAAAGAAGAAACATGAATCCCTGACTTATAAGATAGACGGGCGGACAGACGGAAGTCTGGTCCAGATCGGAGGAGATCCCGGCTGTGAATATGCATACAGCAGGGGGGAGTATCTGGGATACAGGTGGAAGAAAGGAACCCTGGAGTATCTGCAGAAGAGGAAAGAGGCAGGAGACCAGGTGGAGATGGTGTTTCACGATGGTGTTTTCGCCGGATACGGATATATTACCGTGGCCGCAGAAGAGGAGAAAGACGAGAATCCCTATGTACCGGGGGCACAGATGACGCTGTATGAAGGGATCCGTCTGAAACCTTCAGGGGATACGGAGGATCACAGATATGAAGGCCTGGTGGTCAGAAGGAGTACGGCAGGCAATGTGACGGGGATGTACGTAGAAAAAGGATACGGGGGGACCAGGACAGAATTTTGCAGAAGGTATGGGGAGGCTGGCAGATCTTACTGGGATGGTGTGGAAGCGGAACGGCCCGATACGGATATTCTCTGGTATGATCTGGGAGATCTGGACATATTTGCGGACCGCTACATAGAGGGAAAGAAGATTTCCTACGGATATAATAGGGACCATGGGCTGGTAAATCTGGAACAGCTGGAAAATGACAGGAGGACTATGGCAGGTCCGGATCGGGAATTCTCTATATTTGCCTTTAAAGGAGGCAGACCTTACCTGGAACTGGCAGGAGGAGATTTTACAGAGGCAGAATACAGCGAAAAAGACAAAGTCCTGACCGTTCCTCCGGGCATGACCGTCTGGCATTTGGACAGAGACGGTACCAGGGACAGCCTGGCAGATCCTCATACAGGTATGGCCTATGTGCCGGGAGAAAATGAAGGGGAAGTGTATGTGTGGCCAGTAAAGCTGACAAGAGACCGGGACGGCAGGATCACGGCAGCGGACAAGATCTCTACTTCCAGACCGGCGACCATAGGGGAAAACCGGGAGCCAGGGGCCCAGGGACAGGAGGAAGGCTTTCTCACAGGGACCTGGCAGCCGGCAGACGGAGCGGGGAGCCACAAGATGGCCTCTGCCGTCAGGAATTTCAGGGGAGACAGCCAGGATGGGGAGCCCCTGATCCATGAAAATCCGGGATCTTTTACGAAATCCATGCTGCCGGTGCTCAACGTTCTGGGACTTCCCGTTTATTACAGGAGAAGCGAAGGCACTTATGAAAAAAATATTCTGCTCTATGACAGGGACGGAGACCTGGTGCGGAGAAAAGATTCGGATCTGACCGGCGATTTCGGCAGAGCCTCTTATCTGGCAGAGACCGGAGATCCGCAAACCTCTGTCCTGTACCACAGGCAGGGGGAAAGTTATATGGTGGAGAACACCTGGATCACAGGAGAACAGGCGCCCAATGATCCCTTTGACAATTCCATGACCGACGGCCGGGCAGACCTGCTGAAACGTGTGCCGGCAGGAGTTTATATCATGGAAGAGATCAAAGCCCCGCCTGGTTATATAAAAGGATTTCCCAAAGGCGTGACCGTAGAGGAAACGGGAGAGATCCGTACATCGGAGATGGAGGATGACAGGACCAGGGTCCTGTTCAGGAAGATCGACGGTTCTGACACATACGAATATGAGATCCTGGATATGGGTCTGAGAGACAGTCGGGGAAGGCCTGAGACCGTGGGGACGAAAGAAGAAGGAAAAGGAAGCTTCGGCCACGGACAGGTGCCGGGAGCAAGGCTGGTTCTCTGTGACGAAACGGGCTGTCGGGCCGTCGGATGGACCACTGCAGAGGAACCCATGTATCTGGAGGGTCTTCCGGAGGGGAATTATGTGCTCAAAGAGGAGGGGACGCCAAAGGGGTTTATTACCTGTGCCCCCGTGACCGTGAAGATCCGAGGCAGTGGTCAGGTCCAGGTTGTAGATCTTTTTAATGACCACACAAAAGTGGAGTTTGAAAAATATTCTCTCGAAGGAGAAGAGAGGGTCCCGGTAAAAGGCGCCGGATTTGCTCTCTATGAGGCTATGACTGATGAGCGAGGACAGGTAGTATGGAGAGACGGACAGCCGGTCTGTGACAGGGACAGACTGATGGCTGTCTGGGAAACCGGCGACGGAAAAATATACGAAGAGTTCACACAGGCTTTTGAGCAGATGTACAGAGATTACGGAACCGGCGGACGGAGTCTGGCCTGGGTGACAGACGGAAAAGAGCACAGGGCAGATTATGTGTCCCACAGCCAGATCGAAGGCCTTCTGGGAGATCCGGCATTTCCGGCCAGTGCAGAAATGTTCTTTTTGGCTGACGGCGGACAGACCATCCGAATCCTTGTCTATGAACAGCATGACAACCGACAGGGCCGGGATTTTACATATGAATATCAGTTTGACTATAAAAAGCTTCCCGATATCAGTCCCTGTGCGGTCTCCTATGAGACTCAGGACCGGGTGCGCAGACTGGACTATCTTCCTCCGGGAAAGGAGTACGTTCTGGTGGAGACCAGGCCTCCGGCAGGCTACGGAAAAGCAGAAGACAGACTGATTAAGGTGGAAGACACCGCGCAGATCCAGCGGCACAGGATCCTGAATCAGGAGAGCAGTATTCTGATTTCCAAATGTGGACAAACCCGGGAAGGGGACAGAGTGAGAGAACTGCCGGGTGCGGTCATGGTTCTGTACCGGGCAGGGGCTGAGGGAGAGTTTATCAGAGATCAGGAACATCTGGCGGCCCGGTGGGTCAGCGGGCAGGATGGAGTCTATACGGAGACCGATCGGATCAACGGACGGATTCCGGAGGGGTATGAAAAGGGAGATCTGAAACCTCACCGGCTCACCCGGCTTCCGGATGGGATCTACTACCTGGCAGAACAGAAGAGTCCGGACTATTATACTCTCATGGAGCCCATAAAGCTGGTCTTCTCTCAAAAAGAACAGACCCGGATAGTCAGGGCAGCCAACCGGCCGGCGGAAGGCGAACTGGAGATCCTGAAAAAAGACGGCCAGGGAGATCTGCTGGAAGGAGCCCTGTTCCGGCTCACTGCCTGCCGGGACCCTGAAGGTGAACAACCGGTATTTACAAGAGATCTCAGCGGCCATCAGGGAAGGACCCTGGCCAGGAATCTTCCCGTCGGGGAGACGGCTCCCGACGGGTCTGTGAAACCATACTGGTATCGTATTCAGGAGATTACTCCGCCGGAGGGCTATGAATCGGACAGACAGGTACATGTGTTCCGATTTCCGCCGGATGATCAGGGAAAATCCTGGAACTGCGGGCAGAGAGCCCAGGTACGGCTGGAGATCACGGACAGGAAAACCAGGGTTGTCATCGGAAAGAGAAACTTTGAGCACCCGGGTCAGTGGGTCGCGGGGGCGGAGATGGCAGTCTATAAGACAGAAGGGAGAGATGAGACGGGACAATATGTCACAGGAGAAGAGCCGGAGATGACCTGGGTCACAGGAAAGGAGGAGACCCGGGTGCTGGAGGGCCTGACAGCGGGACAGACCTATGTGCTGACAGAGAAGAAAGCGCCGGAGGGCTATGAGAAGATGGAACCTGTTGTGTTTACGCTGTCATCAGACGGAAGAAAGATCAGTGCCGTCACGGGACAGACGGGCAGGATCAGGGCCTGTGTCTGTGAAGAATGTGATCAGATCCACTGTCTGGAACTTCAGGGCCGTTACGGGGTGAAAGTAGAGATGATTCTGAAAGACCAGAAGGGACAGACCCTTGCCGTATGGACGGCGGGAGGAGACGGCCATGATCTGGGGGAGACGGAGGGGATCCGTGACGGAGAAGTCTGCTGTCTGACAGAGATCACGGTTTACAGTGACGGCTCCAGAGAAGTGACAGGATACACGACAAGGACGGTTCATCTGTCTGATGAGGGAGTCTGGAGGGTTCCTGACAGGACCGTGAGAAGAGTTCATACAGAGCTGACCCGGTCTGACGGGAAACTGATAAGGGAATGGAATCCGTCAGAGCTTCTGCCGTCTGTGGATGCAGGCATCCGCCGGCACGGAACCTCTGTTTTTCAGAAAGAAACGGAATATTGTCTTGCGGAGACCACGATTTACAGCGACAAAAGCGTGAGGGACAGCGGAAAATTCGGCTTTCTGATTGATGAGTACGGCTCTGTCTCAGGACTTCTGGCCATGGACCGAAAGCAGAAGACACAGGTCAGCAAACTGGAATCCAAGGGGCAGATCCAGCTGGAGGGAGCTCTGATGCAGGTTCTGAGAGAGGACAGAAGTCTTGTGGAACAGTGGATCTCCGGAAAAGAGCCTCATGTCCTGGAGGCGGTCCTGGATCCGGAGAAAACATATATCCTGCGGGAGGAGGCGGCTCCCATGGGCTACAGTTACGCGAATGAGATCTGGTTTAAGGCAGCAGGAGGGGAGTATGTAAGCCAGGTAGTGATGGAGGATAAAGAGACAAAAGTCGTTCTGAGCAAAAAGGGGTCTGAAGGCGAAGAGCTTCCCGGAGCGTTGCTGCAGGTACTGGACCTGTCGGGAAATGTGGCGGAGCAGTGGATCTCCGGCACAGAGCCTTATGAGATCCGAGGAAAACTTCAGGCGGGAGCAGCCTACATTTTCCATGAGGAAAAGCCTCCCCCAGGGTACGCTTATGGAGAAGACGTGAAATTTACCGTATCTGTTGACGGAAGCACGGACAGGACGGAGCTGTCCAATATTCCCACCCGGGTGGAAGTGAGCAAGAGGGATATGGCAGAAGACAGGGAACTGGAGGGAGCAGTCCTTCAGGTCCTGGACAGATCAGGAAATGTTGTGGAGGAATGGATCTCAGAGACAGAACCCCATACCATAACGGGAAAGCTTCAGGCAGGAGCAGCCTATTATCTCCATGAGAAAACCCCGCCTCAGGGGTATCAATGTGCCGAAGACCTGGAGTTTACCGTATCCAGAGACGGAAAAACAGATGTGGTTGTCATGAGAGACAGGGCCCTGGAGACAGAGGTTCCGCCGGGAACAAGAAAACGAAAGACACCGCCCCGTACCCAGATACCGGAGCAGACGGTGAAGAAAAAGACGGGAAAGGTATACGGGGAGTACCAAAAAGAACTGCCGGATCAGAGAGTGCCCGTAAGCAGAGCTTTTACAAACCTGGGTCTGCCGGAAACAGGACACAAAGGAGTGCACCTGGGTCTCGTGATCTGCATGGCAGCAGGTTTATCGGCAGCCATATGGGCGCTGCTGAGACGATTTGGGAAGAGAAAAAAAGGAAAGAGGGCGGCATTTCTGTGTCTGTGCCTGGTAATGACGGTTTTTATGGCCGGTACGGCATGGGCCGACAGGGTTGAGGTAAAACCGGATGGAAAGATTCTGGTAACTGGGGAGATCTGTCTCACAGAGGACGGCTCCCCGGATCCTCTTGCGGAGATTTATGAGTATAAGACGATTGAATACCGGCAGCAGTCCTGCCAGATCGTGGAGGTGATGACAGAACCGGAGACCAGGGAGGTGGAAAAGGAGATTGTCTATGAAGAGGTGGAACAGACAGATGTTCTGCCGGAAACCCTTTCCGTCACGGTGAAAGACGAAAGATACGGGAGGCGGACAGAAAAAGAATTCCCGGTCCTGGATGTGGAATTCTATAACTGGCGGTGGACAGAAGGATTTGAGTTTCCTCTTCTCGTGGAGGAGGCGGATGCAGAGGTATATGAACTGGGAGGAAACCTGGTGCCTGCCAGAGAAGAACGGCCTTTTGAAGGATATGAAGACGAGGTCCTCAGGCTTATTTCCGTTGACCCTGAGTATTACAGGGTGACAGCCGTGGACTGGCTGGGAGAGTCCTGGCTGGGAGAAGATCAGAAAATATACCGCAGGGCCCTGGCCGAAGGGGAAAAATATGTGGCGGACTGCAAAGTCATATACGGCGGGACTGCCGTACTGGAGCCTGTAAAAGGCCTTGCATGGCAGGCTGTCTATGAACAGGTCAGAGAGGAGACCGAAGAAGAGACAGAGGAAAGGGGAAGGACCACACAGGAGACAGAGCCTGCAGATCATGAGCCGGCGGATCCGACAGAAGAAGAGGAAGAGCAACAGGGGGCAGAAGAACACAGATGGTATCAGACCATTATGGGCCGGGTTATGATCTCCATAGGGATCCTGTTTCTGCTGATCCCCGCCGCGGCCGCCATAATCCGCAGGAAGGAAAAGCGGCGGAAGGCTTTCCCAAAATGAATTTTTCTGGTATGATAGAGGAAGCATCATAAGACAGGAGGAGTCAGGGAATGAGAGAATGCGGAATATTGCTGCCCATAGCCAGCCTGCCGTCAGATTACGGTATCGGGACTTTTTCCAAAGAGGCCTATGAGTTCGTGGATCAGCTGAAAGCAGCAGGGCAGAGCTACTGGCAGATTCTGCCCCTTGGACCTACAGGCTATGGGGACTCGCCCTACCAGGCATTTTCGGCTTTTGCAGGCAATCCTTATTTCATTGATCTGGAGCAGCTGACGGAACAGGGATTACTGACGTTAAAAGAATGTCGGGAGGCGGATTTTGGAGACAGAGAAGACTGTATTGACTATGAGAAGATCTACAACAGCCGGTTTGACGTACTGAAAAAAGCCTTTCTGCGTTGGAAGGAGCAGCCAAAGGCCCGGGGACAGAAGATGGAGGAGATATTCGGACAGGAACTGGCGGAGGAAACCAGGGAATACTGCTTCTACGCGGCTTTAAAGAGACATTTCAAGGATGTGAGCTGGGAAAAGTGGGATGAGGATATCCGCCTGAGAAAAGAAGAGGCCGTGGAAAGATACAGGGATCTTCTGAAGGAGGACATCAACTTTTACGGATTTTTGCAGGTCATGTTTCAGCGCCAGTGGAAAAAGCTGAAAGACTATGCCAACTCCCGGGGGATCCGCTTTATCGGGGATATCCCCATTTATGTGGCTCTCGACAGTGCCGATGCCTGGAGCCGGCCGGAACTGTTCCAGTTTGATAAAAACCGTCAGCCCAGAGCGGTGGCAGGCTGCCCTCCGGATGCTTTTTCCGACACAGGCCAGCTGTGGGGCAATCCTCTCTATAACTGGGGATACCATAAGAAAACAGGCTTTGCCTGGTGGCTGGAGCGGATGAGGTATTGTTTCCGGCTCTACGATGTGGTCAGAGTGGACCATTTCCGCGGATTTGACGAGTATTATGCCATCCCGGCAAAAGATACAACAGCGGTAAACGGCACCTGGAAGAAGGGTCCGGGACTGGCTCTGTTCCGGAAGATGAAAGAGACGTTCGGAGAGCTGAACATCATCGCGGAGGATCTGGGATTTTTGACTCCCAGCGTCCATAAGCTGCTGAAAAACACAGGGTTTCCCGGGATGAAGGTGCTGCAGTTTGCGTTCAGCGTGGGCGAAAGAAGCAATTATCTGCCTTATTTCTACGAGCATAACTGCGTGGTTTACACAGGGACTCATGACAATGATACTACCAGGGGCTGGTTTGAATCCATGGACACGGATGAGAAAGAATTCACTCAGAAATATATGGACAACCCTCAGACTTCTCCGGAGGAGGTTTCCTGGGATTTCATCCGTCTGGCAGTGTCAAGCGTGGCAGATCTGGCGGTGATCCCTCTCCAGGATTATCTGTGTATAGGAAAAGAAGGCCGGATCAATACGCCGTCCACTCTGGGAGGAAATTGGACGTGGAGGCTGAGAAAGGGGCAGTTTACGGAGGAAATCATAGAGAGATGCAGAGAACTTAACTGGACTTACGGAAGATGCTGACAGAATAAAATGCCGGCGGATTGTCCGAAAATCCGGAACAATCTGCCGGCATTGGCCGGTTACAGGCTTTCCGACGACGATTCTCCTTCTTCTCCCAATAATCCATCCTCCGTGTCGGCCTGGGGATCCAGAGAAAATGTGGTCTGGAATTCGTTTCCGCACATGTCTTTGGCAATGACGGTCAGTCTGTCGTTGGCGTCCATGGGAAAGGAGACCCTTCCGCTGGTTCTCTCCAGACTGAGGGGCAGGATAGATTCCCCGGAAGAGGTTACGGCGCTGATGGAAGAAAAATCAACTCCGGACTGGGTGTCGGTGATGGTGAAGGACAGGATCCCGTCTTCAAATACATAGTCTTCAATGACAGGAAGTTCATTGTCCAGGATATCGATGTACTCGTAATCCAGCAGCGCCATGCCGTTGAAATTCATCATGTAGATCTCCAGGGAACCATTATGATCGATGGTGGCCCGGTATGTCCTTTTTCCGGCTTTGACCAGATCCACAGGCTCGGAGTCCATCTTGATGGTAACTTCCTTTAAAGGCATAAAAGACTTGATGGAGAATGTGATCTCCGTGGTACGGTAATCGTTGGTGTTTCCTATGACCAGTTCATATCTGGGCTTTGTGGTGACCAGAAAAAAAATGACCCCGTTTACTGCCAGAAACGGCAGTATATAGAAAAGGAGCAGATGAATCAGCTCGGAATCCATAAAACTTTTATATTTATAGGGGCGGGAACTTCGGTATGTATGTCGGTTCATAGAACGGCTGTCCTCCTTATATTAAGCAACTTATAGCATAACAGAAAACCGTCCATCTTACAAGTTTATCTTCTAAATTCTCAGAAATTGTGTTATGATGAAAGATATTCCACAGACAACAGCATAGAGAGGAGTCCTATGATAACAATGGTAAGGAAAGCTGCAGAATTTGCTTCCAGGGCCCATGAAGGGGTCATGAGGAAGGGCAGTCAGATTCCATATATCTCTCATCCCATGGAGGTGGCCATGATCATAGCCATGATGACGGATGATCAGGAACTGATTGCTGCGGCATATCTTCATGATGTGATCGAAGATGCCGGAGTGACTTATGAAGAGCTGGAGCAGGAATTCGGGACCCGGGTTGCGGAACTGGTCAGAAATGAAAGCGAAGACAAGTCCAAGAGCTGGCTGGAGAGAAAACAGGCGACCATCGATCGTCTGGCATCAGCCGAAAGAGAGGACAGGCTTCTTGTGTTCGGGGACAAGCTGAGCAATCTGAGAAGTACAGCCAAAGATTATCTGGTAGTGAAAGATGAGATCTGGCAGAAATTCCGGGTGAAAGATAAGAAGCTTCAGGCATGGTACTATGAAAGCATGGTGGATTTCTTTACAGAGTTCCGGGAATGTCCGTTTTATCAGGAATATCTGGGACTGCTGACTCTTGTGTTTGGCTGGGAGAATCCGGAAACGGTCTGATAATTTCATAACAGGACGACTGTGCCGTCCGCAGAAGAACAGGCAGGATACATTCAGGATCAGAAGAATGTACCCTGTTTTTTTGTTCTATAGGGTGCGCCTCTATAGAGCAAAAACCCTCCGGGGAGTTGCGCACTACGCGCATAAGGAAGATGGTTGCCGTGGCAACCGCGCCCCGGCGCGAGAGTCCGGCTTGCCGGACTCTTTGTTCTGTGGAGATAAAAGGTCCGGTATGCACCGGCTTTGGCGGATTTCGTCAGCGCTGCCTTCCTTCATCTGCCGCATCGTACATGGATCGGGCCATGGCGGCGGCTTCCGCAGGAGACATCACTCCTGTCAGGAGGCTGCGGACAGCGGTTCCCAGGGCAAACTCGTAGCGGTAAATGGAAAAACCGGGAACGGTTACAGGACCGGTGCCGCGGACCCCGATCTCAAAACTTTTTTTCGATGCTCCAAGCCACGGAAAGAGACTGAAATTCTTGAAGTCGTTAAATGCATCCACTAAAGGGGAGGTTCCGCCCAGCCGCACCAGGAGAGAAGCCACGTCGGGAGAGTAGTACCAGTGGAAGAACTGACGGCAGGCATCGATCTTACGGGAATACCGGGAGATGCCGATGATGCCGCCGCCCAGCAGAGGATGACCGCCGGGGATGACACTTGCCCCGATCTTTCCCACGACGTTGGAGTGTTTGGAATTGATCACATAGGCCGCATGATTGGCATAGACCGCGGTACATGCCACGGTTCCGTCGGCGAACTGGCGCACATTGTCGCGCCACCACAGCAGCTGAGTGGAGAATCGGGCCATGGCCAGGTATTTTTCCATGGCGCGGACCATCTGAGGCGTATCCAGCTGTATGCGGCCCTGAGAATCGCAGATTCCGCAGGAGTCGGCCAGGTAATAGGGCAGAAAATCGCTGGCCGCGGTGGCGGCGGCCCCGCAGGTGATGGTAGTTCCGTATCTGGTAGGAGAGTCGGGATTAGCGGAAGCGGTAAAGAATTCCGCAACCCGCAGATACTGATCAACGGACCGGGGAACCTCCAGAGGTTCATGATATCTCTCATAGTAAGCCCGGCTCAGTTTGTCGTCTCTGAACAGATCGCTGCGGTAAAGAAAGATCTGTACGCTGGGATCAAAGGGCAGGGAGTATATGGTGCCGTCTACCAGGGAATAATTGTCATAAGCCCGGTGGATCAGCTTCTGGGGCAGGATGTCAGGAGTGATGCCGGCCTGCTCCAGAGGCATGTAAGTTTTTTTGCCCAGAGTGTCCAGACGCGCCACATCCATGCGGATGAGATCATAGGTAAAATTCTGGTTTAACATATTGATCTGCGTATGGAGATCTTCATAGGTCATAGGCACCAGCTTCAGGGTGATGTCGCTGACAGCTTCAAACATGGGCAGCAGCTTTTCCAGAGAGCTGGTGGAGGGGGTGTCCAGCGTCAGCATGGTGAGAGTCTGAGGCTTCTGTCTGATGATCTGGGGGAACCGGAAAGAAAATCCCTTGGCAGGCAGTATGGTGCGTGCCGGAAGAGGTTTCTGTTCCTGCAGATGTCTGGTAAGCAGTCCGGCCGTCCTTGCTCCCATAAGGCTGTAATCCAGCTCATAGGTGGAGAAATAGGGAAGGGGGAAGGACCTGAAAGAGCCCAGGGTCACGATCGCCGGCTGAGGCTTTGCGGCAAGGCTGTAAGCAGACACCACAGCCTCGGCCCGAAGAGTGCTGCCGGTGATGATAACGTCAAAGTCCGTATCGGACTGGACGATATCGAAAGCCTTATTGACGGCAAGACTGAAATCAGAGGTAAAGCGCTGAACAGATGCCGGACTGTCTTCCAGAGCATCTCCCAGACCGGCAGACAGCTGTTTCGTAAAACGGAGGGCGCCGGGAGCGGAGAAAAGAGCGATTTTTTTCCAGCCCTGTTCCAGAACATACTGCCCCAGAGCGGTCCCGGCAGCCAGAAAATCAAAAGATAAAAAGCCGTTGCCCGGTTTCAGAGTATCAGGTTCCCTGTCTATAAAGACTACGGGGCAGGGAAGTTCTTCGTAACGGGCAATACAGTTGCCGGACAGACAGGAGATGGTGACTACGGCAGTGAGACTGGAATGGGGAAGAGTTTCCAAGATGGTCTCTTCCTTGCCGGCGATATCATCTGTGGTATGGACACTGGCCTCATATCCGGATTCCTGCAGGGAGAGCTGGAGAGCCGTATAAAAGTCCAGATAGGTGTCTTCCCGCAGGGACGGCAGGATAACGGCCACGGATGTCGGGGTTCTGCGGCGCAGTCCCTGGGCCTGTGCATTCGGCATGTAGCCGAGACGTTTGGCCGCTTCCAGAACCAACTGGATCTTCTCGACACTGACTTTTCCTGTTTTATTCAGAACATTTGATACGGTTCCGTGAGATACGCCTGCTTCACGGGCAATGTCTTTAATAGTAGCCATGGGGAAGTCCTCCTGCTTTTTGTGGTCTTGGTTTTATGATGTAAATAAGCCTTTCCCGATACTGCCGTTGTTTTAGTCTGAGCTGTAGGGACTTATGATTGGAACATTCAAATTTTCTTACTATAACAATATCAAAAAATCGGACTGATTGCAAGTACAATCTATTATAATTGGTTCGTTCCAATTGATACAAAAGAGAAAAATGAAGGATTTTAGAGAATATATAAAAATCATATAGTCAAACATACTAAAAAAACATAATAAAAATTGTGAAAACCAGATAAAATTATAAAGATTACCAAATAAAGTGATTGACACGTACCAATTTGTGAGATACAATGAGATCAACACAGGGAGCAGGCAACAGAATCCCTCAATATTTTCTATCTAAATAAAAGGAGGAAACACATGAGAAAAGCATTGGCAACAGCACTTACGGTAATGATGGCTCTGAATCTGGCAGCATGTTCAGGAGGCGGCAGCCAGCAGGAGACAACGGCAGCATCCGGAGCCGGCGGGGCCACGAAGGCAGCCGAGACCACGAAGGCGGCGGAGGCCGGGACCGCAGGAGAGAGCCAGGCAGCAGAAGGAAGTGACGGACTTGTCCAGGGAACCGGGGTGACTCTCACGGTTTATACCAACTCGGGATCCGACGGACGGGGCGACTGGCTGGTGGAGAGAGCCGCAAAGGACGGATTCAAGATCCAGTATATTGAAGCCGGCGGAGCCGAGATCCAGAACCGCCTTCTGGCGGAGAAGAACGCTCCCATAGCTGATGTGGTGTATGGCCTCAATTCCATTATGTGGGAATCTCTGAAAGCGGAGGACATCCTGATCCCTTACACTCCGGTGTGGGCAGGCGAGATTCCGGAAGGGCTCAACGATCCTGAAGGATATTATCACGCCATCGTAAAGCAGGCCATCCTTCTGGTCTATGACGAGAACCAGATGTCGCCGGAGGAAGCTCCCAAAGACTGGCTTGATCTGTGGACCAATGAGGCTTTTGACGGCAAATATGAATACCTGGTCAGCCTGTCCGGAGGTACGGTCCGCAACGTTCTGGCAGGTATCTTGACACGGTATGCGGATCCTGCAGGCGAGCTGGGGATTTCCCAGGAAGGCTGGGATCAGATCGCTCAGTACTATCAGCACGGCGTCCCGGCAGAAGACGGAGTGGACCTGTACGGACAGATCTCAGATCCCAATTCACCGGTTCTGTGCGGACAGATGTGGTCCAGCGGTGTGGAGACCAGAGATCAGCAGTACGGAACCAGCACAAAGTATGTGATTCCCGAAGTGGGCGTTCCCTATGCGGTAGAGGCGATCTCTATTGTCAACGGAACAAAGAACGAGGAAGAGGCACAGCGTTTCCTGGACTGGTTCGGCAGCGCTCAGATCCAGGGGGAATGGGCTCAGGAGTTTTCCACCCTTCCGGCCAATATAAACGCGGTGGACAAGGCCAATGCATTTAACCAGGAGATCGCTCAGATCCCGGCTCAGAATATCGACTGGGGACTGGTCGCCGAGAATATCGATGCCTGGGTTGAGAACATCGAACTGAATTATATGCCGTGATGATCCCGGACCTATGATACCCAGAAGGCCGGATGAAGAGAAAGGCCGGCCTTCTTTATGCGCAGGCCTCCGAAAGGAATATTACCGCCTGCGGGCGGCACGGGGGCCGCGCGGCGGGCAGTGGGAAAAACCTCCCCTGCCCGATTTTAACGATGAGGAGAAAAATATGATCAAGCTTGATAATATCGGAGTAACCTTCGGCAGTTTCGAGGCCCTGAAAGATATCAACATCCATGTGAAAGAAGGCGAATTCTTCACGTTCCTGGGTCCTTCCGGATGCGGGAAAACCACCACTCTGCGGACCATAACAGGGTTTATCACTCCCAGCTGCGGCCGTGTAAGCGTCAGAGGAGTGGACATCACCAACACTCCTATCGAGAAGAGAAACATCGGTATGGTATTTCAGAGCTACGCCCTGTTCCCGACCATGAGCGTCTATGAAAACATCGCTTTCGGACTGAAGGTTCAGAAGGTGGGGAAGGACGAGATCCGGGAGAGGGTCAATACCATGGCGGAGAAAGTGGACTTAAGCCAGGAACAGCTGCAGAAAAAAGTTTCCCAGCTGTCCGGAGGCCAGCAGCAGAGAGTTGCCATCGCCAGGGCCCTGGTCACTTCCCCGGAGATCATCTGCCTGGATGAGCCTCTGTCCAACCTGGATGCGAAACTCAGGGTCCAGCTGAGAAATGAGTTAAAAGATCTTCAGAAACGGTTCGGGATTACTACGGTATATGTAACCCATGACCAGGAGGAGGCGCTGACCCTGTCCGACCGCATCGCCGTATTCAACAAAGGCGTCATCGAGCAGATCGGCCGTCCCGACGAGATTTATAATCATTCCGCCACAGAATTTGTCTGCAACTTTATCGGAGACATCAACCGCTTAAGCCCCGAATTCCTCACTGCCTCAGGGGCGGATAAGGTTTCCGGCATCGATCTCCACAAGCACAGCTACATCCGTCTGGAACGCATGCATGTCAACGACGCAGTGGCAGGAGATGCCATGACCATCCAGGCCGAGGTGGAGAGCTATGAATACTACGGTCTCTATATCAAGTATACTCTGAAGGTCCGTGAACAGATCATAAAAGTCATCGAGAAAAACAGCGGAAAGCCTCTGTACGGCACAGGAGAAACGGTTACGCTCAGTTTTAATCCGGCGGATATCATGCAGTATAAGGGGTGATGCATATGAAGACAAAAAAATTATCCATAACGCCGCAGACTGTCTGTAACATTCTGATCCTTGTTTTCTTCTTCTGGTTTGTAATGGCATGTCTGATCATGCCCAATATCAACACCATCTGGAGCGTATTCGTGCAGGAAGGCGAAATTACCCTGGAGCCGCTTCAGAAGCTTCTGGGTTCCGAGAGGGCCATGAAGAGTTTGAAGAACAGCTTTATCCTGGCCCCCTCCCTGGCACTTACCGTGGGATTCGTGGGCATCAGCCTGGTGCTGATCACAGAATATTTTGACATAAAAGGCGCGTCCATTCTTCGTCTGGGATACATGACCACTCTGATCTACGGCGGCATCATCCTGGTTTCCGGTTACAAGTTTATCTACGGAAACAACGGATTTCTCACCAATATCTTTGCCGGGATTATCCCCTCGTTTCCCACTGACTGGTTTCAGGGATACTGGGCAGTGCTGTTCGTCATGACCTTTGCCTGTACCTCCAATCACATGATCTTTCTGCGCAATGCCATGAGGGCCGTGGATTTCCAGACCGTGGAGGCGGCGCAGAACATGGGGGCCGGACCGGGGAAGATCCTTTTGAAAGTGGTGCTTCCCGTACTGACGCCGTCTCTCCTGGCAGTTACGATCCTGACCTTTATCACCGGACTGTCGGCCACATCGGCGCCGCTTCTTGTAGGAGGAAGGGATTTTCAGACCATCACACCCATGATCCTGTCCTTTTCCAAGAACGTGGGATCCCGTGATCTGGCGGCACTGCTGGCGCTGTTTCTGGGTATTGCCACCATCATCCTTTTGGTGGTTATGATGCAGATCGAAAAGAGAGGACATTATATGTCCGTGTCAAAGGTAAAGACCACCATCGTCAAGCAGAAGATCCGCAACCCTGTCCTCAATGTTCTGGCCCATGGCTATGCATATATTTTATTTCTCATCTATGTAGTGCCTGTGGTGCTGATCATCCTGTTCTCCTTTACGGATTCGGCCACCATTGCCAGCAGGAAGCTGAGTATCTCCAGCTTTACCCTGAAAAACTATGAGGCAGTTTTCTCAAAGGCCACGGCGTATAAGCCGTTTTTGGTAAGTATCGTATATTCCGCCTTGTCCGCTTTTGCGGTAGCGGTCCTGGTGCTGGCGGCCTGCCGGATTATCCAGAAGAGAAAGGATAAGATCAGCACGGCCCTGGAGTACAGCCTGCTCATCCCCTGGCTCCTTCCCACCACCCTGATCGCCATAGGTCTGATCACCACCTACAATACTCCCAGGTTCTGGATGTTCAATAAGGTGCTGACAGGGACCACCATAATCATGTTTCTGGGATATATGATCATCAAGATCCCCTTTACCCTGCGCATGACAAAGGCCGCCTTTTTCGCGCTGGACGATTCTCTGGAGGATGCTGCCAGAAATCTGGGAGCCAAACCTCTGTATACCTTCTTCCGGGTGCTGCTGCCCGTAGTGCTGCCTACGGTGCTGGCCATCTTCGCCCTGAATTTTAACGGACTCCTGGGAGACTACGATATGTCTGTGTTTATGTATCATCCCCTGATGCAGCCTCTGGGCGTGTATATCAAGTCCCTGACGGATTCCCAGACCAATGCGGACAACTCGGCTCTGACCTTTGTGTATGCGGTACTGATGATGATCATATCCGGGATCGTGCTTTACCTGGTATATGGAAGAGGGGAAAATAAAGTAAAAGGAAATAATAAATAAAGTTCGGGAAAGGATGGATCCTATGGCAGGACAGGAGAGATATAAAGAGATCAACAGAATTTTAAACAGGGAGCTGGCGGAGAAAAAGACTCTGATTGCCGTGCACAGAGGAGCCTGGGGAGGAAATGTAATCGAGAATACCATAGCCTCCTATGAGATCGCCCGGTTTATGGGGGCCGATATGTTCGAGTGCGATCTGGCACAGTCCACCGACGGGGTGGTCTATGTGATCCACGACGGAGGAGAGAAACGGCTTTTCGGGAGAGAAGAGAACATCAGGACCATGTCCTCGGAGGAGATCGACGGCCTGGTGTTCAGAAACTGCATCGGGGAGCCCAGCGGAGTACATGTCCAGCGGTTCGAACAGGTCCTGGAGCATTTTACCCACGGAGAACTGTTTAATGTGGACCGGGCATGGGGGATCCTTCCCGAAGCGGACAGGATCATGAGCCGATACTCTCACAGCATTTATCAGGCAGTTGAAAGAAGAGTACCTGGAATTTTTCAGCAATTGTCCGAGAAAGTACATGTATATGCCCATCGCCTATAATATGGACGACGTGAGAAAGGTGCTCTCTTACCCGGATATCAATACCGTGGGAGTGGAGATGATCGCCTCATCTGAGGAAGCGGAACTGTTCCGGGAAGAAAATGTCCGGTGGATCAGAGAACAGGGACTCTATCTCTGGGTCAACACCATCACCTTAAGCGGTCTGAAAGAGCATACGCTCTACGGCGGCCTGGATGATGACCGGGCTCTGAGAGAAGGCCCGGACAAATCCTGGGGCGTGCTGATGGACAGAGGCATCGACATCCTTCAGACGGACTGGCCTATGCAGATGAGAGAGTTTCGGAAAGAGAAGATAAACCGGTAGACCGCCTGTGAGTTCCGGGCCGTGAGACGGAACCGGTTTCATATTGCGCCTCCCTGAAAAGTGTGCTAAAATGTCACCAAAAAAAGTGACAAGAAATGAGAGGACGTTTATGATGAACATATTTTACCAGAGCACCAGAGGCGGGGAGAAGGAGGTAACCCCATCCCGGGCCATATTAAAAGGACTGGCCTGTGACGGCGGCCTGTTTATGCCTGACAGGATTCCGAAGCTGGATCTTTCCATGAGGGACCTGGCGGGAAGGTCCTACCAGGACACGGCCTATGAGGTGATGAAGCTGTTCCTCACGGATTTTACGGAAGAGGAGCTGAGATCCTGTATCGCAGGAGCCTATGACGACAAATTTGATACAAAAGCCATCGCCCCTCTCACCAAAGCCGACGGAGTTTACTATCTGGAACTGTTTCACGGCAATACCATCGCTTTCAAGGATATGGCCCTGTCCATCCTTCCCCATCTGATGACCACAGCGGCCAGAAAGAACCATATGGACAAGGAGATCGTCATCCTGACGGCTACCTCAGGCGACACGGGGAAGGCGGCCATGGCAGGCTTTGCCGACGTGCCGGGGACCAGGATCATCGTGTTTTATCCCAAAGACGGAGTCAGCAGGGTCCAGGAACTTCAGATGGTGACTCAGAAGGGGGATAACACGGCAGTTGTGGCTATCCACGGCAATTTCGACGATGCCCAGACAGGAGTAAAACAGATTTTTGCAGACAGGGAATTTGCAGAGGAGCTGGCAGAAAAAGGCTTTGTCTTCTCTTCCGCCAATTCCATCAATATCGGCAGGCTGGTCCCCCAGGTGGCCTACTATGTCTATGCTTACTGCCGGCTTCTTGATCAGGGAGAGATCGCTGACGGAGAAAGGATCAACGTGACGGTCCCCACAGGGAATTTCGGCAATATCCTGGCTGCTTATTTTGCAAAGCACATGGGAGTTCCCATTGACAGACTGATCTGTGCCTCCAACGACAACAAAGTGCTGTATGATTTCTTCCGCACAGGGACTTATGACAGGAAGAGGGATTTCCTTCTGACCATTTCTCCTTCCATGGATATCCTGATCTCCAGCAACCTGGAGAGGCTGATCTATCTGAGCACCGGCTGCGATGCCGAAAGGACCGCAGGCCTTATGGCCGATCTGACAGAAACAGGACAGTATACGGCCGATGAGGACATGAGACGTCAGATGGAAGATTTCCTGGGCGGTTTTGCCACGGAGCAGGAGGATCGGGAAGCCATCAGAAAGATCTATGAGGACACAGGCTATGTGCTGGATACCCACACAGGCGTGGCTGCGGCAGTATACGAAAAATACAGGAAAGATACGGGAGACGATAAAAAGACGGTGATCGCCTCCACGGCCAGCCCTTACAAGTTTGCCAGAAGCGTCATGGAGGCCATAGGGGACGGCAGGCTGCCAGAGGATGAGTTCGAAGTCATAGACCTTCTGTGCCGGATTTCCGGCACGGAAATCCCTAAAGCGGTAGAAGAGATCCGCACTGCGCCGGTCCGCCACAGCAGAGAATGCAGCCGGGAAGACATGAAAAAGACTGTGAAGGAAATTTTGGGGATGTAAGTCAAACATGAGCAATTTTTCCTTTTCAAATCTCTCAGAATGTTGTATACTTAAAACAAATGCAGGCCCGGCCTGCAGATGAATCACAATAAAAGAGATGGAGGGGTTTTGACATGTTAGTATCAGCAAGAGAAATGCTTGAAAAAGCGAGAGACGGCAAGTATGCAGTGGGGCAGTTCAACATCAATAATCTGGAGTGGACCAAAGCCATCCTGCAGACGGCAGAGGAATTAAAATCTCCTGTGATCCTGGGTGTATCAGAAGGCGCAGGCAAGTACATGACAGGATATAAGACCGTAGTCGGCATGGTCAACGGTATGCTGGAAGAGATGAAGATCACGGTCCCCGTAGCGCTTCATCTGGATCACGGCAGCTATGACGGAT
The DNA here is from genome assembly GCA_910586845.1 of uncultured Hungatella sp. Classification (GTDB taxonomy): domain Bacteria; phylum Bacillota; class Clostridia; order Lachnospirales; family Lachnospiraceae; genus UBA3402. The sequence continues at coordinate 40,999 of CAJUJV010000005.1, forward strand.
GCTTAAAGTGTATCGAGGCAGGATTTTCTTCCGTTATGTTTGACGGTTCCCACTATCCCATCGACGAGAACGTGGCCAAGACCACAGAGCTGGTAAAGATCTGCAAAGAGAAAGGCCTGTCCATCGAGGCTGAGGTAGGCTCCATCGGCGGCGAGGAAGACGGCGTCGTAGGTATGGGCGAGTGTGCGGATCCCAACGAGTGCAAGGCTATCGCGGATCTGGGTATCGATTTCCTGGCAGCAGGTATCGGCAACATCCACGGCAAGTATCCGGAGAACTGGCAGGGACTGAGCTTTGAGACTCTGGCAGCCGTTAAGGAGAAAGTAGGCGATATGCCTCTGGTTCTTCACGGCGGTACAGGCATCCCGGCAGACATGATCAAGAAAGCCATCAGCCTGGGCGTGGCCAAGATCAACGTAAATACAGAGTGCCAGCTGTCCTTCGCGGAGGCTACCCGCAAGTATATCGAGGCAGGCAAAGATCTTCAGGGCAAGGGATTTGACCCGAGAAAGCTGCTTGCTCCCGGTGCAGAAGCCATCAAGGCTACCGTAAAAGAGAAGATGGAGCTGTTCGGTTCCGTAGGCAAGGCGTAAAAATATAAAAAAACACTTGATTTTTTACTGGAAATGGTTTATCTTATCTAAGTAAAGAACAACGGCGTTCTCCTGGTTCTAAGGAGAACGCCATTTTTAATGTACGCGGGGCGGAAAGGAAATATGCCGCTAAAGCGGCCCGCCCCGGCACGGCGAGCAGGGGGAAAAGCCTCCCCTGCTCGATTGAAAACCCCAGACAACTTTATTTTCTTAAGCGGGGAGGAAGGAAAGATTATGAGTGAGGTTGTGAATGTAGCCGAGATCTTCGGCAGAAATGTGTTCAACGAGACGGTCATGAGAGAGTACCTGCCCAAAGGCGTGTTTAAAAAACTGAAGAAGACCATGGAGGACGGTGCGGACCTGGATCCGTCCATCGCGGATGTGGTAGCCCACGCCATGAAAGAATGGGCTATTCAGAGGGGGGCAACCCATTATACTCACTGGTTTCAGCCTCTCACGGGCGTTACCGCCGAGAAACATGATTCCTTTATCTCCGCCCCCAACGCAGAGGGAAAGGTGATCATGGAGTTTTCCGGCAAAGAGCTGATCAAAGGCGAGCCGGATGCCTCTTCCTTCCCTTCAGGAGGCCTGAGAGCCACTTTCGAGGCAAGAGGCTATACCATGTGGGACTGCACATCCCCGGCGTTTCTCAGGGAAGATGCCCTGGGAGTGACCCTGTGTATCCCCACGGCTTTCTGTTCCTACACCGGCGAGGCCTTGGATCAGAAAACCCCGCTGCTGCGCTCCATGCAGGCCATTGACGCACAGTCTCTGCGGATCCTGCGGCTGTTCGGCAATACCACAGCCAAACGGGTGGTTCCCTCCGTGGGGCCGGAGCAGGAGTATTTCCTCGTTGACCGGGCCAAGTATCTGCAGAGGAAAGATCTGATCTATGCAGGGCGTACCCTGTTCGGGGCCATGCCGCCCAAGGGTCAGGAGCTGGAAGATCATTATTTCGGAGCTATCAGGGAGAGAATCGGCGCTTACATGAAAGAGGTGAACCAGGAGCTGTGGCAGCTGGGCGTCACTGCCAAGACTCAGCACAACGAGGTCGCCCCGGCTCAGCATGAGCTGGCTCCCATCTACGATCAGGCGAATCTGGCGGTGGATCACAACCAGATGGTCATGGAGACCCTGAAAAAGGTGGCGGGCCGCCACGGTATGACCTGCCTTCTCCACGAGAAGCCTTTTGCGGGGGTCAACGGTTCCGGCAAGCACAACAACTGGTCTCTGATCTCCGACGACGGGATCAACCTTCTGAACCCGGGAGAAACCCCCCATGAAAATATTCAGTTTCTTCTGGTGCTGGGCTGTATTATGAAAGCGGTGGATATCCATGCAGATCTTCTGAGAGAGTCTGCATCCGACGTGGGCAATGATCACAGGCTGGGAGCCAATGAGGCGCCGCCGGCCATCATCTCCATTTTTGTGGGCGAGCAGCTGGAGGATGTCATCGACCAGCTGTGCAGCACCGGAGAGGCCACTCACTCCAAGAAAGGCGGCAAGCTGCAGACAGGTATCGCTACCCTGCCGGATCTGGATAAAGATGCCACGGACAGAAACAGGACCTCCCCCTTTGCCTTTACCGGCAATAAATTTGAATTCCGTATGGTGGGTTCCGCGGACTCCATCGCTCCGCCCAATGTGGTCCTGAACACCATCGTGGCCGAAGCTTTCAAGGAGGCGGCCGACGAGCTGGAGAAAGCCGACGACTTCCTCAGCGCCGTCCATGATATGATCAAGACTCTTCTGGCGGATCACAAGAGGATCATCTTCAACGGCAACGGTTACGCCGATGCCTGGGTGGAGGAGGCCGAGAGGAGAGGACTTCCCAATATTCGTTCCATGGTGGATGCCATCCCGGCTCTCACCACGGAGAAGGCGGTGAAGCTCTACGAGACCTTCGGAGTCTTCACCAGAGCAGAGCTGGAGTCCAGAGCCGAGGTAGAATACGAGGCCTACGCAAAAGCCATCAACATTGAGGCCAGAACCATGATGGATATGGCAGGCAAGCAGATCATCCCGGCGGTGATCAGGTATACCACTCAGCTGGCACAGTCTCTGAGCGCCGTAAAGGCAGCCTGCCCCGAGGCGGATATCAGTGTGCAGACAGAGCTGCTGACGGAGACCTCCGCCCTGCTCTCCGATATGAAGGTGGCGCTGGCCGCTCTGGAGGATCTGACTGCGGAGAGCGCCTCCGCCGAGGAGGGACGCATCCGCGCCCAGGCTTACCATGACAAGGTGGTTCCTGCCATGGAGGCCCTCAGAGCTCCGGCAGACAGGCTGGAGATGATCGTGGATAAGGAACTGTGGCCGTTCCCCAGCTATGGAGACCTGATCTTTGAAGTGTAAAGAAAATTGAAGTGTAAAGAAAACAGATAGATTTAGAGCCGGAATCCGTCAGAACAACCACGGATCCGGCTCTTCCCATAAGCATGGATGCAGCCTGATTTAATCCTCAGGGTACACCAGCCTCTCTTCTGTAATCTGCCCCAAAACCTCTTTTAAATACCTGTCAGCCAGATATCTGGTCATGGGCAGGTTCATATCCAGATAGTTGCCGCAGTCTTTTGCGGCAGCTCCGGGCACCTGGCCCTCAAAATCCCGCATAAACGTAAACATCTCCTTCATAAGAGGCACGATGTCCACGGACTCATAGTCTCCGGTCAGCAGCAGATAGAACCCGGTGCGGCAGCCCATGGGTCCGAAATAGAGAACCCGGTCTTTCCAGTCCTCCTGATTTCTCAAAAATGTGGCGCCCAGGTGCTCGATGGTGTGGACCTCTGCCGTGTTCATCACAGGCTCATAGTTGGGCCGTGTTATGCGGATGTCAAAGGTAGTGACCACCGTATCCCCGGCATGGTCCTTGCGGGACACATAGATTCCCGGCAGCAGACGCAGATGGTCAATGGTGAAGCTGGTAATCTTTTCCATATAATTGTTCCTCCAGACAGAATTCTTAACTGATACCAAGTATACCGGAAACAGATAAAAAACACAAGACTTGATCTGTCAGTAAGAGATGCGGAAGTAATCCAGATACTTTTTAAATCGGTCCTGGGCTGTGAGGACCGTATCTTTGAGATAGCCGTTTTCCCGTCCCCATTCCTGGATGCCACGGTAGTAAAACATTTTCAGATCATCCTCAATGATGAACGGGATGATGTCGTGATTGAGGCATTCTTTAAAGAGGATCAGACGGCCTATTCTGCCATTGCCATCCTGAAACGGATGGATACGTTCAAACCGGACATGGAAATCGATAAGATCATCCAAAGTCCGGTTTTTCCTGCTGTTGTATGTCTTTAGCAGTTCCCCCATGGTTTTTTCCACTTCCTCCGGCAGCGCCGTCTCTCTGCCTCCCACCTCGTTGGGAAGTTTTTTGCAGCTGCCCACGGCAAACCATTCCTTTCGGCTGTCGCTGGTTCCCGTCTTCAGAATACGATGGAGTTCCTTTATGAAGTTTTCTGTCAGATTCTCTTTGGCCTGATCAATGGCCAGGTCCACGCAGCGGAAATGATTGACAGTCTCGATGATATCGTCCACATTGACGCTTTCGCCCGTGATCTCTATGGTATTGGTCTCGTAGATATAACGGGTCTGGTCATGGGTTAAGCGGCTGCCTTCCATATGATTTGAGTTGTAAGTCAGCTCAATCTGAATCTTGTGGTAGAGGCCGCCCTTTCTTCCAGCGCGTTTTTCACTTTTCAGAATATCCAAAAGACAGGGAAGAGCAGATTTTTTTTCTTCTGTTTTGGCTCCAAAATCATGTGTCATTACAGAACCTCCTGAACAAGAGATAGGTTTATTATACTTATTTTAAAGGAAAAATACAACGCCTTTTGGCTGTAGCCGGAAAAACGGTCTTGCGGCCGGGAGAAAAAATGTTTTTGATGGAAAAGAATCGAGGGAGGCGATAGGAGATGCTTCTGCTGCTGAAAGATCATTCGGTATTAAAAATATCTGAAAACGGGTTCTGTCAGATCCGGGACTTTGACAGACTGCCTTTTGCGCTGCGCAGGGAAAATATAACCTTCCCGGATTTTGTGGAATGGGTATCCAACCGGTCTCTGTCTGTGGGCAGAAGCCATGCCAAGGCAGTGTTAAATTCTCTGGGACTGTCCCAGACCAACCGGTATGCCGTATGTCTGGCCTGCCGGGGCGTAAGTCTGGAAGACGCATACTGGATCCGGCAGGAGGGAGATGAGAGATGCTGGAAGGATGTGAACCTGTTCCATAATGAACTGAGCCTTTTTCTGACAGAGCTGGCTTTGTCCGGAGAAAATACCCATCAGAACAGAGGGGAGAAGATGGTAAAATCACGGCTGTTCACCAGCGAGGACGTTTCTCTGGTGACGTTTGAGGAATTTTCCCTCTTCTGTGAACACTATGGTCTGAACCCCTATGAACAGGCTGTAAATATTGACAGCACTGCTTATCTCCGGATGCAGATCGGTGATTGTCTTTTAAATAATGATGACAGATACGGACAGAACTGGGGATTTTTCATGGATAACCATACAGGGAAGATGTCCTGCCCGGATTATCTGGAAGAGGACAGGTGGCAGCAGGTCCTGGCCAGGGCGCGGAGGCTGATGACAAGACAGGCGACGTAAATTAGTTCTTTCTTTCTCATTCCGGCATAAACATGGAAGGAGAAACAGAAGGGACTTTTGGTGCATGAAGGACTGGTATCAGTGTACGGGGGAGGAAGTTCTGGCCCGGCTGGAGAGCACAGGGCAGGGGCTGACGAAACGGCAGGCACAGGAGAGAAGAAAGCAGTTTGGCCCCAACGCTTTGAAGGAAGCGGGCAATAAACCGGTGTGGAGAGTATTTTTGGAACAGTTCCAGGACCTTCTGGTCATGATTTTAATAGGCGCAGCTCTGATTTCCATGGTGACGGACAATATGGAGAGCACGGTGGTGATCTTTGCCGTAATCACCCTGAATGCGGTCCTGGGCACGGTTCAGCATGAGAAGGCCAGAAAATCTCTGGAAGGCCTGAAGTCCCTGTCGTCCCCCCAGGCCGTGGTCATGAGAGACAGAGAGAAAGTCCAGATCCCGTCGCCGGAGGTAGTTCCGGGAGACGTGCTGTATCTGGAAAGCGGGGATCTGGCCGTAGCCGACGGGCGGGTTCTGGAGAGTGTTTCTCTCCAGGTGGATGAAAGTTCCCTGACGGGAGAGTCGGAGGCGGTCATCAAACAGAGCCGTCAGCTTTCCAGGGAGCTTCCCCTGGCCGACCGTACCAATATGGTCTACAGCGGCTCCCTCATAACCGGGGGCCGGGGCGTGATGGTGGTCACGGGAACGGGTATGGATACGGAGATCGGAAGGATCGCCTCCATGATGAGCGGCACTCAGGAGAAAAAGACGCCTCTGCAGATAAGTCTGGATCAGTTTGGAAGCCGTCTGGCGGCAGCCATCATGGTTATCTGCCTGGTAGTTTTCGTTCTGGGCATATACAGGGGAATGACCATGCTGGACTCTCTTATGTTCGCCGTCGCCCTGGCGGTGGCGGCTATCCCGGAAGCTCTGGGATCCATCGTCACCATCGTCCAGGCCATGGGAACTCAGAAAATGGCCCGGGAGCAGGCGATCATCAAAGATCTGAAAGCAGTGGAGAGTCTTGGGTGCGTGTCCGTGATCTGTACCGACAAGACAGGGACTCTGACTCAGAACCGGATGACGGTGGAACAGGTGGAACTGGACAAAAGACTGATGAGGCCGGAAGAGCTGGATCAGAAAAAAGATAGCCACAGACTTTTTCTGGAGATCTGCGTTCTGGCCAACGATGCCTGGATACCGGATGAGAGAGAGGCTGGTCAGAGGAGAGGAGAACCGACGGGGCGGCAGGGCAAGACCAGAGGCAGGGACTCTGCCGTATCCGGAGCAGGCAGTCCGGATTCCCGGCAGGAAGTGGGCGACGCCACGGAGCTGGCCCTCCTCCATCTGGCCCGGTACAGGGGTATGTCGGCGGCGGCACTGAGGAACCGGTTCCCCAGGGGAAGGGAGATTCCTTTTGATTCATCCAGGAAGATCATGAGTGTGGTCTGCCATATGCCCGAGGGTCCGACGCTGCTGGCAAAGGGGGCCATGGATGTGCTTCTTGAGAGAAGCACCCGGATCCTGGACAGAGGTGAGGTCCGTTCCATCAGAATGTCCGACAAACGGGATCTGTCCCGCCTCTCCGACAGCTGTTCCGAAAAAGGACTGCGGGTTCTGGCCATGGCTTACCGCCCTCTAAAAGGGGAGGCATCTTCGCTGAACGATTTCGGACTGGAGAAAGACCTGATATTTCTGGGCATGGCCGCCATGATGGATCCTCCCAGGCCCGAGGCCAGAGAGGCAGTCATGGCCGCCCGGCGGGCAGGGATCCGCCCGGTGATGATCACAGGAGATCACAAGGTGACGGCCATGTCCATCGCCAGGCAGATCGGTATCTTGAGAGACGGGGAACAGGCGGTGACGGGAGCCCAGCTGGATGCCATGGACAGCCGGGAACTGGAGACGAGGACCCAGGACATCAGCGTCTATGCCAGAGTGTCCCCGGAGCATAAGCTGCGGATCGTGAAGGCGTGGCAGGCAAAAGGGAAGATCGCGGCCATGACCGGAGACGGGGTCAATGACGCCCCGGCTCTGAAGCAGGCGGACATTGGGGTGGCCATGGGACTGACGGGGACAGAAGTGTCCAAGGATGCGGCCTCCATGATCCTGGCTGATGACAATTTCGCCACCATCATAAAGGCGGTGTCCAACGGCAGAAATGTGTACCGGAATATCCGCAACGCCATCGAATTTCTTCTGTCAGGAAATATGGCGGGTATTTTCTGTGTGCTCTACACTACCATAAAAGCTCTCCCCATGCCCTTTGTGCCGGTCCATCTCCTGTTTATCAATCTGCTGACAGACTCTCTGCCTGCCATCGCCATCGGCATGGAGCGGCCCGAGGGGGAGCTTCTGGACCAGCCCCCCAGAGACCCTTCACAGGGAATACTGACAAGGCGGTTTCTGAGAGATATCCTGATTCAGGGGGGATTGATAGCAGTCTGCACCATGTACGCCTACAGCGTGGGTCTGTCTCAGGGAGGCGCTGCCCTTGCCAGCACCATGGCCTTCGCCTCTCTGACTCTGGCGAGGCTGTTCCACGGATTCAACTGCCGCAGCGGACACTCTATTTTCTATCTGGGACTCTTCAGCAATCTCTATACGGTCATGGCCTTTGAGGCGGGAGTCCTGCTTCTGGCGGCGGTGCTCTTTGTGCCGGGACTCCAGGCGATGTTTGCGGCATCAGACTTAAAGCCGTGGCAGCTGGGGATCGTGGGACTCTGCGCTTTTCTTCCCACGGTGGTATTGCAGGCGTGGAAGGCGGTCAGAGAGATCCGCAGAAAGAGGAGGCGGTTTTAGAGATTTTTTCCCGGTTGCGTTTCCGGGAAAAATATGTTACGCTAACTATAACGTTGCCGAAAGAGATGATGAGCGGAGAATTGGCGCGGAAATTCCGTGTGATTCTCCGCCCTTTTTGTATCTGTTTCCGGTATGGGGGATTTACTAAGCACAGAGGAGGATTTTTTTATGGCAAAGTACGTGATGGCGTTAGACCAGGGGACGACCAGTTCCCGCTGTATTCTGTTTGACGAAAAAGGGGAGATCAGAAGCGTGGCTCAGAGGGAATTTACCCAGATCTACCCGGAACCGGGCTGGGTGGAGCATGATCCCATGGAGATATGGTCCTCCCAGTTCAGCGTGATGATGGCTTCCATGGCCAACATAGGAGTCCACGGGGAAGACATTGCGGCCATCGGCATCACCAACCAGCGGGAGACCACCATTGTGTGGGACAAAGCTACGGGAGTGCCGGTGTACAACGCCATCGTATGGCAGTGCCGGAGGACCGCGGATATGATCGACAGACTGAAAGCGGATGGCCTGTCAGACATGGTACGGGAGAAGACGGGACTCATCCCTGATGCCTATTTTTCCGGCAGCAAGATCGCCTGGATCCTGGAACAGGTCCCCGGCGCCAGAGAGAAGGCGGACAGAGGCGAGCTGCTGTTCGGCACCGTGGATACATGGCTTATCTGGAATCTGACCAAAGGAGAAGTTTTTGTCACTGACTACACCAATGCGGCCAGGACCATGCTCTTTGATATCCATAAGCTGTGCTGGGATCAGGAACTGCTGGATTATTTCAGGATCCCCGCCTCCATGATGCCTCAGGTAAAACCTTCCAGCTGTGTCTACGGCTACACTCACGGCTCCGTTCTGGCCGGCAGCGTGCCTATCGCCGGCGCGGCAGGAGACCAGCAGGCGGCTCTGTTCGGTCAGTGCTGCTTTGAATCGGGAGACGTGAAGAATACATACGGAACCGGCTGTTTTATGCTGATGAACACGGGGGAGAAGGCAGTCCGTTCCGACCACGGGCTTCTGACCACCATCGCCGTTGGCATGGAAGATCATGTGGAATATGCCCTGGAAGGCAGCGTGTTTGTGGCGGGAGCCGCGGTTCAGTGGCTCAGGGATGAGCTGCGGATGATCCGGACGGCAGGTCAGACGGAAGAGTACTGCAATGTGGTCCCCGACACGGCAGGAGTCTATGTGGTCCCCGCCTTTGCAGGCCTGGGTGCTCCCTACTGGAATCCTTATGCCAGAGGCACCATCGTAGGACTGACCAGGGGAGCCAGCAAGGAACATTTTATCAGAGCCACCGTGGAGTCTCTGGCCTATCAGGTCAGCGATCTTCTGGAAGCCATGGAACAGGATTCGGGGATCAATATGAGGGAACTGAAGGTAGACGGCGGCGCCAGCGCCAACGATTTCCTTATGCAGTTCCAGGCAGACCTTCTGGGATCCAGGATCGCAAGGCCTCAGTGTATCGAGACTACGGCTCTGGGCGCCGCTTATCTGGCGGGCCTGGCAGTGGGATACTGGAAAGACAAGAAAGATATCGTGAAGAACTGGCAGATTGATACATATTTTGACAGCAAAATTGACGGAGAGAAACGGGCGCAGCTTCTGAAAGGCTGGAAGCGGGCAGTCAGGTGCGCGCTGGCCTGGGGAGAGGATCAGTAACAGAATTTACCGGGGGCAGGAAGTGCTGGAGAGCAGCAGTCAGCTCCCGGCTTTAAAATTATACGGGAAAAGGGTGTCGTAGTCAGGCGCCCTTCCTTTCTCCCGTTTTTCTCAGCCCGTCGGCCTCATGAATCCATTTCCCGCTCTCCAGTACTGGGCCGCGAGAACGCTGGAGCCTCCTATGATTCCCATACAGAAGATCTGTAAAAATTTCTGTCCTTCACCATTGTAATTTTCATTTCTTCCATTCCCTTTCACTAAATAATTTAATAAATAATTTAAAATTTATCAATACTTGACGTATCCTGCCGAATATGGTAAGATAAAAAAAGATTAATAATTACCTGTGAGATGAGAGCAGCAAGGTGATTTATGGGGAGAAGCCATAGATTTGCCTTGCTCTTTTTTTCGCCATTTACAGACTGGCAAAATGAGACAAAAAAGAGGCGGGGAACGGTTTTCATGCTTCAGGAGAAAGGAAGAGGTGAGAGGATGATAGATGGATTCCTGGCTGTGGCAGAAGGCTGGTCTACAGGGGCCATGATCATACGTATGGTCTCTGCTCTGGTCATCGGTACCGTCATCGGCATCGACAGAGCGATCAAACGGCGGGGAGCCGGGATCAAAACCCATACTCTGGTATGTCTTGGAGCAGCCCTGGTGATGATGACCGGACAGTACATAAAGATGAACTTTGAAGGCAACATGGACATCGCCCGTATGGGGGCCCAGGTGATCAGCGGCGTCGGCTTTCTGGGAGTAGGAACCATTATTGTAACAGGCAAAAATCAGATACGTGGACTGACTACAGCGGCAGGGCTGTGGGCATGTGCCTGTCTCGGCCTGGCAGTGGGGATCGGTTTTGTCAAAGGTGCGTTTATTACTCTGATCCTTGTGATGATCACATTAAAGGTTCTGACAAAGCTGGATTCGAAACTCCACATGTATGCCAAGGTATTCGATGTGTATGTAGAATTTCCAAATAACCAGAGCGTGTCCGAATTTATGGAAAGACTTCATAAGATGGAAGTGAAGATCTACAACATCGAGCTGAGCAAAAGCAAGATCAAAGGAGAAGGACCCAATGCGATCCTGTGCATCGAAGTAAACAGCCGCAGCAAGAGACGTAACGTCCTGGAAAGCATCCGGGGCATGGTGTGCGTAAAGTATATGGAAGTATTGTGACGGAGAGATCCTGCGTCTACAATCAATAAAAAGGAGAGACGATATGAGTGAACTGCAGTATGATGTAACGATTATTGGAGGCGGCGTGACAGGGGCCGCCGTGGCCAGAGAGCTGTCCAGGTACCAGCTGAAGACCTGTCTGGTGGAGCGGGCGGAAGACGTGTGTTCCGGAACCTCCAAGGCCAACAGCGCCATTGTACATGCCGGATATGACGCCGCCGTCGGTTCCGTTAAGGCGCGGTTTAATGTAGAAGGCAACCGCATCATGGGAGAGTTGTCCAGGGATCTGGATTTCGCGTTCCGCAGAAACGGCTCTCTTGTTCTGTGTTTCGCAGAAGCAGACCGTCCTGCCCTTCAGGCCCTCTATGAGAGAGGCGTGGCCAACGGGGTTCCGGATCTGAAGATCATAAGCGGTGATGAAGTGCGGGCCATGGAACCTAATGTGACCGATGAGGTGGTGGCAGCTCTTTACGCGCCCACAGGCGGGATCGTGTGCCCCTTCGGACTGACCATCGCTCTGGCCGAGAATGCCTGTGACAACGGAGTGGAATTCCGGTTCCTCACGGAGGTGACGGACATTAAGAAGATCGAAGGCGGCTATGAGCTGGCCGTCAGGGATCAGGCTGCCATCACTACCAGATACGTGGTCAATGCTGCCGGCGTCTATGCCGATGTGTTCCATAACATGGTATGCGGGGACAAGATCCATATCGTTCCCAGAAAAGGAGACTACTGTCTGCTGGATCAGGAGGCAGGAAAGCATGTGGACAAGACCATCTTCCAGCTGCCCGGCAAATACGGCAAGGGCATCCTGGTTGCCCCCACGATCCACGGCAATCTTCTGATCGGGCCTACAGCCGCGGATATTGATGACAAAGAAGGAACCTATACCACGGCGGCAGAACTGGCAGAGGCCACGAAAAAGTCCGCCATCAGCGTAAAGAATATCCCCTACCGTCAGGTGATCACTTCCTTCTCGGGACTCCGGGCTCACGAGACTCATGACGAGTTCATTATCGGAGAGAGCGCCGACGGATTCTTCGATGCGGCGGGTATCGAGTCTCCCGGTCTGTCCAGCGCGCCGGCTATCGGTATCTATCTGGCAGAGCTGATCGCCGAAAAAGCGGGAGCGGAGAAGAAAGCAGACTTTATCGCCACCAGAAAAGGGATTCCTCATGTGTCCGCCATGAGCAGAGAAGAGCGGGCGGCTCTGATCAAAGAGCGTCCGGATTACGGGACCATTGTGTGCCGCTGTGAAAACGTCAGTGAGGGCGAGATCGTGGACAGCATCCGCCGCACGCTGGGAGCCAGGTCCTTAGACGGGATCAAGAGAAGAGTCCGTCAGGGCATGGGACGCTGCCAGGCAGGATTCTGTACGCCCAGGACCATGGAGATCCTGTGCCGTGAAACAGGAATCCCCATGGAGAAAATCTGCAAAAACCAGCCCGGCTCTGAGATGATCACCGGAGAAGCATAGGAGGAAAAGGATATGACACATCATGATATCGTAATCATAGGCGGAGGTCCGGCAGGGTTATCTGCCGCAGCAGCAGCAAGAAAAGCCGGAATTCAGGACATCCTGATCCTGGAGCGCGACGGAGTACTGGGCGGTATCTTAAACCAGTGTATCCACAACGGTTTCGGACTTCATACCTTTAAGGAGGAGCTGACAGGACCGGAATATGCTGCCAGATATATCGCCATGGTAGAGGAGGAGAAGATCCCGTACAAGCTGAATACCATCGTGGCCGACATCAGCAGAGACAGAGAAGTTACGTATATCAACAAAGAAGAAGGACTGGTGACGATTCAGGCGGGGGCCGTGATCCTGGCTATGGGCTGCCGTGAGCGCCCCAGAGGAGCCCTGAACACTCCCGGATACCGTCCGGCCGGCATCTATTCGGCAGGAACGGCCCAGCGCCTGATGAATATCGAAGGCTACTGCGTGGGAAAGGAAGTGGTCATCCTGGGATCCGGGGATATCGGACTGATCATGGCCAGACGTATGACCCTGGAAGGCGCCAAAGTAAAGGTGGTAGCGGAACTGATGCCTTATTCCGGAGGACTGAAGAGGAACATCGTTCAGTGTCTCGACGACTACGGCATCCCCCTGAAGCTGAGCCATACCATTATCAATATCGAAGGCAAAGAGCGTTTGACAGGCATCACCCTGGCAGAGGTCGATGCAAACCGCAATCCTATCCCCGGCACCGAGGAACATTACTCCTGCGACACGCTTCTTCTGAGCGTGGGACTGATTCCGGAGAACGAGCTGTCCAAAGGTGCAGGTGTATCCATGAACCGGGTCACCTCAGGCCCCAACGTAGACGACCGTCTGGAGACCGAGGCTGAGGGCATCTATGCCTGCGGCAACGTACTCCATGTACACGACCTGGTTGATTTCGTGTCACAGGAGGCGGCTCTGGCAGGAGAAAATGCCGCCGCCTATGTGAAGAGCGGAAAGGCTGCCTCCACAGGCCGGAGAGTTCCCCTGATGGCGGAGAACGGAGTCCGCTATACGGTTCCTCAGGTTCTCAATGTAGACACCATGCAGGATACGGTGACCGTGCGTTTCCGCGTGGCCGATGTCTATAAAGACCGTTATATTGCCGTATACTACGATGACAAACTGATCTCCAGAAAGAAGAAAAAGGTTCTTGCCCCCGGAGAGATGGAGCAGGTAGTCCTGAAGAAGAGCAGCTTTGCGGATTATCCGGAGATCGGCCGGATCAAAATTTGTACGGAGGTGGAATGATGGAAGTAAGGAATCTGATCTGTATCGGCTGCCCGCTGGGCTGCCCTGTGACAGTGACCATGGAGGGAGAGGATATCCAGGTAACAGGCAACACCTGTCCCAGAGGAGCAGATTATGCCAGGAAGGAAGTGCTGAGTCCCACACGTATCGTGACCTCCAGCATCCGTGTCAATGACGGTGTGATCGCCAGAGTGTCCGTAAAGACGAAAAATGATATCCCCAAATCCAAGATCTTTGAAGTGATGGATGAGATCCGCAATACCCGTGTGGATGCTCCCGTGACTATGGGCCAGGTCCTCATAAACGACTGTGCAGGGACCGGAGTGGAGATCATCGCTACGAAGAGCGTAGAACGCGTATAATCACGGCTGATGTCCGGCCTTCCGCTCCCCTTGACTGTGTTCTGTGCAGAAGACAGGCCGGGCGGCTGTGACTGCCCATATCAGATTTCGGTTTCCCGGCAGCAGCGGCCCCCCCTAGGCACTGCTGCTATGGGATGCCGGAGAAAACAAGAACAGAAAGGACTAACGTGGATAAAAAAACAAGAACTGACGGAGAGAGTCAGGATCAGAAAAGGACCGATCTGCTGAAACAAATCGGTTTATTTGTGTTGGATATGGACGGCACATTTTATTTAGGAGACCATGTGATCGAAGGCGCGCTGGAATTTGTCCGCTATGTGGAAGGGACAGGGCGCAGAGTTTTGTTCTTCACCAATAATTCTTCCAGATCGCCCAGGGCTTATATGGAACGTCTGGCGGCCATGGGCTGTCCCATCGGGAGAGACCAGATCATGACTTCCGGAGATGTGACCATCGCATATCTGAAGACGGAATATCCGGAAAAAACCGTATATCTTATGGGAACTCCGGCTCTGGAAGAGAGCTTTCTGGAGGAAGGGATCCGTCTGTGGAAGGAAGGAGAGCCCCGGCCCGAGGTGGTGGTCGTGGGATTTGACACCACGCTGACCTACGAGAAACTGGACAGGGCATGTACTTTTATCAGGGAGGGTTCCATATTTCTGGCGACCCACCTGGACATCAACTGCCCCGTGGAAGGCGGTTTTATGATCGACTGCGGATCCATCTGTGCCGCTATAGCTCTGTCCACTGGAAAAGAACCCAGATACTTGGGTAAACCCTTCAGAGATACCGTAGACATGATACTGCTTCATACAGGAGAAAAGAGAGAACGGGTGGCATTCGTAGGCGACCGGCTGTATACGGATGTGGCCACCGGAGTGGACCACGGCGCCAACGGTTTTCTGGTGCTGACGGGGGAGACGAAACTGGAAGATCTGGAAAATTCCAGAGTACAGCCGGATGCGGTCTATGAGTCTCTGGGGGAGATGAAAGAACTGCTGGAGCGCACGGAAGAGTCTTAAGGCCGTTTGTATTCAAAGGCATACTCCAGAAAGCGGATCATGGCTTCCCCGTGGTCCGTGTAGGAAAACACCATAAGGCAGTGAGGGGCAGTCTGGCCGGAGGCTGCCTTTTTTGTGAAGCGGGAGCCGTCCAGACTGACGGCACAGGCCTTTTCTGCCCCGTCAGGGCCCTGGCCGTAATAGAGCTGATCCTTCAGGAGAGAGAGGAGATGGTCGGGAAGAAATTCTTCCAGATCCATCAGGGGGAAGCTATGGCTGTAGTATTCGGCCAGATCCGGCGTGGTGACCAGAAAATCCAACTCTCTGGCAGAGATATAGGCCATGATCTTTCCCTGGCTTGCCGTGTGATAGTCAAAAGAGGAACCAGGCTCTACATAGAGGCTGTCGTCAAAGATCACCTGCTGATCAGGAGTCAGTTCCAGCTCTGCGGAGAAATCCCTGGCGATGGTCCCGGCAGGAAACAGATTTTCATCGTCATTGGTGAAGAAGCCTTCCAGAACTGTCTCCCGGCGGGTCTGCAGCCAGGCATCCCTGATAAAAAAGCCTGCAAGGCACAGGCACAGAAGGATAAACGCATACCCTCTGTAATAATCCAGGACAAACCGGACCTTCTGCCGGAAGGGGAGTCTCTTAAGTGTCTGTCGGTCCTGGATAAAACTTTGTCTGATCTTATCTGAAAATTTCATAAAATATCTCCTTGTTCTGGAAGATTGTGTTATACTGTAACAGAAATATTATCATTTATCTGAAAAAGGACGGCGGTTATGAATCAGTTATTTAATCCGGAAAACAGGTTTTGGAGCTTTATGAATAAGATCACGGATGTGTTTTTTATCGGCATCCTGTGGTTTTTATTCTCCATCCCTGTGATCACCATAGGAGCGGCTACGACGTCGCTGTATCAGTTTACCCTGAAACAGACCGATGATGAGGAAGGGTATGTATGGAAAAGTTTTATAAAGGCCTTCGGCAGAAATTTCAGACAGGCCACTGCCCTGTGGCTGATCCTTCTGGCCGTGGGAGGATTTCTGGCTGCAGATATGTGGGCCTGTATGCAGATTACGATCCCGGGTCCGGTCCGGCTCCTGTGCTTCGGCGTGCTTCTGTGCCTGAGCCTGGTATATGTCCTGACGGCACAGTATGTATTCCCCATTCTGTCCAGATTTTATCTGCCGGTGAAGACGATCCTGTCACACAGCTTTATCATGGCCATGGGCAATCTCTATGTGTCCGTCACCATGCTGGTGATCCATCTCCTCTTCGGAGTCCTGGCATACCATATCACCGTGCTCTTTCCTGTATTCATGGCTCTGTCCGCCTTTGTCAATTCCTACTTTTTCCGCAATGTGTTCGGAAGATATCAGGAAGAAGACGGGCAGGACAGCGGTCCGGCAGAGGAGTGAAGAGGTTCTGCCGGACTGTTCCCGACTCATGGCGCCGGTGTGTTCATGATCCGGCGGGCGGACTGTCCGGTACCTGCTCCGCCCTGTCTTTGTCTGTCCGGGCGGGACCGGTGGTGCTTCCGATAACCATATTGCTCTGATATTCTACCCGCGTGATGGCGTTCTCGTCTGTAAATTCTGATTGTCCCCTGAGCTTTTCCGACAACAACCGCACACTGCTCTTCCCCCGCTCTATGATGGCATGCTCAATAGTGGTCAGATCAACACCGGGGAAACGGGAGGGATAGATATTGTCAAAGCCGCAGAGGCTGATGTCTTCGGGGATGCGCTTTCCCGCATCGATGAGGGCTGCCCGGACTCCGTAGGCCACCATGTCGTTGATGGCCACGATGGCCGTGACATGAGGAGCTTCTGACAGACATTTCCGTGTAAGGGAATAACCTACCTCATGTTCCACTCCGGTGACATACAGTTCCTTGTGGGAAGACACATCCTGACTGTAGATGGTGACGGTCCCCGCAGGACAGCGCCTTGCATATTCGTCTTTCAGGCCGTCGCACCGCTTGACGCGGGAAGAATGTTCCCCGTTTAAGGTGGTGGAGATATAGGCCACATGTCTGTGTCCGAGGCCGATGAGATGGGAAGCCAGAATCTGTCCTGCAGAATAATTATTCACATCCACAGTGTCCAGATTCAGGCTGCAGGCCCGGTCTCCCACGGCCACCATGGGCACATGCCTGCTGACCTCTTCCGCCAGTTCGGGCTGCTGGGGAATCATGGAGAAAATGACGCCGGAAAACTGAGGCTCCAGGGACATCTCCAGGATCTCCCGTTCGGCGGCCTTATCCCAGTAAGTAGTAAAGATCATGGTCATATAACCCCTGAGTCTGGCTTCCTGTTCCATACTCTGGATCAGAGTGGAATAATAAGGATTCATCAGGGAAGGGCAGACGATCAGGATCGTCTCCCGGGGGTTCTTGTGACGCTGCTGCCGCTTGGGCAGATAACCCATCTGACGGCTGGCCCGGTAAACATTCTGGATGGTCTGTTCCGTAAAACGGGACAGATTTCTGCCGTTAAGAATCATGGAGACGGATGCAGGGGAAACCCCTGCGGCGGCAGCAATATCCTTGATAGTTGGTTTTTTCATTTTGAGTCCTCCTGAGGTGTTGCCGGTCTTCTGTGAATAGATTTTAACATTATTTAGCACAAAAATCAACAAGAAAAATGAAGAAAACTAAGGGGAACAGGCAAGATTTATGTAGAAAATATGTAAAAGTAAAAAAAGTATAAGGATATTATTGACAAATAGCACAAAACTATGGTAATTTTAATATACATGAAACGACAGATATACAAAAATGCTGTTAAAAAGTATTTTAATGCGCGCTTAAAATATCGGTAAAAAGTTTAACAGTGTTTACTAATGTTTCAACAACATTTCACGGACAAAGATGATTGGAGGAAAGTTTCTATGAAGAAAATGTTAGCACTTGTGTTGACGGCAGCGATGACCTGCGGTTTGATCAGCGGCTGCAGCGGCGGCGGCTCCACAGGAGGCGGATCTACAGGCGGCGGTGCAGCACAGCAGACTACGGCGGCTCCTGCGGGAGGCGGATCCTCAGGAGAGACCCAGGCTGCAGCTCAGGAGACTGCGGCAGTGGATGCATCCATGTATGAGGTGACTGAACCGATCACCATCCAGTGGTGGCATTCCCTGGAGGCTCAGTACAGCGATGTAGTGGATCAGGTAGTGAATGATTTCAACAGCTCTCAGGATCTGATCACCGTAGAACCGGTTTATGTGGGAAGCTACGGTCAGGTAAACGAGGCTCTGGTGGCGGCTCACGCGGCAGGAACCGGACTTCCGGCAGTGACAGTAGCCAATACTCCGTATGTGGCCGAGTACGGCGCCGGCGGACTTACGGAAGTGCTGGATCCTTATATTCAGGCCACAGGCTTTGATATCGACGACTTCGGAAAAGGCCTTGTAGATGCATCCAGTTATAACGGACAGCAGGTTTCCCTTCCTTTCCTCATCTCCACTCAGGTAGTGTTCTACAACAAGACCATGGCAGATGAACTGAAGGTCACCATTCCGGAGAAGTGGGATGATATGGATTCTTTCCTGGAGGCTGTTTCCGTAGTGAACAACGGGACCACAGAGCGTTACGGAACCATTATCCCCGGATGGGATCAGTGGTATTTTGAGACCTTCTACCTGAACAACGGCGTGAACCTGATCAACGACGATCAGATCTCCACCGATCTGGACAACGAGGCAGCAGTAGGCATCGTAAACAAGTTCAAAGAGTGGTGTGACAAGGGTTATATCTACTGGGCCAACGGAACAGACGCTTCTTCCATCATGAGACAGAACTTCATCGATAAGAAGGCATTCTCCGTTATGCATACCAGCTCCATGTACAAGCTGTATACCGACAAGTGTGATTTCGAAGTCGGTATGGCATGGCTTCCCGGAGGGGAGACCAAGAATCAGGAGATCGGCGGCTGCGTACTGCTGATCCCGTCCAAGAACGACCAGGCGACCAAGAATGCGGCATGGCAGTTCTTAGCTTATCTTTGCAGCAAAGACGTAAACATGACATGGGTGAAAGGAACCGGATACATGCCTACCAGAAACTCCGTGCTTCATACCGAAGAAGGCGTGAAATTCCTGGAGGAGAAACCGGCATTCCAGTGTATCTTTGACAACCTGGATCTGATCAATCCCAGGATCCAGCATCCCGGCTGGAACCAGCTGGCCACCATCTGGAAGAACTACATGGCAGAGATCATGATCGAGGATGTAGATATTCCCAGCAAGATCGAGGACATGGTGGAAGAGATCAACGAGGTTCTTGAGGATTCATAAATTCATGACAGCTTATAAGCGGCCTTCGGTATCACTGCCGAAGGCCGTATTTCAAAAGGAGGCGTTAAGGTGGAGAAAAAATCATTCATAAAACCAAGAACCATGTCGGCCATCAAGGATTTTGTATGTGTTCTTCCGGCCCTGGTGTTTCTTGGTATTTTTACTTACTACCCCATCTGCAAGCTGATCCAGATCAGCTTTACGGACTGGAACTTATTAAATGAGAGATGGAATTATGTGGGTCTGAAAAACTGGATCTGGCTGTTCAACGGCTCCGGTACCAAGCACCTTTTGAACTCTCTGAGAGTCACAGTGCTGTACTCCATCGGTGAGCTGACCATCACGCTGCTGGGCGGACTGCTCTTCGCGCTGATCTTCGGACGGCTGAACAAGTCGTTTTCCATCATGAGAGCCATCGTGTTCATGCCCAAATATGTGGCCATGTCTTCCGCGGCAGTGGTCTTTTTATGGATTCTGAACACGGATACCGGTATTCTCAACTATCTGCTCAACTGTGTGGGACTGCCGTCTGTAGACTGGCTGGGCAACCGTAATACGGCCCTGATCTCCGTGCTTATGCTGACCGGGTGGAGGGCTATCGGATACGGAATGATGATCTACCTGTCAGCCATGATCGGGATTTCCAGAGATTACTATGAGGCGGCATCTTTGGACGGAGCCACGGCGGCGCAGAGCTTTTTCAAGATCACTCTGCCCATGCTTTCTCCGACTACCCTGTTTTTGTTTGTCACCACATTTATCTCTTCCATGAAGGTATTCCAGTCCGTAGATATCCTGACATCCGGCGGTCCTTACCGCGCCACGGAGGTGTTTGTGTATACGATCTACAAGTATGCCATGGAAGATTTCCGTATGGACAGAGCTTCCGTAGTTGCGATTGCATTCTTTGTACTGCTTCTGATCGTTACGGCATCTACCTTTAAAGTTTCCAACCGCAGCGTACACTATGATTCTTAGAGGAGGCAGATATGAGCAAAACCACCAATAGCCATCTTGAGCGGCAGATCGCTGCTCAGAGAAAGAAGAAGATTGTTGTCGCCGTACAGTACACTCTGGCGATCATCATCACGCTGATCGTGATCTTTCCGCTGTACTGGATGATCTCCTCCTCAGTGAAATCTCAGGATGAGATCCTGCTTTTAAAGCCGACTCTGTGGCCCCATGAGATTCATCTGGAAAACTATGTCAATGTGTTCAACAGGGTGAATTTCGGCAAATACTATTATAATACCATTGTCATGACGGCAGGTATCTTAAGTTCCCAGATCATCACCGGCGTGTTTGCCGCCTATGGCTTTTCCAAGGGAAAGTTCAAAGGTCAGAACGCGTGCTTCATCTTTGTGCTGGGCGCTCTGATGATCCCTCTGCAGGTTACCTTTATCCCTATCTTCATCATGTGCGCCAACTGGGGTCTGTCTGATACCTTTATGGGACTGATTCTTCCGGAATGTATCTCGCCTTACTACATATTCATGCTGAGGCAGACCTTTATGGCCATTGATGACAGCTACATCGATGCGGCCAAGGTAGACGGACTTGGAAGAGTGGGGATCATCACCAAGATCCTGACGCCCATGTGTAAGTCCACTCTGTTTACCACAACCCTGGTAACCTTTACCAGCGGTTGGAACAGCTACTTCTGGCCCAAGATCATCGCCAAAAACGAGCGTAGAAGAGTTCTGACCGTAGGTCTGGCACAGCTGAAAAACACCTTTGCCGGCCAGGCTACCATGAACAACCATGAGATCATGGCAGGTGCGGTTATGGCCATCCTGCCCGTAGTGGTTATGTTCTTTGTTTTCCAGAAATACATGCTGACCGGTTATTCCAAAGCTGCTATGAAATAGGTTCGGGTCAAAATTTTGAAAAATTGAGAGAGGACACAAAATGAAAGTAATAGCGCACAGAGGTTACAGCGGAAAATACCCGGAGAATACCATGCTGGCGTTTCAGAAGGCAGAGGAGGCCGGGACAGACGAGATTGAACTGGATGTTCAGCTGACAAAAGAAGGAACGGTAGTGGTCATCCATGACGAGAAGATCGACAGGACCACCGACGGCACCGGCTTTGTGAAGGATTATACCTATGAAGAACTGAAGAAGTTCAACGCTGCCGTTTTATTTCCGGAGGTCACCGGTTTTCAGCATATCCCTTCCTTTGAGGAGTACTGTGCATGGGCCGCGACTACAGAGCTGACCACCAATATTGAGATAAAAACAGGCCGGTATTATTATGAGGATATCGAGAAAAAGACGATAGAGATTGTCCGTAAATACGGCCTGGAGAAGAAGGTGATGTTCTCATCATTCAACCATCTGTCCCTTCTGAAGGTGAAAGAGCTGATGCCGGAAGTGGAGTGCGGCGCTCTCCTCAGCGAGATCGGACTGGGCAATGCCGGATACTACTGCCACAGCTATGGCTTTGAATGCTATCATCCTGGATTTGACGGTGTTACAGATGAGATCGTAGCCGGTTGTAAGAAATATGGAATCAAGATGAATGTGTGGACCATCAACACTATGGACCAGCTGGAGAAGCTGGAAGAGTGGGGATGCGATGGAGCCATCACCAACTATCCCCAGGTGTGCAGAGCCTGGAAAGAGTATAAAAAGGAAGTAAAGAGATGAGAATCAGAAGATCTATCCGCTGCCTGACGGCGGGGATCCTGGCAGCTCTGTATCTTGCAGGCTGTGCGGGGAAGGCGGGCAGCGTATCGGAAACAGTGCCGGAGACCACGGCGGCACAGACAGAAACTGCGGCAAAGGCCAGCGAGGCGGAAGAGACCACGGCCCTGCAGCAGGAAACCGTACAGGAGACCTCTGCTGCCGGGACAGGCCAGACACAGGCGGCAGATGGCACGGATTCCGACGTCGACCGCTATGAAGAACTCCTGGACCACAGCGGCGATGAGGGGAAACTGGTTGTCTATTTCCTGGATCTCCAGGTGGAGGGTGCCCCGGAAGAGGTATCGGGGGATTCCAGCATCCTGATTTCTCCTGACGGAAAGGTGATGCTTCTCGATGCAGGCCACACGGATTCCTCGGACATCGTGGTAAAGGTTCTCAAAGACATGGGAATTGAGAAGATCGACTACCTGGTAGCTTCTCATCCTCATATCGACCACATCGGAGGAGTACCGGCGGTGATGACTGAGTTCCCTGTGGAAACCGCTTACCGGTCTTATGTGGAATATACCACTCAGACCTATCAGAATTACGTCAATGTTTTAAAAGAGAAAGGCACTGAGGTCGTGTTCCTGAAGACAGGAGATACCTTCTCCTTTGGGGATCAGGTTCAGGTGGAGGTGTTAGGACCCGATGAGGAGATCGTCTATCCCGACGGATTTCCGGATAACAGCACCCAGTTCCTCAACAACAATTCGCTTCTTTTAAAGTTTACATATGGCGGGAGTACGGCTTTGTTCGGCGGGGATCTGTACGTATCCCAGGAGAGAGATTATATCGATCAATATGGAGACGCTCTGAAAGCAGATCTTGCCAAGGCCAATCATCACGGTAAGAATACATCGAACCTGAAGAAATGGATCAAGACCGTCAGTCCTCAGGTGGTGGTGGCCATGGGCGATGTTATGGGCAGCATGGATGTATATAATAATTATGTGAAAGAAGGGGCTGAATTCCACCTTACTCTGTATGACGGGATCGTCAAGGTGGTCCTGGATGATCAGGGCGGCTGTGAGGCCGTGGATCAGCATGACAGCTGGATGAACTGACCGGTATGAGAGACAGAAGCAGCAGACAGAAAAGCAAGAATGCTTTTTTGCCTGCTGCTATTTGATTTTCCCGACAGATTGGTGTATGATAGGGGAAGAATATGGGAGGGAATGGATTTTGAAGTTAGAAGATATTTTTGAATCTTCTCCGGTGATCACGGCAGTGAAAGACGACTGCGGTCTGGAGCACGCCATGGAGAAGGATTGTGCAATCGTATTTATTTTGTACGGAACCGTATGCAGCATTTCAGGGATTGTGGACAAGGTGAAAGAACATGGAAAACTGGCTATCGTTCATGTGGATCTGATCCTGGGTCTCAGTTCCAAAGAGGTGGCCGTAGATTTTATCAGGGAGAATACCAGGGCCGACGGCATCATCAGCACCAGGCCCGGGCTGGTAAAGCGGGCCATGGAGCTGGGACTTATCGGCGGACAGAGGGCGTTTCTCATAGATTCCATTGCACTGGAGAATACCAGAAAACAGCTGGCGGCTTTTCAGCCGGATTTTATGGAGATTATGCCTGGTATGATGCCTAAAATTCTGAGGCAGATCAGGGAGATCACATCGGTTCTTCTGGTAGCAGGAGGACTCCTGTCTGATAAGCAGGACATCATGGCTGCGTTTCAGGCCGGAGTAGACGCAGTATCTACAACAAAGGAAGACTTGTGGGAGGTTTAGGAAGCGGAAGATGAAGATTTTGACGTATGAAGTGGAAGGAAGGATCAGACTGGGCATCTGGAACAGGGAGGAGACCTGGATCTATCCGGTAGAAAGCTTCGGTATGGAATACCGGCAGATGCAGGAGGTGATCCGCGGCATCAGCGAGTCGGAGATCCAGCTTTTGAACCACATGGCTGCCAAGGATCCATATGAGATCCGGGGCGCAGTGCCGACCGAGAATGCCAGGATTCTTGCCCCCATCCTGAAGCCTGGTCAGGATGTGATCTGCCTGGGGATCAATTATATGGCTCATGCAGAGGAGTCGGCCAGGTATAAGAAGGAAGCTTTTGGGGGAGAACGCCCCCATGCCATCTATTTTTCCAAACGGGTAAACCGCTGTATTGGTCCTGACGAAGGGATTCCTGCTCATGCGGATATGGTGGACAGTCTGGATTATGAGGCAGAACTGGCAGTGATCATAGGGCGGGATGCCGCACGTGTGTCAAAAGAGGATGCGAGAAAGTACATATTCGGATATTCTGTGGTCAATGATGTCAGTGCCAGAAATGTACAGACCCGTCATAAACAGTGGTATTTCGGCAAAAGCCTGGATGGATTTTTCCCTATGGGGCCCTGTATCGTCACGGCGGAGGAGATCAGCTATCCGCCCCGTCTGGCTATCCGGTCCTATGTCAATGGGGAATTGAGGCAGAACAGCACCACGGACCTTCTGATTTTTGATATTGACCACGTGATCAGCGAACTGTCTCAGGGCATGACTCTGGAGGCGGGAACTATTATCGCTATGGGAACACCGGCAGGAGTGGGCATGGGATTTGATCCGCCCAGATTTTTGAAAGTCGGAGATCAGGTGTGCTGTGCTATCGAGAAGATCGGGAAGATCAATAATCCTGTTGTGTGACAGAAAAGAGGGACATCTATGGATCGGCAGATTTACTTAAGAGGAGTCAAACAGGGGATTCCTGTGGGACTGGGATATTTTGTGGTGTCATTCACCATTGGCATCGCGGCCAGGAAAGCCAGCCTGACAGCTTTTCAGGCGACGGTCATGTCTCTTACGAACCTGACATCGGCAGGGCAGTTTGCCTCCTTTGCCCTGATCGCCTCAGGGGCGCCTTATGTGGAGATGGTTATCTCGCAGGCAGTGATTAATCTGCGGTATTGTCTCATGTCCTGTGCCCTGTCTCAGAAGGTGGACAGCCGTCTGCCCATGCATCACAGGCTTTTTATGGCTTTCGGAGTCACGGATGAGATCTTCGGGCTCTCCATCTCCCAGAGAGGGAAACTGGATCCCTGGTATACTTATGGGGTCATGAGCGTGGCTGTTCCCGGATGGTCTCTGGGAACTCTTGCGGGAGTTCTGTCAACAGGCGTACTGCCCCGGACCTTTCTCAACGCCATGAATATGGCACTGTACGGCATGTTTATCGCCGTGTTCATGCCTGCGGCCAGGGAGGATAAAAAGCTGCTGCCGGTGATTTTCTTGTCCATGGCTCTCAGTACTCTGCTGCAGGTGCTTCCCTGGTTTGACTTTATCTCGTCAGGGATGAAGATCATCTTGCTGACTCTGGTGATCTCTATGGGAGCTGCCGTGATCATGCCGGTGCCGGAGGAGGAGCTATGAGAAACTACATGTATATTCTGGTGATGGCGGTAACCACCTATATGATCAGGGTGATTCCGCTGACACTTCTGAGAAAGGAGATCAAAAACAGGACCTTCCGCTCTTTTCTCACTTATGTGCCTTAT
This sequence comes from uncultured Hungatella sp., assembly GCA_910586845.1. GTDB lineage: Bacteria > Bacillota > Clostridia > Lachnospirales > Lachnospiraceae > UBA3402. The sequence goes on from CAJUJV010000005.1 coordinate 66,449, forward strand.
GTGACCCTGTCAGTGATGACGTTTCCGGCCATACTGGAATCCACAGAGAAGCCCTGGATCTCTTTCGTGGGCTTTGGAGCTGCCATGGTCATGGCATACTGCAGAGTAAGTCTGTTTGCGGTATCTATGGGCAGCTGTCTGCTGGTGTTTCTGCTTCAGTTTTTATAGAGTGTCATGGAAGACCCGGTTGTCAAAAAGCCGGGTATTTGATAGAATGATACAGGGACGGAGGATGATGTGACCCATAAATAAGAAGGTACATATAACTCTCAGACCTGAAATCATGATAAAAACAGCAGGAAGGGGATCTGTGATTATGAGTAATCCAATCGTAACTATTACCATGGAAAACGGCGATGTGATGAAGGCGGAACTGTATCCGGAAACGGCACCCAACACGGTAAACAATTTTATCAGTCTTGTGAAGAAGGGGTTTTATGACGGCCTGATTTTCCACAGAGTGATCAGTGGTTTTATGATTCAGGGCGGCTGCCCGGAGGGAATCGGTACGGGAGGACCGGGGTATACGGTTAAAGGAGAGTTTTCCCAGAACGGATTTGAGAATAATCTGAAACATGATCCGGGAGTTCTGTCCATGGCGCGGTCCATGGCTCCTGATTCTGCCGGTTCTCAGTTTTTTATTATGCATAAGCGGGCGCCTCATCTGAACGGAGCCTATGCGGCTTTCGGAAAGGTGACGGAAGGCATGGATATCGTGGATAAGATTGCGGAGGTCATGACAGACTACAGCGACCGGCCCATGAAAGAACAGAAGATCCGGTCCATAACCGTGGATACCTTTGGAGTGGAGTATCCGGAACCGGAGACCAGCCTCGGATAGGAAATGGGTTCCCGGACCGGGAAAACAGATGGTGCGGGACAGCGGCAGTCTGTGGAAGCAGAGAAGACAGGAACATGACGAGAGAGTATGAGATCATTACAGAAGGACAAGTTCATAAAGTAGTAGTATCTGACGACAGAGAGGCTATCCTGGCCGCGAAAGCAGCCGGGACAGCCTCTGTTGAGGTACTGGGGGAGGGCGGTTCCTCGTTTCTGACCGCATATGCGGTGGAGAAGGAGGAGGATGTGAGCCGGGAATACCTGGAGCAGGTAGTCAGACGGCATCTGGGTCTTCCATGGGAGATCCTCAAGACCTGCAGACTCCTGATCCGGGAGTTCTGTCCGGGAGACGAGGCACAGGTGCCGGAGGAGCCGGAAGACGGTGAGGGAGACCGGGTATTCCGGAGCAGGGATCTTCTGGAGGCCTATATCCGCAGTCAGTACGGATTTTGGGGATATGGTATCTGGGCATTGACGGAACGGGAGACCGGAGCCATCATAGGAAAAGCGGGAGTCACGAACCTGGAATGGGGATCGAAGGAAAACGGAGAAGAAGAGGCTCTGGAGCTGGGGTATCACATCTTCCGCCCGTGGCGCGGGAGAGGGTATGGGACAGAAGCCTGCGAAGGAATCCTGTCATGGTGTGCGGCCCGGGGGAATATGCCTGTCTACGCAAAAACGGATGCCTCCAACGAGGCATCCGCGGCTTTGCTGAAAAAACTGGGATTCCGCCTTACAGACCAAAGATATACCGAACCAGGGCAACGGCATAATCTGTTTGTCCGGAATTATTGACAATGCCCAGGTTGGCGGCCTCATCTGACAGATGCATGAGATCGGCCAGAGACGTGCCGCTGATGTCGACGGATACGGATACAGACCGGCCGGTGCTGTCCGGTGCGGTGCGGAGACGGTCTTTTACTGCCGAGAGAACATCCGGAGGCAGGATCTGCTCCAGATCGGCCATACCGTCCAAGGAGGCATAGTGATCCATGCTCTCTGCATCCGCCATGATGACATCCAGATCTCTGGTGGCTACCAGGGCCGAGATCTTGGCCATAGAGGCGTAGCTGTACTCTGTGGCATCGTCGCCGTAGGAAATATACATAGATTCCACATAGACCGGCTGCTTTTTGCCGAATCCCATATGGTTAAAAAAATCCTGTTCCAGGGGGGCAGTGTCCAGTTCCTGAGAGGAGCGGTTGTTGATGATGACGCAGTAGAGCCCCGGGTCGATAGAAGCGTTGCGGACAGAGGTGATGACGACGCTGATGAGCAGGATAAGCACCAGCACGGCTCCGATGTGAAATTTGTAGTATTCCCAGATGTACCAGAGCTTGTCCTCCAGGGACATCTCTTTCATCTTCTGTCTTTCGGTGCGGACCTCTTCTTTTAATTGATCTTTCAATGATGACATGGTTCTTCCTCGTTTCTGGATACCATCCGCGGACGGGAGTATGGACTCCTGGCCATGGAGGCTGGGATGAATGATTTTTATAGAGTATAACACACTTTGCCATGAGCCGCAAGGATCCCTGGATCCGGCAGGGGGTTTGTATAAAAATAATAATTAACCTGTAAAATTGTTGACCAGATTGCAAAAATGAATTAAAATTTAAAGAAAAAACCAGGGAGGTAATGTAATGAAAGCTAAAAAAATATTTTTGGCAGCATCGGTTTTCGCTTTGATGAGTACTTCTGCAGCATTTGGCGGAACATGGAAAAAGGGGACAGGAAACGATCAGGACAGATGGTGGTATGATAATAACGACGGCACTTACGCAAAGGACGGCTGGCACTGGATAGACGGCGACGGGAACGGGACGGCTGAATGTTATTATTTTGACGGAAACGGCTGGCTGTACACGAATACGACGACCCCTGACAATTATCAGGTAAACGCAGATGGCGCGTGGGTTGAGAACGGAACCGTGAAAACCAAAGCCGTCGCTGCGGTGCCTTTTTCCTGGTTTGAAGAGCAGGGACTGAAATGTAACGCAGAAGTAGGGGTGACTTATGACTATATTACCCGATGCAACAGTGCTGTCAATGTGGACACTAACGCGAAGCTGATTTTTTCAGAGTATCGGACATTTGACGCGGACGACGCCCACCCTGCAAAAGAAGGATATGAGTGGAAAACGGTTCATGTGGATGTGGAATACGGCGATCAGTTCGCCCAGATGTATGGCCTTTCATGGTCCGCCCTTGTCCGCGACTATTATGGTACTGAGAGGACTTTAGGCAGCGACGAGAGCGATCTGTTTACGGTCAATATGAACGGTATCGATTATACGGAGTGTACGGCAGATGTCAAGAGTAATCTGGAAGACTGGAAAGACGACGGAACACGTAAGCTGACTATGGATTTAACCTGCCGTGTTCCGAAAGGGTATGACGGGATTCTCATATCATTTTATAACAACCGGCTGTATGAAGAAGGCGCCGATATCGTCACCCGCCTGAGAGACGCACTGACATTCCGCCTGAAATAGATAATCTTTTTATAAATTTTCCTTACTAAATTGATTTTCCTCTGAAAATCCGATATAATAATACAATATTTACGTATTTTGTGAAGAAAAGAGGAAATGCCCATGTTAGCAGGTTTATTTAATTATGATAACCCGGTATGGCGTTTTATCGGTAAGCTCTGGGATGTACTGGTCGTGAATATTCTCTGGATCATCTGCAGCATCCCGGTTGTGACCGCAGGCGCCTCTACCACGGCTATGTATTATGTGACGCTGAAACTGGCCAGAGACGAAGACGGATACACTATCCGTTCCTTCTTCAAGTCTTTCAAAGAGAACTTTAAGCAGGCCACTGCTATCTGGCTCATATTCCTGCTCACAGGCATGCTGCTGGCCTTTGATGTATATTATTTTATCAAGATGGCGGCGCCCTCCTCACTGAGGACGATCATGATCTCCGTGTTTGTGGCCATGATCTTCATATGGTCCGCCATGTTTACTTATGTATTTCCTCTCCAGGCCCGGTTTTACAATCCGGTGAAGAGAACGATCTTTAACTCCTTTTTCATGTCTATCCGCCACATGTTCCATACCATCGGCATGCTGGCAGTGGACGCGGCTATCCTGTTTTTGTCGGTCACCTATATTCCTCAGCTGAGTATCTTCGGAGTGGCACTGGTTGCGTTTTTTAACTCCTATATGCTCAACAGTGTCTTCAGCAAATATATGCCGAAGGAGCAGAAACCGGCAGACATGGAGCTGAAACCTCTCTTTGCCGAGGAGGAGGAACGGGAGAGGCAGGAGAAGGAACAGACCCAAAGGGAGGAAGTGTAACGACGCAGGAAGAGATTCGAAAGATATGGTATACAAAAGCCGGGCTCAGGCCCGGCTTTTGTCAGAGAACAGCTTACTCTGCAATTGGTGCGTTACGCCACGAACTGATACATCATCACATAATGGCAGAAGCTGCCGCCCATGACAAACAGGTGAAAGATCTCGTGGGATCCGAAGCCCTGATGCCTGGAGTTGAACAGAGGCAGCTTTAAGGCATAGATGATGCCGCCGATGGTGTAGATGATCCCTCCTGCCAGGAGCCATCCGAAAGCCGGTGCGGGAAGAGCATTGATGATCTTTCCAAAGGCCAGGATACACACCCAGCCCATGGCAATATAGAGTACGGAGGAAAACCACTTGGGGCAGGTGATCCAGAAAGCCTTGATCAGGATCCCCAGGATGGCAATGGACCATACCAGCGCCAGGAGCCACCAGCCGGTCCGGTCTCCCAGGACCACCATGCATACGGGGGTGTAGGTGCCGGCGATGAGGATGAAGATCATCATATGGTCAGCTTTGCGCAGAAGCTTATTTACCTTCGGGGAGATATCCAGGGTGTGGTATATGGTGCTGGCCCCGTAGAGAAGGATCATGCTGGCTATAAATACTGCCAGGGCTGTGGCGGTCATGCCTCCTCCATCCCGGTGTGCTTTGAGAAGCAGAGGGGTGGCGGCCAGGATAGCCAGAACCATGGCGATGAAATGGGTGATGGCGCTGCCGGGATCTTTGATACGCAGTTTCGTCATATGAAAACCTCCTTTTGCTTAAGGCGCTCCCGGAATTGTCGGGGGCTTTATGAGAATGTAATAAAGTGTCGAGAACTGTTATATGTAGTTTTTAAAACTACATTATCTATTTTCTTATACTATACAGCAAACGGGAGGAAGATGCAAGCCTGAATACTGACAAAATTTGAAAAGAGGGAAAGAAGAATGTTGGAAGTATTGTATGAAGACCGGGATGTGATCGTAGTAAGGAAGCCGGTGGGGATGGAATCTCAGTCCACATCCTCCTTTGCGCCTGATATGGTCAGTGAGATCAGGAAACATATCCACAATTTATGCACCTCGCCGGGGGAACCCTATGTGGGAGTTATCCACAGGCTGGATAAGCCCGTAAGCGGCGTCATGGTGTATGCCAGGACCAGAAAGGCCGCTGCTTCCTTAAGTAAGCAGGTACAGGACGGGACAATGAGAAAAATGTATTTGGCCGTCGTCTGTGGAAGAACTGTGGATAATGTGGAAAACTTTGTGGATTATTTGTTGAAAGACAGCAGACAGAACCTGTCAAAAATTGTGGAAAAGGGGACAACGGGGGCGAAACGTGCCGAATTAAGGTATCGGGTTGTGGAAAAGACAGAAGAGCCGGAATCCCTTTCCCTGGTGGAGGTGGAGTTATTCACAGGGAGACATCATCAGATCCGGGTTCAGTTTGCAGGCCGCGGACTGCCGCTGTGGGGCGACAACCGATATAATCCGGCATGGGCAGGAGGAAAGAAAGCCGGAAAACCGGCGGGATCGGTGGCTCTGTCTGCTTATCGGCTGTCCTTTGTCCACCCGTCCACAGGGGAGCTGATGACATTTGAAGCAAAGCCTGAGGGGGAGATCTTTTACCGGTTTGATTTTCTAAAAAATGGATAGGAAAGTCATACATAAGACAAAGTCAGAAGGGCATACTGATATCGTACAAATGAAGTACAAATCAAAAACAGGCGAGTCCATGGTTCAGCCGTGTAAAGAACTGAAGATGGAACAGCGCAGGGGGAGTCGGCCGGCTCCCCTGTTTTTATTCTATAGGAAATTGCGTCCTATGAAACAAAAACGCTCCGCTTAGGATGCGCACTACGCGCAAGGGAAGATGGCTGCTGTCGCAGCCGCGCTCCGGCGCGAGAGTCCGGCAAGCCGGACTCTTTGTTCTGCACACGGGGGCGGAGTGGAGAGGAAATTTACAGGGAGGCCGGCATACCATGAAGGTCTTCTCTGATCCATTCCAGAAATTCCAGACATTCTTTTCTGATATGCTCCGGCGGATCCAGCTTCAGCGCGTTGTCGAAGGCTTCCCCGGCCTCTGCCAGAAGGTCCGGAACTTTCGGGAGACCTGAGGCCCCGTATGCGGAATAATAGAGGGCATAACCCCTGCGGTACTGCCAGGTCCAGGTATACCGGAGCCGGGGCTTCAGCTCATCTAGGACCAGGAGGGCACGGGAATATTGGCCCAGATTGTTGTAGGCCAGGATCAGCTCGCCGAGAAGCCGGTCCGTCCGGTCTCTGCCGGGAAGGCTTAAGACGGCGTTCACCGTATGTTCATGTTCTCCGGCCTGATACCACTGATGGATCTGATCCAATAAAGTCATCTGTCTGCCCCCTTTCTTTTTCTCAGTGTACCACAGGACGCCGGGGAAGGGAAAGGGGATACTTTTTGGATTTTTTGAGGAAAAAACAGAAATTTTGCAGAAAAAGAAAGGCTGCTTGACATATCTCTTTTTCTCACTTACGATATAGTTCATATTTGAAAGATTCATATTTAAATAAAATGACAGGAAAGGAGAAGGCTCTCGTGCAGATGAATCTACAGTTTCCATACAAGATTCTTCAGGTCTACACGTTAATTTTTTTGAGATGACAGAGGGGAGGATTTGAAGCATTATGAGCAGAATTTATTACATAACAGCCATGTTTACCCTGCTCCTTCTTTCGGGCGGATGCGGGTATAGCAGAGGTGAGCCGGCAAACACGGAAACGGCAGCCCCACAAGAAGCCGTTTCAGGGGATACTGCTGTTTCCGGAGACAGGGAGACTGTCTCTGACGGCGGAGAAGAAATCCGGGAGGAGGATCTGAGGCTGAAAGCCCTGACGCAGGCGGAGGCCATGGATTTTACCATACAGAAATCCCCTGTCGACAGGGAGCGCTATGACCAGAGGACGGACCGGGTGTATAAGGAAGCTTTTTTGAAAGCCGTCACAAATCAGATTCCCATCTATGACCGGGGCGGGGAGGAATCTTATTTTTATAAAGATCTGCTGGGAAAGACCGGGAAACTGCCGGAAGATCAGTTCCTGAAGGCGGTGAGGGAGTCGGATTATTTTTATCAGGATTTCGACGGCGACGGTCTTCCTGAGCTGACGGTGGACACGGAGGGGCCCTGTGTGCTGAAATATCACCCGGAGGAAGACAGGGTGGAACTGTATACCCGGAAGGAGGAAGGCTGGCATCTGCTGGGAAAGGACCAGATGTACCGGGAGTCCACGGAGTCGGATGAGGGGGCTTATACCTACCTGTACGGTTATGAGGCAGGTGAGGAGAGATTTTGCCTGAAAGACATTCTTCACTGGTATGGAGGCTGGCAGCAGGAACCCTATCTGGTGTCCTATGGTGAGTACGAGGACATGGTCGTGGAGGAAGAGACGGCGGTGGAGCTTTTGGGGGGATATTTCGCCGCCGTAAAACAGGCCCCGCACCCCATGACATTTTCTGTATTGTTCGGAGACGGGGAGGACCAGGGGTATATGCCGGGAGAGGACGCGCCGGTCAGATACGGGCTGAGAGATAGAGACATACTGCCTGTCAACGAGGAGAAGGGCCAGGAGTGGGAGGCCTACAAGGCCATGATGGAAGGAGATTTTTCCGTGGTGGAGGGTGAGCAGTGGGTCAGACTTCAGAGCGATTATGAGGATGAACTGGAGAGTAATGACGGGATTTGCGGCTGGAGCTATTTTCTCATGGATTTTAATCAGGATGGGGTCAATGAGCTGGTGCTTCGGGTCTATCCCAGGGGTGTCAACAACACGCCCTTTTTCTGCTATGAGGATGGCCATATTAGGATGTGGGGAAGCTACGGCTCCGCGGATTCCCACGGATACAGAGTTCCCCTGGCCAACGGGAAGGTTCTCTCGGTAGACTGGTATCAAAATAACCGGGAATGGCGGGTGAGCCGGGTGGATCCTGAGTGCCGGCAGATCGGCGAGCAGTACTACCGCACGTGGGAGAGCAGGGAGGAGTCTGACGGCGGGGAAGGAGAGCCCACATTTCCTGATGATGAGGGGAAGAGGGAACGTTTTTTTGATTTTTTGGATTGCTATCACAACGGGGAGGGCTGCGGGGATCCGATCAGCCTGACAGAGGAAGAGTGGGGGCAGATCGAGGATGAGATCAATGGGCTGATGATCCCGGAGGATGTGTGGAAACCCTGTAACGTATTTACCCCCATGTCTGAACGCCCGGAGGTGCCGGGGGTTGGGTGAGGGGAGACAGAATCTGGAGGTTATATATGAGGTACCTGGCGCATATGAACGACAAAGGCGAGGAACAGTTATTAAAAGAGCATTTAGAAGGAACCGCCTCTCTCTGCGGGCAGTTCGCGGACAGTTTCGGAGCCTGTGAGTGGGGATATTGCTGCGGACTTCTCCACGATATAGGGAAATATTCCTTAAAATTTCAGAGAAGGCTTCAGGGCAGTGATGAACGTGTGGATCATGCCACGGCCGGCGCGAAAGTGTGCTGGGACAAAAAGGGCATGTATGGGTTTCTGAGTTATTGTATCGCGGGACATCACGCAGGGCTGGCAGATACAAGCGGCGGTAATGATACGGGTACCCGTGGGACCATGAGGGGGAGAATGAAAAAGAAACTGGAAGATTTTCAGGCATATGAAAAAGAGATTCAGATTCCCCTGTTAAAGAATCCTCCCTTTCAGCCTGTGAAAGGGGAAGACATCGGTTTCTTTTCTAGCATGTTGATCCGGATGCTCTATTCCTGTCTCGTGGATGCGGATTATCTGGACACGGAATCATTTATGAGGGGACAGGGAATCAGGGACAGCGGAGAGCCCATCCCGGCTCTGTATGAGAAATTGATGAAGAACATATCCGGCTGGCTGGATCATGTTGATCTGGAAACCATTAACGGAAGAAGGACAGAGATTTTAAAACATTGTCTCAGCATGGGAGAAGCCTCCAAAGGCCTTTTCCGTCTGACAGTCCCCACCGGAGGAGGAAAGACTGTCTCGTCCCTTGCCTTTGCTTTAAGGCACGGGAAAGAACATCACATGAGCCGGATCATTTATGTGATTCCATATACAAGCATTATTGAACAGAACGCGAAAGTGTTCGCAGATATCCTGGGCAAGGACAATGTACTGGAAAATCACTGCAATGTGGAATACAACTCCGGTGAGGAACTGAAACTCATGGAGCTTGCCGCGGAGAATTGGGACAAGCCGGTGATTGTCACTACAAATGTACAGTTTTTTGAATCCTTATTTTCCGACAGGTCGTCTAAGTGCCGGAAATTGCACAATATAGCCAACAGCGTCATCATTTTTGATGAAGCCCAGATGCTTCCGGGCGATTATCTGAAACCATGTATCAGCGTCATGGAGCAGCTGCTTTGGCACTATGGCTGCAGCATTGTTTTATGCACGGCCACACAGCCTGCCTTGAAAAATTTATTCTCTCAGGAGATCGAGGCTGCGGAATTATGTCCCCGGATGGAGGAACAATTCGCTTTTTTCAAACGTGTCTCCATTAAAAATTCAGGCAAGCTG
>CAJUJV010000005.1:76148-83590 GCA_910586845.1 uncultured Hungatella sp.
AGAGGAAGAATTGATTGAGAAATTAAAGGCAGAAGAACAGGCCCTCTGCATCCTGAACACGAAAAAATGTACACAGAGAATCTATGAGAGCGTTAAGGATGAGGGAGTTTATCATTTGTCCACTTCCATGTATCCTGCCCACAGGAAGAGAGTGCTGGGGGAGATAGGGGAGCGGTTAAAAAAGGGGGAGAGATGTGTCGTGGTGTCCACCAGCCTGGTGGAGGCGGGGGTGGATCTGGATTTTCAGACCGTGTACCGGCAACTGGCGGGAGTGGATTCCATGATTCAGGCAGCGGGAAGGTGCAACCGGGAGGGGCGAAGGCCTTCTTCTCAGTGCTTTACCTATGTTTTTAAGCTGGATAACAAGGAGTCTGTACCAGGACAGCGGCAGCAGATCGAGGTCGCGGAAAGCCTGCTTGTGGATAACAGGAACCTGGAAGACCTGGAGACCATAAAGCGGTATTTTGAAATGCTGTACCATTTTCGGGGAGAGAGTCTGGATAAAAAAGAGATCCTTAAAAAGTTTGAGAGAGGAGATTTTCAGTTTTCTACAGTGGGAAAGGAATTTCGGCTGATTGAGGAGAATACAAAGACAATCTTGATTCCGAAGGAAGAAGAAGCGGCGAAGATTTTAGGGGAGCTGAGAATAAAGGGGATTACGAAAGAAGGGATCAGGAAGATGGGGCAGTACTGCGTAAATGTCTATGAGAATGATTTTCAAAAGATGTTCGCGGCAGGAATGCTGAGGCCGATATCGGAGGATCTGAAGGATGATTACTTTGTGCTGACGGATCCAGATAAATATACGGATGAGATGGGACTGGATCTGAGCGTAGGGTATGGGGAGGCTGTAATGTTTTAGATGATAAGGGGCTGTGAAAAACAGGAATTTTTCACAGCCCCCCTTTTTATATAAAATAGTAATCTTAGATATTTCAATCCATGATTGAGGAATCCCAAAAGACAGTGCTAATATATCATAAATTGAAAAAATAAAAAGGATTCTTGACAAATATATAGAAATATAGAAAAATAATAATCATAAATGAAATTAATATATTTATCCGGGCAGCCGGGGGACGTGTTCTTGCCCGTTCCGAGTCTTGCGGAAAGGGGTGATTATTATGAGTACATATGAGGAATTCATGGTTATATTGACTGCAGGGCTTTTGATAGTTGGAATTCTGAATTTGAAAAATAAGAAATAGCCGTCCTGCTCTCTGGTAAAGGTAGACGGCTGTTTCTTAGCTTGAATCTTCGCCGGGACGGGTGATCTGCACTCACCTTCCGGCTGTCCTGTTAAGTATATTTTATGTCAGATATACTCAAATGTCAAATATAAAGAGAAAAATTTTTAACAGCAGGAGGTGAAACATGTCAAAAGGAGTGAAAGTAAGGGTCTGGGGAGATTACGCCTTATTTACCCGGCCAGAGATGAAAGTGGAGAGGTGTTCCTACGATGTCATCACTCCTTCGGCCGCAAGGGGTATCCTGGAGGCTGTCTACTGGCACCCGGGGATGAGGTGGGTGATCGACAGGATTTATGTCAAGAAGCCCATCCAGTTCACCAGTATCAGAAGGAATGAGGTAAAAAGCAAGATCTCGGCAGCGAATGTGCTGTCGGTGTATAACGGCAATCAAAGGGATCTCTCCATCAGCAGCAAGGCGGAGATTGTGCAGAGAGCTTCCCTTTTGCTGAGAGATGTGGAGTATGTGATCGAGGCACATTATGAGATGACAGACCAGGCAAATGACAGTGACAATCCGGGGAAATTTAAGGATATCATTATCCGGAGACTTAAGAGGGGAGAGTGTTTCCACACACCCTATTTTGGCTGTCGGGAGTTTCCGGTCAGATTTTGTCTCTGCGAAGATGATGACATATTCACAGCCTATGAAGACGAGGCGGAGCGTGATTTGGGATATATGCTGTATGATCTGGACTATTCGGATCCGGAAAATATTCAGCCTATGTTTTTTCGGGCTGTTATGAAAAGGGGAATCATTGATTTGCGGAATTGTGAGGTGGTTCGATGATTTTACAGGCTTTGGCAGATTACTATGAGGCATTGCTGAGAGACGGCAAGGTCGCAGGGCGAGGCTGGTGTCAGGCCAGAACAACCTTCGCGTTAAATCTGAATCCGGACGGAAGCTTAAAAGGAGTTATCACCCTGAAAGAGGAGAAGGAGAGAGGAAAAAAGAAAGTATGGCTGCCCTCTGAGCGCATGGTTCCGCAGATGGTGACACGCTCTTCGGGTATATCAGCGAATTTTCTCTGCGACAATTCAAAATACATCCTGGGAGTTGACAAAGACGGGAGCGGGAAAAGAGTGTATGAGTGTTTTGAGGCTGCCAGGGAAAAACACCTGAAGATTCTGGAGTCCTCAGACGGCGTGATAGCGACGGCGGTTAAAGGTTTTTTCACCACATGGATCCCGGATAAGGCCATGGAGAATGACAAGCTGCAGGAGGTATGGGAGGAGATCACCGACGGCGGCAATCTGATCTTCACCATGGATGATCATGAGGCTCAGGATGACGAGGAGATCCGTTTAGCCTGGCAGAAATTCATGGGACAGGAAGGAGAGGGAACGAGAGGAATCTGCCTTGTGACGGGGAGAGAGGATGAGATCGCGAGAATTCACAGCGCCATAAAAGGCGTTCAGGGAGCCCAGTCCAGCGGGGCCGCGCTTGTATCTTTTAACGCTCCGGCTTTCGAGTCCTACGGTAAGGAGCAGAGTTATAACGCTCCCGTAGGGAAATACGCGGCTTTCGCCTATACCACTGCTTTAAACTATCTTTTGTCAGACAAAAATCACCCTTTCCGTTTTGGAGATACCACGGTTGTGTACTGGGCGGAAAGCGGCGAAGAGATTTACCAGGATGTCTTTGAATGGTCCGTTGAGCCGCCGAAGGATAATCAGAAGACGATCAAAAGTATTTTTCAGAATTTAAAGGAGCAAAGAGGCATTGACCTCCAGGGAATTGAACTGGATGGCAGCCAGAGATTTTACATACTGGGGCTGGCGCCAAACGCGGCGAGACTGTCGGTGAGATTTTTTTATGAAAACAGTTTTGGAAATATACTGAAACATATAGAGAAACATTATTCACGGATGAATATGGTAAAACCTTCCTGGGAAGAACGGGAGTATCTGGGCGTGGGAGGGATGCTGTATGAGACGGTCAATCAGAAATCCAAAGATAAAAAGCCGGTTCCCAATCTTCCGGGAGCGGTTTTGAAGGCTATCCTGGCCGATACGAGATATCCCGAAAACCTTTACAGCAGCACGCTGATACGGATCCGGGCGGAACAGGGAAGAACAACATGGGGAAGAGCGGCAATCATAAAAGCTTATCTGATTCAAAATCATCAATTACAGGAAGGAGAAAAGTTTGTGGGATTAAATGAAGAAACCAATGACACGCCATATGTGCTGGGACGGATCTTTGCCGTGCTGGAAAATATACAGGAGGAGGCTAATCCGGGAATCAACGCGACCATACGGGATAAGTATTTTAACTCATCCTGTGCCAATCCCGCTTCCATTTTTCCGATTTTAATGAAACTGAAAAACAGCCATATCCGAAAAATCGAGAGAGAAAAGAAATGGAAAAAAATCTATTTTGAGAATCTGCTGACAGAGTTGACAGGGAAAATCACAGAATTTCCAAAGAGTCTTACCTTGGAGGAGCAGGGGCGTTTTATCCTGGGATATTATCATCAGACCCAGAAGAGATACGAGAAGAAGGAGGAAGAGTAGATGAGCGAGGCAATTAAAAACAGGTATGAGTTTGTGATTTTATTTGATGTCGAGAACGGAAACCCAAACGGTGATCCGGACGCCGGAAACATGCCCAGGATTGACCCTGAGACCGGCTATGGTCTGGTTACAGATGTGTGCCTGAAGAGGAAAATCAGAAATTATGTGGAGATCGTAAAAGAGGATGAGTCCGGATACGGGATCTATATCAAAGAAGATGTGCCCCTGAACAGAAGTGACAATAAAGCATACGAGTATCTGCATATCACGGATAAAGATGTAAAAGAACTGAAAAAGAAAGATCCCCAGGCGGACGTCAAAATCAGAAACTTTATGTGTGAGAATTTTTATGATATTCGTACCTTTGGGGCAGTCATGACTACATTTGTGAAAGCTTCTTTAAACTGCGGACAGGTCCGTGGCCCGGTGCAGTTAGGATTCGCCAGAAGCATAGACCCCATCGTGAGCCAGGAAGTGACCATAACCAGGGTGGCAATCACTACGGAAAAGGATGCGGAAAACAAGAGCACGGAGATGGGAAGAAAGAATATCGTTCCTTACGCTCTGTACCGGGCGGAGGGATATGTTTCGGCAAATCTGGCGAGAAAAGTAACCGGATTTTCCGAGGATGACCTGGAGCTTTTATGGGAAGCCATCATAAATATGTTCGAACATGACCATTCCGCCGCCAGAGGGAAGATGGCTGTCCGGGAACTGATCGTATTTAAGCACAGCAAAGAGCTGGGAGACTGTCCGGCCTACAAGCTGTTTGATTCCGTGGAGGTGAGCAAGAGAGAAGAGGTGGCGTATCCGAGAAAATATCAGGATTATATTGTCAATATTCACCAGGAGCGGATACCGGATACCGTAGAAGTCGTAAGGAAGATCTGATGGAATACAGAGAAGAGGAATATTTAATGATCTCCGGGATTCAACATTTCCGGTTCTGCAGACGGCAGTGGGCCCTTATCCACATCGAGCAGCAGTGGGAGGAAAATGAGCATACGGTCGTGGGGGAATTGATGCACAAAAAAGTCCATGACCCATATTTGACAGAGAAGAGAAAGGGGGTGCTCATCACAAGAGCGCTTCCCGTTTCTTCCCGGATTCTTGGAATAAGCGGAGAATGCGATGTGGTGGAATTTCACCAAAAAGAGGAAGGCGTGAAATTGCATGGCCACAGAGGATTTTATGAAATTTATCCCATAGAATACAAAAAGGGAAAACCGAAAGAGTCGGAAGAAGATATTTTGCAGCTGACAGCCCAGACCATGTGCCTGGAGGAAATGTTTTCAACGGACATCCCTGAGGGAGCGATTTTTTACGGGGAGACAAGGCGGCGTGAATGTATCAAGATTACGGAGGAATTAAAGCTGGAAGTGAAAGATATGGTAGAGGAGATGCGCCAATACTATGTCAGAAGATATACACCTCAGGTAAAAAACAGCAAGCGCTGCAATTCCTGTTCTTTAAAAGATATCTGCCTGCCCAAGATCGGAAAGACGGATTCTGTTAAACATTATGTGGCACAGGCTTTGGAGGATACGCGGTGAAAAAATTGTTGAATACATTATATGTGACATCCGAAGACAGTTATCTGTCCCTTGACGGTGAAAACGTAGTTGTATCTGATCAGGGCCAGGAGGTAGGCAGGCTTCCGCTGCATAATCTGGAAGGTATCGTTTCTTTTGGATATCGAGGCACAAGCCCGGCGCTGATGGGCGCGTGCGCGGAACGAAATATCTCTCTGTGCTATTTATCGCCACAGGGGAAATTCCTGGCAAGGGTGAGCGGAAAGATAAAAGGAAATGTGATACTGAGAGAACAACAGTATAAAAGTTTTCTCGATGACGGGAAAAGCCTGGAGGTCGCGAAGAATTGTATTATCGGAAAAATTTATAATGCCAGATGGGTTCTGGAGAGAGCTACCAGAGATCACGGCCTTCAGGTAAATGTTGAAGAATTGAAAAGATCATCGGAGAAGCTGAAACATTCATTGGCTCAGGTGAGTGACTGCCAGTCAAAAGAGCGGCTGCGGGGAATAGAGGGAGAGGCTGCTCAGATATACTTTGGAGTTTTTGATGAATTAATCCTCCAGCAGAAACAGGATTTTTCATTTAACGGAAGAACCAGGCGTCCTCCCTTAGATAATGTGAACGCCCTCCTCTCCTTTGTCTATACATTATTGACGAATACCATTACCTCCGCGTTGGAAACCGTGGGTTTGGATCCATATGTAGGCTGTCTTCACACAGAACGTCCCGGACGGGTATCCTTGTCCTTAGATTTGATTGAGGAATTGAGACCTGTTCTTGCCGATCGATTTGTCTTATCCCTGATCAATAAGAAGATCGTAACGAAAAAGGGATTTGAGAAAAAAGAAAACGGCGCGGTTTTGATGGACGATAAAACCAGAAGGTCTCTGCTGACAGAATGGCAGAATAAGAAGAAAGAGACGTTGACCCATCCTTTTTTAAAGGAAAAGGTTGAGTGGGGGATGGTTCCCTATGTTCAGGCTATGCTGCTGGCGAGATATCTGCGGGGAGATTTGGACGGATATCCACCTTTTTTATGGAAGTGAGGGACTGGGAATGCTTGTTTTGATTACATATGATGTAAACACGGAGACCGCGGCGGGAAAGGCCAGACTCAGGAAAGTGGCAAAGCAATGCGTCAATTATGGGCGGCGAGTGCAGAACTCTGTGTTTGAATGTATTCTTGACAGCGCGCAATGTGTGTTATTAAAATCAATATTGTCGGACATTATTGATGAAGAGACCGATAGTCTGAGATTTTATTATCTGGGAAATAAATATAAGACGAAAGTGGAGAGTATCGGGGTAGAACGGGGGAAGGCGGTGGATGATGTGCTGATTTTGTAAAAATGATCAGTGCGAATGTTAAGCATGCAGGAAAACGCCGGGAGATTCGCACTTGAAAATGTACATATAAGACACTTATTGGCATTAAAAATCTGATGTGGTAAACATTGGTTTAAAAAATGTTGAGCAAGATGTCTAAAAAAGCCTGAGAAATTGAGAAAAAAATATATAGTTTTGCGGTCACTCCCCTTGCGGGAGTGTGGATTGAAATATCTGGTTGGGGTTGCCGGAAAGCCGATCATCCGTCACTCCCCTTGCGGGAGTGTGGATTGAAATGATGATACCCATAGAATATATAAAGGGACTGCAAGTCACTCCCCTTGCGGGAGTGTGGATTGAAATTGTTTTCCATGCCGCAAAGCAAAAGAAGCTGACAACGTCACTCCCCTTGCGGGAGTGTGGATTGAAATTTCCAAAGAGAACGAGGAAATCAGGGAGAATTGCACGTCACTCCCCTTGCGGGAGTGTGGATTGAAATCCCACGGTGGTAATGATAGTGATATAAGCCCCGGGTCACTCCCCTTGCGGGAGTGTGGATTGAAATCGGTGGACGGCGGCGGTGCAACCTGACCAATGAGTCACTCCCCTTGCGGGAGTGTGGATTGAAATACATATAAGATGCAGACGGACACAAACCTTGTCCGGTCACTCCCCTTGCGGGAGTGTGGATTGAAATGTGCTTTATGACGATTTCGGGAAGCTGACCTTGGTCACTCCCCTTGCGGGAGTGTGGATTGAAATATTACAAGGTTGTCCCGCTGGTTACTGACATTGTGTCACTCCCCTTGCGGGAGTG
>CAJUJV010000006.1:0-20988 GCA_910586845.1 uncultured Hungatella sp.
AACCAACGACACTGCGGTTAACAGCCGCATGCTCTACCGACTGAGCTATCAAGGAATATTTACATTAAAAATTATACTCGGATTTCACCGGTTGTCAAGAGAGTTTGCAAAAATAATTCCTGCAAAATTTTTCAAAAAACGGTTGCTTAAATAAAAAAACTGTGGTATACTATCAAACGTTCGCGGGAGTGCTGGAATTGGCAGACAGGCAAGACTAAGGATCTTGTGGGTGTATGCTCGTGTGGGTTCAAGTCCCATCTCCCGCAGATGCAGAAGTGGCGGAATTGGCAGACGCGCACGGTTCAGGTCCGTGTGGTAGTAATACCTTGTGGGTTCGACTCCCATCTTCTGCAGGTCAGGCTTAAATCTTCATAAAAAGAGGATTTAAGCCTTTTTGTATTATCACAGGAACACGATGTCAATACTCTGAAAAACTCTTCAGGTACTCTCCTACTGATCTGCTCATTTCCACAGAAAAATCACTGTTGTACTTTCGGTTGCAGAATGCCCGGATCCAGTTTTCAAATCCCTGTTTTCCGGACTGATCTTCCAGCATGGCTCTCAGTTCCGGATCCGTCATCCGGTAATATCCGTTTTCCCGGACGATATACTTCTGATCCCGTCTCCCGGGTTTGGGACGCTGTTTCTGCTGGTCCGTGGGATAGCCGAAGACCAGCATCGCCGCCGGAAATACATAGTCCGGCAGATGCAGCAGCTCCCTGTGGATCTCGCACCGTTCCATGATGTCCCCGATATAGCAGGATCCGATACCCAGACTCTCTGCCGCTGTCACCGCATTCTGCGCCGCGATGGCCGCATCTGTCACCGCCAGCATCAGATCGCCGGCCCCCGGCTTCCTGGGATTGCAGCCGCCGGCCTCATAGGCATCATACCATTTCTGACAGTCCGCACAGAAGATCAGAACCATCTGTGCCCTGGCGATAAAGGGCTGATGATCGCAGGTCTCTGCCAGTCTCTCCTTTAGTTTCTGATCCGTAATGTCCAGTATGGTATACAACTGCTGATTCCCTGCCGTAGGCGCTTCCATGGCTGCCTGAATGATAACTTTCTTTGTCTCCTGATCAATAGGCTGTTCCGTAAATGCCCGGACAGATTTTCTGTCTGTCAGCTCCTGTATGGTTTTGTTCATGATCGTCTCACATCTCCTTTTCTGGTCTGATTCAATATACGGCCCCGGGGCGGGCCGCTTTAGCGGCATACTCCACTCCGCCCCCGTATGCAATCGAGCAGGGGAGGCTTTTCCCTGCTCGTCCCGTGGCCCCCGTACCGCCGATAGGCGGCAATACTCCTTTCGGGGGCCTGCGCATAAAAAAGAACGGCCCTTCCTCAAGGCCGCTCCCTGTCATCTTTTCGCTTAAGCTATCTTTTCCTTTGCCAGCTCTGCCAGTTTTGCAAAGCCCTCTGCATCGTTGATCGCCATGTCGGACAATACTTTTCTGTTCAGCTCTACGCCTGCCAGCTTTAAGCCGTACATAAACTTGCTGTAGGACAGACCGTTGATACGGGCAGCCGCGTTGATACGGGCAATCCACAGCTGTCTGAACTGTCTCTTTCTCTGCTTTCTTCCTGCGTAGGAGCTGGCCAGTGCTCTCATGACCGACTGCTTTGCGATCCTGTACTGTTTGGAACGGGCGCCTCTGTAGCCCTTAGCCATCTTTAATACTTTGTTATGTTTTCTTCTGGCGTTCATACCGCCTTTTACTCTTGCCATCGCTTCTTCCTCCTTCTAAACGTTCGAAATCTTACAAGTATGGTAAAATCTTCTTCATTACCCTTGCGTTGGTAGCGTCGGTAACGATATCTTTTCTAAGATTTCTCTTTCTCTTGGGTGACTTCTTAGTTAAGATGTGAGATTTGTAAGCTTTATTTCTTACTAACTTTCCTGTTCCGGTTTTTTTGAAACGCTTTGCAGCAGCTCTGCTTGTTTTCATTTTAGGCATTGTGGTTTCCTCCTTGATAGTTATCGCTTTCTATTTTAACGTTTTGCAGTTAAAAACATTACCATGCTTCTTCCTTCCACTTTAGACGGCTTATCGATCACCGCAATGTCGGACAGTGCCTCGGCGAAATCATCCAGGATATATCTGGACTTGGACATATGTGCCATCTCACGACCGCGAAAGCGCAGCGTCACCTTTACCTTGTCGCCTTTTTCCAGAAACCTGCGGGCCGCGCTGGTCTTGGTGTTCAGGTCGTTGGTGTCGATGTTGGGAGACAAACGGACTTCCTTTATCTCGATCACTTTCTGCTTCTTTTTTGCTTCCTTCTCTTTTCTCGCCAGTTCATAACGATACTTGCCGTAATCGATAATCTTACATACCGGCGGCTTTGCCGTAGGAGCAATTTTTACCAGATCCAGTTCGGCTTCTCGTGCAAGCTGCATGGCTTCTCTGGCAGACATAATACCTAACTGTTCTCCGTTTTCACCAATCAGTCGAACTTCCTTATCCCTGATCTGTTCGTTAATCATTAACTCGCTAATTGTCGTGCACCTCCATATGTGATGTGTTATGGGAATCCGCAATCATAAAGATCCTGTGGAAAGATCAGGAACCTCTTTCCAGAAGACAAAAAAAGCAGACAGAAACATCTATCCACTATCGCAAAACACGGCGCTCCCCTGCCGCGTAATCTCAATATGAACCCGGGTCACTTGCTCGTGCCGAGGTGAGGTGGATATCCTGCTTTCCTGTGGGTTATCTTCATAACCTTAAGTATCTTACTACAGTTTCCTGAATTTGTCAAACATTTTTTTATTAAAATAACTGAAAAATACCCGGAAGATCCCTCTTATCCGACATCTTCCGGGTTCTGTCCATCCGCCTTATCTCAGCTGGAACGTAGCGCACTCTGTATGGCTGGCATCAGAAGCTCCATCCCCCGCGATGCCGATGTGGTCAGCCTCACAGTGGCGGTCTCTGTTGTATACGCAGTTCACTGCCTCGCAGTCCACCTCCAGCCGGCTCTCCGGAGTCTTGAACAGGTTGTGGAAAGAGCTGTCCCTGTTCTCGTCAAAGCTTCCGCAGCAGGTGTCGCAGCAGTCTTTGGCTTTGCTGCCGTCCACGATAATGGCCTGCTTGCAGCAGTGGTTGTCACAGTTATGAAGACAGTTTGTTACATTACAATCCAGTTTTGTCATGATAATTTTCCTCCTGCAATATTAAAAGTACATCTTACAAGGTTATCATGCCCAAAATCCCGCTTTTGATTCTCACAAAAGACACAGCTTTTTTGTAGTGTCCGGCCGGCTGCGGAAAATTACGGGGAAACCTTTGAGATGTCCTCCTCCAAAAGGCCTCCGTATTCCGTAAACCACTGAAACAGTTCCTCCTCGCCTTCCTCTCCAAAAATATCGCTTTTGATCATCAGTCCGGATGCGTGGACAATGCCGTCTTCGTAAGGCAGAAACGTCACGGCTCCCCAATATCCGTTGTCATAGATATAAAAATAGGTCAGATTGTCTGTCAGGCTGCTGTCGATAAAGTGATCGCTGGAAGCCAGTACGCTGGCGGCCGCCAGCATCTCCGTCCCTGCCATGGCGCTGAACCTGGTAGCGATGGATGAGGCCAGGCGATCCTCCAGTTCTTCCCTCAGTTCCTCCGGAAGCTCATTATAGGAAGACTCGCCTCCTAAAAATTCTATCAGAAGATCCGTGCTGTTTTCTGACAGTTTTACCTGGTATACCGCCCTGGGGTCCGAGTAATCCTGGGCACCGATCTCTTTTATGACCGAGACCATCTCCTCGGAGGATGTCATCATATTCCAGTAATTCTCAGACTCCGCCATGGTATCCATCCGCTCTACAAGGCGAAGCCCTCTGTCATAAAGGCTCACCTGTTCCTTCCCTTTTTGTTCTCCTGCCCCGCATCCGCTGATCAAACCTAAGGACAGCGCGGCAGCGATCCACCTTATTTTCCGTGATCTTTTCATCCTGTTCTCCTCCTTATGACCTTTTTCTCAATTTTAATACACTGCTTTAGAATCCGCAATACCATTTCCTGTCAAATCCCGAAGAACCAGGTGACAAATTTTTATTTCTGAGTTATAGTAAGTGGATGACAACATAAGAAAAAGGAGGCTCTGATCATGAGCAAACATATTACCCCCGAAGCTCTTAAACAGTACAGCAGCGACTTCAACGGAGATCGGGCCAGCCGGGTCGCCCGCAACGGAGTCATGTCCGGCGGACTTCTCAAAATCTGTCAGAATCCCATGGTTTCCCGGAGAGACAACTACGAATTCTCCCTGACCTTAAAGCAGGGAGCCATCACCCATCAGAAGCAGAGCGGACGGTGCTGGCTTTTCGCCGCCACCAACGTCATGCGTTTTCGGATCATCAAAAAGTATAACCTGGACAATTTCGAGCTGTCCCAGAACTACCTTTTATTCTGGGACAAGCTGGAGAAATCCAACTGGTTTCTGGAGAATATCCTGGACACCCTTAACGAACCCACAGACAGCCGGATCATCTGTCACCTGCTGTCAGACCCCTTAGGCGACGGCGGCCAGTGGGACATGATGGCCAACCTGGTATCCAAGTACGGCGTGGTTCCAAAGTACAGCATGCCTGAGTCCGCCGTGTCCGGCAGTACCAGAGAGATGAACCGGGTCATGACCGAGCTTCTGAGAAATGACGCCTGCATGCTCCGTCTGGCTGCCGGGGAGGGATGTGACCGGCCGGCTCTGGAGGCCAAAAAGGAATCCATGCTGAAAGACATCTACCGCATGCTCTGTATCTGTCTGGGCGAGCCGCCAAAAACCGTGGACATGGAGGCCCGGGACAAGGACGGCAGCTTCATCTGCGACAGAGGCCTGACTCCCATGGAGTTTTTCAAAAAATACGTGGACATGGATTTAAGGGACTACATAAGCCTGATCAACGCTCCCACCGCCGACAAGCCTTTCTACCACAGATACACCGTAAGCATGCTGGGCAATGTGAAAGAGGGCAATCCCGTATGTTATCTGAATCTTCCCATTGAAGATCTGAAAAAAGCCGCCATCGCCCAGTTGAAGGACGGGGAGCCGGTGTGGTTCGGATGCGACATGGGCCCCTTTGTAAACCGGGACTCCGGCATCATGGACCCTGACATCTATGACTTCTCCGACTTTTTCCAGGTGCAATTCCCCATGGACAAAGCCCAGCGGCTGGATTACGGCCAGAGCCTGATGACCCATGCCATGGTGTTCCAGGGCGTAAATCTGACCGACGAGGGAGATCCCACCCGCTGGAGAGTGGAAAACAGCTGGGGCGAGGACCCGGGGAAAAAGGGATATTTTGTCATGAGCGACCAGTGGTTCACCGAGTACATGTATCAGGTGGTGGTCAACAAGAAATATCTGACCAAAGAACAGCTGGATATCCTGGACACAGAGACCATCGTGTTAAAGCCCTGGGATCCTATGGGGTCTCTGGCATAGGGGAGTGGAGAGGATGCCACCCTGCTTTCCAAAGTGAAGGTGGAAGTCATCGTGGCAAGCATCCCGGTGGAGACGGTCATCGACACCGCCAAGAAGGTCCTCTATACAGGACACATCGGAGACGGCAAGATCTTCGTCTACCGGGTAGACAATGTGGTGAAGGTCCGCACCGGAGAAGAAGGCGTGGCGGCTCTGCAGGATGTGGAGTGATCCAATGGAGGGGGGAAGCTTGCTGATCTTGTATTTTAGCTAATATTTGATATAATAAAAATCGTTAAAATATAAGGAGGGATATTTCATGATCAGCGCCACGGCAACTGCCACAGAAATGCAGAATAATTTTGGCAGATATCTCAACATGGTCATAAACGGAATCGAGGTAATTGTCACAAAGAATGGAAAAGAAATCGGAAGATTCGTTCCAAAAGACGCGGCTGTCTCTTATCTTACCGATTCTCTCACAGGCGTTTTAAAAGGCAGTTATAATCTTGATAAAAATTGATTTTCCAATTCGCGGACCTATGCGTGTCTGATATCATGAAAGCGGCAGAAATGAAATGGGACGATTTTGAAGACGCTGTCCAAAGCGTGACCGCGGAACGGATTCGGACTGACTACATTATCACAAGAAATATCCGGGATTTTCGAAAAAGCAAGGTGCCTTCTCTCACACCGACGGAATTTCTGGCCAGATTTTAAAACCAGTTTCCTTACATGTCAAAAAATGAGCCGCCATACCAATTCCCCCTGGTATGGCGGCTCTTATCATGATCCCGGGAACCTGCTCACAAACAATAGGTTTCCACCAGTTCTTTAATCTCCCGGTTGCTCGGTATCCGATTATCGTCCTTTTTATAATAGATGGTAAGTAAATATATCTCCTCGTCGTCACGAATCACATAATAAATAACACGGTACCCGTTAGATTGCCCTACCTTCGTATCTGTATTAGCGGAACGAACTTTAAAAGTATGTCCGTCTGCCGAAATCTTCAGACCAGGAATTTCCGTTCCTATCAGATTTCCTTTCTCCAATTCATCTGTTATCGCTTTGATATCAGAACCAATATGTATGAATCCTTTTTTCTTTATATAATACTTTACGTCTCTCTCAAACTGCTCGGTGGGTATGACTGTATACATTTTACACTTTTTCCTCTTTGCTCCACTTCTCAATATTGGCAAACAAATCGTTCAAAGAACGTTTAGGTGTTCTGCCTTCACGCATGCTTTTCACTTCCTTGCAAGACTGTATAATCGACTCCGAAATCGTACAGGGTCTTGCCTGCTCCATAACTGGGCTCATTACGCGTTCCTCCTTATCTACCGTTTTCTTTTCATCTTTATTCTTACACATATTATACCACCTTTCAATACATCTGTATAGATAGTATAATCGCAATAAAAAAAATAATACGAGCCGCCATACCAATTCCCCCCTGGTATGGCGGCTCTTATCATAATTTCAGGAAACTGTCCTTAAAATCTTACAGTCCCTGCTCTGTCAGTTCTCTGGCGATATCGTCCTTGATGGTAACGCCCTCTTTCTCCAGCTCGGCGATCTTCTCGGCAAACTGGGGAAGATATTTCTTGTGGGCGATCAGCAGCTCGTCAAGCACTCTCTTGGCGGTTGTGCCGGAGGGAACCTGAGGATTCAGGATAAATGCCTGGAGGGCCATCCCGTAGTCACCGGTAACGGCAGCCTCGCACACGCACAGCTCCATGTTCTTCATCACCTGCAGCCAGCCTTTCTGAGCCGGATGGAGAGGTCCGAAAGCGATGGGCAGAGCGCCGCATGCTCCGATGTGGGCAGACACTTCCACAACACACTCGGGAGGAAGATCCGGTACCGCTCCGTTGTTCCTGGTGGAAACCACGATGTGGGTGTTCTTGTTGGCGTAGATGGAAGCGATGGTCTCGCAGGCAGCGTCGGAGTAGTGAGCCCCGCCTCTCTTGGCCAGCTGCTCCGGCTTGTGATCCAGGTTGGGATCCTTGTACAGCTCGAACAGTTCTGCCTCAGTCTGCTTCACCTGCTGGGCACGGGTACCCTTCTCGGGATCATTGTACTCCTCGATCATGTGGTTGAGCATCTCTTCCTGGCGATAGTAATATCTGTGATATCCGCAGGGGATCATGCCCATCTGGTCAAGCTGCTCTTTGAAGAACTTCACGTCAAAAATGTTGGCCGGAATTCCTGCGTCGGTCTCCGGATCATACAGCTTGTCGATGATCTGCTGTGTCACATCATGTCCATTTAAATCAAACACTTTGTGCCAGTGGAAATGGTTCAGACCCACGAACTTGTAGATCAGCTCGTCCAGAGTCTTGCCGATCATCTTGGGCTCCTTCATCATAGCGCCTACAGGCACGTTGCAGAGACCGATGACCTTGTCCCACTTGCCATAGCGGATAACCGCCTCTGTCACCATACCGCTGGGGTTGGTAAAGTTTACAAGCCAGGCGTCGGGACACAGCTCCTTCATATCCTCAATGATACTTAAGATCACCGGGATAGTACGGAAAGCCTTGAACATGCCGCCCGCGCCGTTGGTCTCCTGGCCAAGGATGCCGTAGGATAAGGGGATTCTCTCGTCCTTGATCCTGGCGTTCAAAAGGCCTACACGGAACTGAGTGGTAACAAAATCCGCTCCCGGAAGGGCCTCTCTTCTGTCCAGAGTCAGATGAACCTTAACATCATATGGAGAAGCATCCCACATACGCTGCGCCATCTTGCCCACGATCTCCAGCTTCTCTTTTCCGTCCTCAATGTCCACCAGCCAGATCTCTTTGATGGGAAGCTCATCGTAACGTTTGATGAAGCCTTCCATAAGCTCAGGTGTGTAGCTGCTGCCGCCGCCGATGGTTACGATCTTTACAGGTTTCTTTTCCATGATTGTCCTCCTCTTGATTGGTTACTGTGCTTTTGATGTCTCTATTTTCACGGATTTTTCCCTGTTTGTCAATGGTTCTCTGTGCAATAGGTACACTGTTCTCTTGATTGTCTGATTTAAGGCTGGTAAAAGAGAACAATGTTCCTTATCTCAAAACAGGACTGTCTCTCAGGATAGGATTGTCCGAATGCCTTCCGTCCCGTTTCCCCACATCCTCAGACTCCCTGGAATATCGGATCTTATCCGCCAGATGTCGGTCATAATCCCGGTTAAAATACCCGGCATAGATCACATCCAGAAGATACATAACCGACACATTGATCCCAAAAGACCCCAGATTGCTGATCAGCTTCTCCCTGGTGGACACATACAGGCAGCAGGTACACATGGAGGACAGGGTGTTGCTGCCGTAAGACGTGACTGCCACAGACTTAAGCCCCCGCTCCTTCACCTTCCTGGCCACCTTCAGCACCCTCCTGGTCTCCCCGGAATAGGAGATCAGGAAAAACAGACTGCCCTTCTCGCAGTAAGAGGCATGATAAAACCCCTCGTCCGCCTGGGCGCAGATATGGATCAGCCTGCCGATCTTCATCATCTTGTCCCGAAACACCTCCGCCACCCCCAGCTGAGCCGCGGAAGCGCAGATGTATATGCTGGGGGCCTCCCGGACCATGGCGATAACTCTCCCCAGCACGTCCGAATCCAGAAGAGACTGACAGTCCCTGAGGATCTCCTCATACAGAGCCCCCATCTTGTTGGCCACGGTCAAGTCCTTGTCCTGCCTGTCAAAGGGAAAATTAGGGTCCAGAGACTGAAAATGGGAGGACAGGTACAGAAGCTCCTTCAAATACTCCTCTCTCAGCTCATTAAACCCCTCATATCCCAGCTTCTGGCAGAAACGGATCACCGACGACGGCGCCACATAAAGCTTCTTCGCGATCTGCCTGACACTGTCCTCTTTTAAACTCTCCTGCCGCTCCAGCACATAGTCCGCGATCCGGATGTCAATGTCCGAAAAATGTTCCCGCTCCTGAAGCTTCTCCTTTACCAGCATATCTCTCTCCTCGTATTCTTCTCAGCCTCTACTCCTCCCTCGCCAGATAACACTCGTCCTGGCAGCTCCTGCCCTGGTTGCTGATGAGCAGAGGGAATTCGTCATAATATTTCATGTTGTTCTCCCGGAGGATCTGACCCATATTCTGCCTCTCCGGCGGGATCACCCGCTCCCTCACCCACCGAAGGCTCCAGTCCTTGTCGATCACCCTCTGCCCCTTCTTGATAAAAGCCGCGATGAGCAGAGGAGCCTCCATGCTCTTTGTCTCCGGCGGAATCCTGATCTCATACTCCCTCTTCTCCTCATCATAATACAGCCATGCCACGGTCTTGTGATCATAGACGGGATTCTTGATGGCAAACTTGTACATAGCGGTTCCACCTCCCCCATATCATATCCCAGATTTTCCCCAGATGATCTCCGGTTAATACAGTGTCCAGACCTGCTAAAATCCTTTCCCGGTCCCCCTTTTTCAGTCTTCCCTCAAACAGCCTTTCTCCTTTCGGCAGCAGTCCCAGATTATACTCCAAAGATCTGGAGCCAATATAATTGTTCACGGCCCTGTCTTCCATCACATCAAATTTTCTGATACTGTCCATATTTCCATAACAGGAAAACAACAGAGAAAGTCCCTGATCAAACAGAGGAGCCGGCCTCGCCCTGTCCTGGGGGTCCACAAGAATTTCGATATTGGCCCCATGCCTGTCTCGGTTGCATATAAGATAATCAACCACTATCATTTGATACACATACTTCTCCCACCCCATACGTACAGCAAAATCAAGGGGGCTTTCCTTCTCCTCTCTGTTCAGGTCATAAAAAACATCAAACGCCATTTTCCTCTCGTCATCCCGCCGAAAATTAACTGACCTGGTAATATATGTCTCCGTCTCTTTTCCGTCAACCAAAATCCGGGCATGGATCAGCTGATATTCCAGATGTTCAATCTCCAAAACAGACAAAAGCCTGGACACGATCAACTCATTTACACATTCATGCCCGAATACTCCCCGGTAACTGTCATAATTGGATATCTTATAGTAGATCCGGACTCCCAACTCCTCCCTGTATGCCTTCAAAAAACATCCCGGCGTACCCGGAGATATCTTGATATCCGTCCAGACCAGATCCGTCAGTTCCTGAATCTCCTCAATAAAATCCCTTCCGTCCATGTCCGTCTCCTGTCGATTGAATCCAGCAGGGAAGACTTCTCCCCTGCTCGCCCTGCCGGGGCGGGGGCCGCTTTAGCGGCCATATTCCTCTCCGCCCCGTGTACAGAAAAGCCATGAGAATCCCTCCCATGGCCTTTCGCTTTTGCCTCTAAACTTCCTCCGACTCCGCCGGATATCCCTCAGCTTCCTCATCATCCGACTCCGCCAGCGTCCCGTCAGCTCCCTCTTCATCCGGCACTTCCATCATCCGGTCCAGCAGTCTCCACAGGCTGGTCCCCAGGATAAACCCGTCCATCCACATAGAAACTCCCAGGCGCTTGCCTTCCTTCTCTGCCTGCTTAAGAGTCCAGAATCCATGAACCGCCGAATAAATCACCAGAAAAATATCCGAACCAATCAAAATCTTCCTCAAATGTTTCTTCATCCCAGACTCCCTTCAAAGTTTTCCATATATTCTCTCAACCAAGACTTCCGCAATTCCTGTTCTATCTAAAGTACTCCACTCCCGACTCAAACAGCCTCATATCCTGCTCCCCGTAAATGTTCACGGCCACAGCCTCGCCCCGTCTCTCGGAGTGAGCCATCTTCCCTAGGATTCTTCCGTCCGGGCTGGTGATCCCCTCGATGGCCATATAGGACCCGTTGGGATTCCAGAACTCGTCCATGGTGGGATTGCCCTTGTCATCTACATACTGAGTGGCCACCTGTCCGTTGGTGAACAATTTCTTAAGCCACTGCTCATTGGCCACAAACCGTCCCTCCCCGTGGGAAGCCGGATTGCAGTACACGCCTCCAAGCCGTGCCCCCATGAGCCAGGGAGACTTGTTGGTCATCACCTTGGTGTACACCATCTTGGACACATGGCGTCCAATGGTATTCATGGTCAGGGTAGGAGAATCCGAGTGCTGCTCCACAACCGTTCCTTCCGTCACCAGTCCCAGCTTGATCAGGGCCTGGAACCCGTTGCAGATTCCCAGCATCAGACCGTCCCGCTCATTGAGCAGCTTTAAGATCTCCTCCTTTATGACAGCGTTGCGGAACACGGTGGCAAAGAACTTGGCAGACCCTTCCGGCTCGTCTCCGGCGGAAAATCCTCCCGGGAACATGACGATCTGAGCCTGGGCGATCTCCTTCTTAAACTCCTCCACCGAATCCCGGATATCCGAAGGACTCAGGTTCTTAAACACCTTGTCTGTCACCGTAGCCCCTGCCCGCCGGAAAGCCCTGGCACTGTCATACTCACAGTTGGTACCCGGAAATACCGGGATAAACACATGAGGTTTGGCCGTCTTATGGCGGCACACATAGACCTTCCCGCCTTTCTCCTTCACATCATAAGTCTCATCCGGCACCGAAACCTGATCCACGCCCGACACCGTGGGGAACACATCCTCCAGAGTCCCGGTCCAGGCCTCTAAAGCCTCCTCCATGGAGATCACCGTATTTCCATATTCCAGGGCTCCTCTGTCCGTCACCTCGCCGATAAGGGTGTAGGTGATGGAAAGCTCCCCGACCTTGCCGTCAGGCACCTCGCAGACAATGCTGCCCCAGCCGGGAGCGAAGAAATCTCTGGGATCCACATTGTGCTCGATCTTCACGCCCAGCTTGTTGCCGAAAGCCATCTTGCTGACCGCCTCCGCCATGCCGTGGCCTTCCACAGCGTAAGCGGAAATGATCTTTCCTGCCTTAATATCCCTGGCCAGCTTCCCGTATCCGTCCATAAGCTGAGCGTACACCGGGAGATCATCAGCGTCTCTCTCCGCCTGAAACACCACGATCTTGCTGCCCGGCCTCTTGAACTCCGGCGTGATGACGTGGCTGTGGCTGGCAATGTCCACGGCAAAGGACACCAGAGTGGGCGGAACGTCGATGTCATTGAAGGTTCCCGACATGCTGTCCTTGCCTCCGATGGAAGGAAGGCCAAATCCCAGCTGGGCGCTGTAAGCCCCCAAAAGGGCGGCAAATGGCTGGCTCCAGCGGGTGGGATCCTCGGTCATCCTCCGGAAATACTCCTGGAAAGTGAAGCGGATCTTCTCGTAGTCGCCGCCGGCCGCCACGATCTTGGCCACCGAGGAGACCACGGCGTATATGGCCCCGTGGAAAGGACTCCAGCTGGACAGATAGGGATCAAACCCGTAGCTCATCATGGTCACGGTGTCCGTCCTGCCCTGCAAAACCGGCAATTTGGCCACCATGGCCTGAGTCTCTGTCAGCTGATACTTTCCGCCATAGGGCATAAACACAGAACCGGCGCCGATGGAGCCGTCAAACATCTCCACCAGGCCCTTCTGAGAACATACATTTAAAGAAGAAAGGGTTTCCAGCCATTTGGCCTTTACATCAGGTATATCCTTCCGATCCTCAAAAGGATTGCCCTCATGTCCCGGAACCTCCAGAACCACGGAGGCCTCCTGGTGAGCGCCGTTGGTGTCCAGGAATGCCCGGCTGATATCCACGATGGTCTTTCCCCTCCAGCTCATGACCAGACGGGGCTCCTTAGTGACCACGGCAACCTCCACGGCCTCCAGATTCTCCTGGGCCGCGTAGGCCAAAAACTGCTCCACATCCCTTTTGTCCACCACCACGGCCATCCGCTCCTGGGACTCGGAGATGGCGATCTCCGTTCCGTCCAGACCGGCGTATTTCTTGGGCACCTTGTCCAGGTCGATCCGAAGGCCCTCCGCCAGCTCGCCGATGGCCACTGACACGCCGCCTGCTCCGAAATCATTGCACTTGCGGATCATACTGCTGACCTCCGGGCGGCGGAACAGCCTCTGGATCTTCCGCTCCGTGGGAGCGTTGCCCTTCTGGACCTCAGCGCCGCAGGTCTCGATGGAACTCTCCGTGTGGACCTTGGAAGAGCCCGTGGCTCCGCCGCAGCCATCCCTGCCGGTCCGGCCTCCCAGAAGGATAATGATATTGCCCGGGTCAGAAGTCTCACGGATCACCGCCTTCCTGGGGGCAGCCCCCATGACAGCGCCGATCTCCATGCGCTTGGCCACATAATCCGGGTGATAGATCTCTTTCACGTAGCCCGTTGCCAGGCCGATCTGGTTGCCGTAGGAGCTGTACCCTTTCGCCGCCCCGGTCACCAGCTTTCTCTGGGGCAGCTTGCCGTGAAGGGTCTCCTCCAGAGACTTTCTGGGATCCGCCGCTCCCGTCACACGCATGGCCTGGTACACAAAGGTCCGTCCCGAAAGGGGATCCCGGATAGCGCCGCCCAGACAGGTAGCCGCCCCTCCGAAAGGCTCGATCTCCGTAGGATGGTTGTGGGTCTCATTTTTAAAATTCACCAGCCACTCTTCCTCCACCCCGTCGATCTTTACCGGCACCACGATACTGCAGGCGTTGATCTCGTCGGACACCTCCAGATCCTCCAGCTTCCCCTCACTGCGCAGCTTCTTCATGGCCATGAGAGCCAGATCCATGAGGCAGACAAATTTGTCATCCCTGCCCTTATAGATCTCCTCCCTGTCAGACAGGTACTGCTCATAGACCGCCTGAATAGGAGCCTTGTAAGCGCCATCCGTAAACGTCACATCCTTCAGTTCCGTCTGGAAGGTGGTGTGGCGGCAGTGGTCGGACCAGTAAGTATCCAGAACCCGGATCTCCGTCATCGTCGGATCCCGGTGTTCCTCCCCGGCAAAATAGTTCTGTATATGCTGGAAATCCTTGAACGTCATGGCCAGATTCAGGGAACCGTACAGTTCTTTCAAAGCAGCCTCGTCAAAATCACAGAACCCCTCAAACACCTTCACATCCTCCGGCACCTCAAACACTGTCACCAGAGTCTCCGGCTTGGCGCTGTCAGTCTCCCTGGAGTCTACCGGGTTGATACAGAAGGACTTGATGGCTCTGGCCTGATCCTCTGTCAGGGTCCCGGAAATCACATAGGTGGTGGCCGTGCGGATCACCGGCTCCTCGTCCTCCCGCAGAAGCTTCACGCACTGCTCCGCCGAATCGGCTCTCTGGTCAAACTGGCCGGGAAGATACTCCACGGAAAACACCAGATCCGACTCCTGTCTCGGAAAATCCTCCTCGTACAGCATATCTACGGGAGGCTCGGAAAAAATAGTTCCCAGGGCCCTCTCATACGTCTCCCTGGAAAGATTCTCCATATCATAACGGATCAACACACGGACGCCGGTCACAGAATCTAACCCCAGGTAGCTTCCGATCTCCCCAGACAACTCCCGGGCTTTCACCGCGAACTCCGGCTTTTTCTCAACGTAAATTCTCTTTACACTCATGTGGTGTCTCCTCCTTTTTGTACTGCTGTTTAAACCTTTGTTGGCTTTCTACGCCTTTTGAACCCTGGTATCATCCTAATATGATTTCAGGATATCTGTCAAGTCCGATTTCACGGTCTCCTCAATTTCCATAGCTGTCTGTTTCGCCGCCTTTTCAGACAGGCCTGCCTTTACACCTACCGCCACCAGCTCCTTTCGTCCCGGGTTCCTGCCGTTGCCGTCTACGCAGGTAGCATGCTCCCCTCCTATGGAATTGCTGTAAGTAAGGTCATAAGCAGGTGTCAGCTTCCACCTTTTTTCCTGCTCATCATAGAGATAGGAAAAATTCTTCGAATGATCATCCCGATTGTGGGCATAGACATTAAAACACATGCGCCGATACATTTCCTCGACCTGACGGCTGTCCTTTGTCAGGAGAAGGGTCAGTTTCATCAGGTCGTGATAATCCAGATTGGGAATCCGATGGGAAGTTTCCAACAGACCGCTTACGGTGACCATGTGGATCTTTCTCCCCTCCATCCGGTCAAACCGCCTGGCCCCAAAATACCCTTTTCCTCTCCGTGAAGGAAACAGCCTGACCTCAGGCACCTGAATCCCGCAGTCCCTGGCGCACAGCATATACCGGTACTCTTCCTCCCCCATACTTTTCCGATCACCAGAAGAGAAAAACTTTACGATCCAGCTCTCTCCCTCTATATGAACCAGCACTTTCGGTCTGGCTCCCCCTGAGGAACCCCCCAGGCGAAACAGCAGATCCAGATCCCTGCTGGTCTTCTCATTTAAGATTTTTTCACATTCCCGTGACAGCCGGTCAAAGTCGACCTGGCCCTGCTCCTCCATACGCGACAGTTGGGGAAAATACTCCAAAGCCCCCATGCCTCCCGCTCCCACAACCCCCAGCCGCTCTAAGGCCCCCACAGAGGACGGGGATATCTTGTTAGACAAAAACAGACAATCCCCCAGAAGCCTTCCCCAGCCGTCGGGAAGACTGTCCGCGAACACACCGAACAGGCCCTCAAGCGCAGCTGATTTTGGCAAAAAAACCTCCCCTGTCAAGGGAAGGCTGAAAGGGCTTAAGGAAAATCCTTCCAAAAGCCACTGTTTATCATATTGAAAGGCGCAGAACCCACCTTTGGTCTCAGCCAAAGTACCCACCGTCCTGCCATGATATTTTACAGTAAGACTATGAATCCCACTCATCATCACCCCTCCAAATGCCTCCTGTCATTGAGCTCCACCAGTGTGAACCTTCCGGTCTCCCTGTCACACTCAATGGTAGAAATGCTGGCATTCCCCACGATGATATCCTCGTCCTCATCCCGCCTGGTATCCTTGAGAAGGTACTCCAGCAAAAACACGACCGTGGCCCCGTGAGACACCACAGCCACGTCTCCCCGGGCCTGGGCCAGGATAGTGTCCAGAGCCCTGCCGCACCTTTCGTAGACCTGGACCTGACTCTCCCCTTCCGGAGGCGCCACATCCACCGGGCTGTTGTACCACAGCTCCAGCTCTTTCGGATACTTCTCCTGGATCTCCGCCATGGTCATACCTTCCCACACGCCGTAGCCCACTTCCTCCAGGCCCTTAAGCTGCTCCACAGGCACATTCTGGCTCTTCCCGATGGCCAGCCCCGTCTCATAAGCCCTGGACAGGGTGCTGGTAAATACTTTGGTCACAGGCCGGCTCTCCATGCCCTTGGCCAGACAGGCCGCCTGCCTTCTCCCCGTGTCATTCAGAGGGATGTCCGTGCTCCCCTGAATCTTTCCCGCCACGTTCCAGTCCGTCTGGCCGTGGCGTATCAGATATAATTTCATCTGTCCGTCCTCCAAAATCCGGGCCCGATCCAGATTACTGCCGGATTCGGGCCCTCTGTCTCATTTTTTATATCCCGGGCTCTATCTCTCAACCACGCTCATGGCGTCCAGAGTCACCTTCATCACATCCCGGATCTCGTCGCCGGTCAGCTCCATCCGTCTGGCCAGCTCCTCCACCGTGGCCTCCCGGCCCAGTTCCTCCGCCATCTCAGCGGAAATATCCTTCAGCCTGTTGACCCTGTCCACCATCTTCTCAGCCGTTCTCCGCTCCAGAGACTGGCTCTCCACAGCCGCCCCCAGAGCCTCCCTGACCCGCTGCCTCAAAAATCCCTCAAAGCCGCCGCCTTCATAGTCGCCCACGGCCATGACAAGAGCCATGTTGGCCTCCTGAACCAGGTCCTCCGCCAGAACCCCTCTGTTCAGATAATCCCTGGCAACCTCCAGAACCGCTTTCAGATTTCCCTCGATCAGCCGGTCCCTGGCCTCCGGATCACCTGCCGCCAGGGCCTGAAACAGCCGGTCATTTTCCGCCTCATCGCAGCACCTGATCCCGCCAAGCTCCTCCAGATACATCTGGAACACATTTTCTCCCATTCCTCTCACCTCCGCCAGTCCTGTATTCCGAAAATTCCCGGTTCCGAGCCCTGACAGTCCAGACACCCCTTAACCTCCCGCCACGCTCTGCCTGTTCTACTCATGAAGCCTCCGGATGATCTTGAAAATAATGGTTCCCTCCATGACCAGGGGTTCCTTGTGGGCAAAGAAAATGATCCCTCCCGCAGGAGACAGGATTCTGCTGACCACTTCCCCCTCCAGAGGGTGGATGATCTCCGCCAGCACATCGCCTCTGTGAACCTCCTGGCCCGGCTCTGTCAGCCGCCGCAGGATCCCGGGAGCGTCAGACTTCACATTTCTCAGCTCTTCCTCGTGAAAAACGGTGGCGATATAACCGCTGTGGCTGGTGTACCGCAGAACCCCCATTCTCACCAGAAATCTCAGAACCGAGGCCACCGCCTGCCTGGCGGACTTCTCGTCGATCCTGTCCGTGGAATTGGTATACAGAGAAAAGGCGCTGGTGTCCCAGATCTGCCAGTTATAATTGAGGGTAGTGGTGTCCACCGGCCTGGGCTTGCGGATCACCACATAGGGAAGGCCGAAAAGATTGGCCAGGCTGGGATTCTGAAATCCTGTCTCCATCATCCGCACATGAGGGATAAAATCCCCTGGCATGTAGAAGCTGGGGAACTGGATGCCGTAGCTGTAGTGCTGTACCACGTCAAAGACACCCGCCGCGATCCTCTGAGTCGTCTCTCCCTGATCATAGCCTGGAAACATCCGGTTGATGTCCGTGTTGTCCACAGCCCAGAACCGCTTGCCGATATTCATGGAAGAATGGTTCACCGACGGGATCACCAGGACCTCGTTGCCCGACATGAAAGCTCCCCGCTCCTCCAGCTCCTTAAGCGTCTTCACCAGCTGAGAACACACATACATCTGCTGGACCTCATTGCCCCTCATGGCGCCGACGATACAGGCAGACTTGTCCCCTTTTCCGAAATAATACCCGTAGACTTTCAGATCGTCCCGGTATGTATTGCCAAGTTCATAGATGATCTCTTTTCTCAACGGTAGTCACCTCCCAGTACCCGGGCGATCAGAGAGCCGCTGTTGACGATGGGATACTCCCGAAGGGTAAACACCATGCCGTCGCAGGGGGCGTGGAGAACCTCCTCCACCCTGCCCTCCAGGGGATTTAAGATCTCTCCGATGACCTCACCCTCATGGATGCTGTCCCAGTGGTCCACATGAGGGAGAAAGATCCCTGAGTGGTTGGCGTTGACAAATCCCACCTGGCCGTCCGTGGAGATAATGGGCCTCTTGGGCTCAACGGTCTCCCCGTCCCAGATCCCCAGCTCCTTCATGAGACAGAAGATCCCGTCCACCAGCTGGTTTCCGTACTCCGTGGTGATCCTCATGCCCACGCCCATCTCCACCACCAGGGTAGGCACTCCCGCCATGTTCAGGCTGTGAGCCAGAGTAGCCTCCAGAACCGTGGCCGCCCCGTGGACCCACACATAGTCGATGTTCAGTTTCCTGGCAAAAGGGATCAGATCCCTGGCCGTCACCTCGCTGACCCGCACCTGGGGGATCTCCCGAAGAAAAATGTTGCTGGCGTGGATATCCACGCACATGTCCGCTCCCCTGATATCCTCCATGATCCTGTGGGCCACATACTCCGGCACCGGTCCCTCCTCGCTGCCCGGAAAGATCCGGTTCATATCCAGGTCAAACATAGGAATACCCCTGGTAATGGAGTCCACTCCCAGAGGGTTTAACGCCGGGTAGATATCCACGGTTCCCTTCAGATGTTCCATCTGCTCCCTGATCCGCCGGTTCAGCTCATAGCACACATACTGGCCCTCCAGCTCGTCTCCGTGGGTTCCTGTTACAATACAGATTCTCTTTCCTTTTCCGTCATGCTCTTCCGCCTCCAGAGTCTGCTTGCGGATCTGCAGCTTCTCATCTACCGGAAGACCTACGGAAACCACAGTCTTCACCATATGATTCCTCTACCTTTACATGTATATTCTGTTTCTGGGCGGCAAACCCTTTGAAACATCCTTTGTCAATGGTACAGTCTCCGAAATCCCTGCCGTGGGACAGTTTAATATAGTCATCCCCCGCCAGCCGGTTGTTGGTGGGATCAAACCCGATCCAGGCCCCGTCTGTCCACACCTCGGCCCAGGCGTGGGTGGCCCCCTCCCCCACCATCATGCCAGCCACATACCGGGCCGGAAAACCCATAAGGCGGCACATGGACAGAAAGATGTGGGCATAATCCTGGCAGACGCCTCCGCCACCCTCAAGGGCCTGAGCCGCCGTGGTAGTCACATCGGTCTTGCCGGGCACATAGGAAAAATAGCTGTAGAGAAGATTCATGAGATACAAAAGGAAATCCAGGCTTCTCTCATCTTTCGGCCCCCAAAACTTCCCGCCTTCCCTCACAGAGCCCACGGATTCGCTGCCCTGAAAATTCCCCGGCTTCCAGGCCTTCTTCGCGTCCTCCAGAAACTCCCGCACCCTTCTGTCAGCCATGGTGTAAGCGGAAGGAAAACGAAACAGGGCGTGAGCGTTGTCCGCCTTTTCCCCTGCCAGACTCCTGTCCACAAAAACCGTTCCTGCCACATGGACCCTGAGGCTGTCGTGAGGTTCCATGGACTCCCCCACACAGGTCCGGTTGCCGAACCCGTCCGTCAGCTCCAGGACTCCCCCCGACGGCTCAATCTCACAGGTAAGACCGTAACACCTCTGCTGCCTGTCCTCAGCAGGAAGGCAGCGGAACACAAAGTGGTGCTCCGCCACCGGATTGCTGAACATAAGTTCCATGTCATAATGAAACCTCAGTTTTTTCAAATCCAATCACCTCAAAATATACTCCACAGAGCCTCCAGAGCTTCCTCGCCCCGGTCTTTCCATCCGTCTCCCAGGGCGACGATCTCTGCCAGCCTTTCCTCATCTTCTTTCCTGTAAGAAAGACCGGACCGGTGGAGCCTGTTTACAAACTTGCTGAACTCTTTTTCCACAGCCTTCGCGGGATAACCCAGACGCATGTACAGATCAAGCCTCTCCAGATATTTGCCGCACTTAATGATGTTGCGGCACACCTCATCCTCCACCTGGTCGTCCATGCATCCCCAGAAGGCGTTGAGGTAATCAATGACCTGCTGCAGATCATAGGCCGGGGCGTCGGTCCTTCCCCCTTCCCCTTTCAGCACATCCAACGCCATCTGAATGTAGGCCAGGGTGTAGGTTCCCAGCTCCCCTCTCATGACCACAGCGTTGTCAAAAGCCCTCTCCATGTTGCTGATGATGGAGTTGGGGTCCTCCTGGTCAAAGAGATACCTCTGCTGAAAATTCTCCTTGCTTCCGTAAATATCCGGGATGGCGATCTTGTCACAGAACGTCCTGTAAGCCTCCTCATCCCCGTCGATCATCTCGTCGTAAAAATCAAAATATGTGATCAGAGTGGTCAAAACCCGCTCCGTGTACCGTCCCAGCCAGAAGAGCCGGTCCGCCTTTTCTATCGAGATAGCACCCATGTGTCTTTAAATCCTCCTCCCTGAGATGAATTGACAACAAAAGAATCCGGATTTCTGGAAAATCTGGTAAGGCCGCTGGGCCACACCCTGGTCTTCTCCCCCGCCAGCACAAAAGCCCGCAGATCCGCCTTTCTGGGCACCTCGTGATCCCCCTCCACAATGCCCAGATCGATAAAGTCGATGACCTCCTGGGCAATGAACCTTCTCGGCTCTGTCCGGATCACCTCCGCCAGATCCTCAAGCTTCTCTTTAGTCAGCTCACTTCC
>CAJUJV010000006.1:20998-38552 GCA_910586845.1 uncultured Hungatella sp.
ATGACTCCGTAGCCCCCTGCCTCGGACACATCCTTCACCACCAGACGATTCAGGTGTTCCAGAATAAAGTTCCGGTCTTTCTCATAAAACGCCAGATAGGTGGGAGCATTGCGCAAGACGGCCTCCTCACCCAGATAATATTTTATCATATGGGGAACAAAATAGTAAATACCTTTGTCATCCGCCACGCCGTTGCCCGGAGCGTTGACAATGGCCACATTGCCCTTCCTGTACACGTCCATAAGCCCCGGCACGCCGATGAGGGATTCCGGCAAGAAGGTCAGCGGATCCAGGTACTCATCCGAAAGCCTGCGGTACACGGCCCCCACCTGCAGCTTCTTTCCTCCATACTGGCGATAATACAGCTTGTTGTCCTCCACAAACAGATCCTGGGGCATGGACAAAACCGCTCCCGACCGTTCCGCCAGGTAAGAGTGCTCAAAGAACGCCGCGTTGTACCGCCCCGGCGTCAGCACCACGTTGATGCCTCCCGTGTTCACATAGTCCAGAGTCTCTTTGAGCATGGCCGCGTAATTCCGGTTGTCACTGATGTGGATTCTGGAAAAGGTAGACGGCGCTGCCCTCCTGGTCAGTTCCCTGGCGATCATGGGATAGGACGCCCCTGAGGGGATCCTTAAGTTATCCTCCAGGATGTACCAGTTCCTGTCCTTGCCCTGGACCAGATCAATGCCCGAGATGTGGCTGTAGATCCGTCCCGGCGGCACGATCCCCTCGCACTGAGGCAGATAGCCTTTGGAAGAATACACGAAATCCTCCGGGATCACCCCGTCTTTGATGATCTTCTTATCAGAGTAGATATCCGCCAGAAACAGATTCAGCGCCCTGACCCTCTGGGACAGCCCCCTGTCCAGGAACTCGAATTCCTCCGCCGATATGATCCTTGGCAGCGGATCAAACGGAAACAGCTGCTCATGGAATTCATTATTTTTATAAATCCCAAACTTCACCCCATATCTGGCGAGCAGACGGTTAATATCCTCTGTGTGGTCTACCAGTTCAAACATTTCCCCTCATTCCTTTCTCCCAATGTGTTAAATGACGCCAGGGCTTCCCTCTGCCCCGTATGCGTAAAAAGGCGCTCTAAATACAACCTGAGCGCCTTTACCTGTTACAAATATAGCTTATATCGCCGGTTTTGTCAATGGTCAGATGTATTGACGCCTGTTAATCATCCCGCAGATTCCCAGGGAAGCCGTAAAGATCACCAGAATCACCACGGCCACGCCTGCCGGGATCAGACCGCTGACTGCCAGCACAAGGACAATACTGAAAATATAGACAAGAGAAGAACCCATGACAAACCCGTAAAGGCACATCAGTTCCCTGGTCTTGATCCTCCGGATCCGGCTTTCACCATAGCCGATCTTCAAAAGGGTGGCAAACTGCTTCTTCCGCCCCGAGGCCTCAGTGGCGAACCGGAACATAAACGACATGGCAAGAAGAGGAATGACCACGGCAAAGGAGATGAGGCACAGGGCAAACTCTCCCGAATTCCCCACAGTCCCTGCCATCATGGCACACAAAATATTGGCGGACGAGATAAACAGGACCATATACACAAAGGACATTTTCAGATCCTCCCGGAACAGCCCCATATACACCAGTTTTTCCCCGTCGTCACTCCATCGCTGCGAAACCGTTTTTTCCAGGCCTGGAACCAGGATCTTGTGGATACAGCCCCACAGACCTGCCGTTCCCGCGCATCCCAGGAGCAGCATGCGTTCCGGCCCGTCGCCGCAGGTGTACAAAAGGGCTGCGCATCCAAAATAGAGGAGGGGATAAATGCACCGGAACTTTTTGGTCCTGATCACCGGAAAAATCCGGGTCTTTGTCTCGTTCTCCTGTCTTAAAAGAGCACAGATGCTGTTTCTGTAGGCATATCCCAGATTCAGCATGGTACACCAGAACACCTCCATGAAGATGACGCAGGCCGTGAGGACCACCGACTGGGTTCCCAGCACCAGCCTGATCTCATACCGGGACATGGACTTTAAGAGAACACTCAGGGCGGGAAAGCAAAGGCATCCCAGACCGATACCCACGGGAATGGAAAGGATCATCAGGACCCCTGTCTGGAGCAGCAGAAATTGCACCAGCTGCAGATAAGTGCCGCCGCAGATCAGGATCACCGCCAGCTCCTGGGATTTCTTCTTCACATAGAAATCATTTGCCAGAAAAATCACAATAATACATACAAATACATCAAAAACCGTCAGAAAGGTGGGCAGGTCATTGTTGCTGTAAATAAATGTGACCCCTACGGCCTCCGACAGAGCCAGATGAAAAAACGTAAACATAAACATGGAGGACAGGACAAATACCAGCCAGTAAAACACAGCCCGGTCCAGATCCTTTTTCAACGAACGAAGCGCATCTTTTATCATCGCAGGAACCCTCTCGACTCACTGGCATTGATCTCGGTGATCTTCTCAAAATATTCCTTCTGGCTCATCTGGTTCCGCTCTATGCTGGTCTCAATGACGCCATCCTTTATGTAAACCAGTCGGGAAGAATAGGATGCGGTGAGAGGGTCGTGAGTCACCATGATCACCGTCACCCTCTGTTCCTTGTTGAGCCGGTCGATCATGGCAAGAAATTCACTGGAATTGGCCCGGTCCAGATTGCCCGTAGGTTCGTCCGCGATGATGATCTTGGGCCTCATGATCAATGCCCGGCAGATGGCTGCCCGCTGCCGCTGGCCTCCGGAACATTCCCCCGGATACTTATTCAGGATCCCTTCAATGTCCATCTGTCCGGCCATAGCTCTCACTCTCTCGTCGACCTCCGCCTTCTTTGTTCTGGCAAGAGCCAGGGGCATGGCGATATTCTCGTATAATGTGTGAGTGTTCAGCAGATTGAACTCCTGAAACACAAAGCCCAGGGTCCTGCTTCTGAATCTTCCGATCTCGTTGTCCGTCATGGACCGGATCTCCGCGCCGTCGATAAATACTTTTCCTCTGGTGGGAAAATCCAGGGTGGAGATATTGTTGATAAACGTGGTTTTCCCGCTTCCGCTGGGCCCCATCACACAGATAAATTCTCCCTCCTCCGCCTTAAAATCGATTCCCCGGAGGGCTTCGAATTCATTTTCCTGTTCCATATTGTAGACCTTGGTCAGACCTCGGGTCTCTAAAATCGGATTTGACATAGTGCTGTTTCCTTTCTGGATTTTGATTGTGACAGCTCAGACCTGCCCTCTCAGAAGCATGGTATAATATCCCAAAACTTTATAAAAAGCCATCAGTTCCTCCTCCGTACAGTACTCTGTAAAAAAATCCAGCGTATTTTTCAGGTTCCTGGCATCATACAGCTTATGGGCCAGACTCAGCTCCACCCCTTTTCCGGTAGGGTACAGGTGGATATTTTTTTGATTGCTGCCTTCTTTTTTCTTAATGATATAACCGTTCTCATCCAGGTTTTTGATCACCTGGGAAATCGCCCCCTTGGTCCTGACCCACTCCTGCGCCAGCTCTGTGACCGTGATTCCCGGATGCTCCTCAATGTCTGACATGATATGCACGCTCAGCATATTGACCTTTTCGCCTGTGCCGTAATCCCTGGGTTCATTGGCATAGTCGTTGTACATTTTAACAAACTTGTACACCTGATTGGTGTGTTCTGTCATCTTATGGAAAAGTTCTTCTGACAATACAGAATTTTCGTTTTCGATCTGATTCTTATTCTTCATCATGTTTCCCGGACCTTTCTCTCATTACATACTATTATACCGAAAAGACTTGTCGTTTGTCTATGAGATTATTTTTTAAAATAGTTAAATATTTAAACTATTATTTTGCACATATATCGCGAAAATTTTTGGGCTTTTTTCACAATATTTTAATTTTTTTCAGGAATATATTGATGTTATAATGAATTTATATTATAATGCAGCCATGTTACATATTGTTTAATATTTAAACTAAATAAAAGGAGGTATCATGAACAAAGAAACATTTATCAGAGAGAACTGCCCGGACAGGCGCGGCACCACCTGTTCCAAATGGGATATCCTTTCCTCCAAGTACGGGGATCCCGACCTGATCTCCATGTGGGTTGCCGACATGGATTTTAAGGCGCCGGAAGAAGTGACAAGGGCGCTGAGAAAAAAAACAGATTTCGGTATCTATGGATACTCGCTCACCCCTGACGGATACTATCGCTCTTTTATCCGGTGGGAGAAAGAGAGGCACGGGTGGGATGTAAACCGTGACTGGATCCGGTTCGCACCCGGAGTCGTCACCGGAATATTCTGGTGCATACATATGCTCACCAATCCGGGAGATGCCGTCATCATCCATATGCCCGTATATTACCCTTTTCACCATGCCGTCGAGGATACAGGCCGTCGGCTCATTTACAGTGAATTGGTCAATACTAAGGGAGTCTATACCATTGATTTTCAGGATTTTGAAAAAAAGATTGTGGACAATAAGGTAAAGGTCTTTATTCTTTGCAGCCCTCACAACCCCGTAGGCCGTGTCTGGACAGAAGAAGAACTGGAAACCATGCTTGCCATCTGCAAGGCTCATCATGTAACTGTGATCAGCGATGAGATCCACCACGACCTGATCATCGGCAGCCGCCCCCATATTCCCACAGCCACAGTTAAAAACGGCGGGTATTCTGACCTCATCATCACCCTGACCTCTGCATCCAAAACCTTTAACCTGGCCGGGATGAAAAACTCCTTCGTCATCATACCGGGAGAGACTCTGCGGAAAAAATTTGACGCCCTGGTCTTAAACCTCCATGAGGATACCGGCAACATGCTGGGCTACTATGCGGTGGAGGCCGCCTACACCTACGGCCGTCAATGGCTGGATACGGTTCTCTCTGTTATCCGTGACAACTATGAATATATCCGCAATCGAATTCAGAACGAACTTCCTCTGGCAGTTCTCTCTCCTTTGGAAGGCACCTATCTGGCATGGCTTGACCTGAGCGGATATCTGGGGAAAGCAGACGAAAACGGCATGAAACACTTTGTCCAGGAAAAAGCCCGCCTGGCAGTAGATTACGGCCAGTGGTTCGGAGCCGGAGGAAACGGTTTTATCCGCCTGAACCTGGCCACCTCGCCTCTGTGGGTGAAAAAAGCAGTTGACGGGCTGGTCCTGGCTTCTCAGACATAACAACAATACAGGAGGGTTCTTATGAGTGAATCGAAAACATTGACAAGTACCAGAGATCTTGACCGTGTTCTCGGAAAGAAGGATTTCTTCGCCATCGCCGTGGGACAGATCATCGGTGCAGGCATCTTCTCTCTTCTTCCCCAGGCCATCGGTCTGACAGGACGTTCTGCCAGTATAGCCTTTGCCATTGCAGCCGTCATCACCCTGCTGAAACTGGCCCCC
The DNA here is from genome assembly GCA_910586845.1 of uncultured Hungatella sp. GTDB lineage: Bacteria > Bacillota > Clostridia > Lachnospirales > Lachnospiraceae > UBA3402. The sequence goes on from CAJUJV010000006.1 coordinate 26,371, forward strand.
AGGCTGTTTGTTCTGGGAACAGTCCGCATGAGAGGCGGCAGTTACACCTATATTGCCCTTCTCTCCACTAAAATGCTGGCAGGAGCCTATCTGATCATCCATGTTTTAAGCAACATCTCCCTTTCTATGTACGCATTGACTATCGGCGAATATTTTGGACAGGCCGTAGAAGGAATCAATGTCCGCCTCGTAGCCGTCATAGTCCTCACTCTTGTGGCGGCCGTCAATATCGTCGGAGTGAAAAACGCCTCCATCGTCCAGCAGATTCTTGTCGTATGTCTTATGCTGGCCCTGGCCGTCTTCACCGCATTCGGTATCTTCCGGGTAGATTTTTCAGCCTATGTACAGCCCCAGGGATTTCTCACAGACGGACCGCTGGGACTGGGCAGCGCGGCTGCCATCCTTACATTTGCCTGCGGCGGTGCTCAAAATATCATCAATTTCTCTGCCGAGGCAAAGAATCCCACAAAAGACATGCCCTTTGTTATCATCCTCTCAACCGTTGTGGTTGCCGTCTTCTATGCTTTTATGGCGGTGGTTGCCACCGGAGTACTCCCTATCCATATGGTTCAGGGACAGCCCCTTTCCCTGGTCGCCGCCGAGATCCTGCCCGGACCTCTGTATGTGTTCTTCCTCATCGGCGGCGCCATGTTTGCTCTCATGACCACTCTCAACGCTCAGATGGGCTGGTGCACCAAACCCCTGCTTCAGGGCTGTGTAGACGGATGGCTTCCCCAAAAAATGGGGGCCGTTAACAGCCGATTTAAGACTCCCCACAAACTGATCCTGTTTTTCTATCTGGTCGGACTGCTCCCGCTGGTTTTCGGCTTCAATATGAACACCATATCAGGCACTGCTGTCTTTGCCTCCAACATTCTGGATGTACTGCTGGCCCTTTTCGTATTCCGGCTTCCCCGGGTCATCCCCGATGAATGGAACCGCTCCCGCTGGCATACTTCCGCCGGCGTGCTCTGGTTCTGGACCGTCGCCGGCACACTGGCAAGTATTTTCGGAGCATATATGAGCCTGCGCACCATGACCTGGCCCAAGATGGCCGTCAATCTCTGTGTATGTGCGGCTGCTCTTCTCTTCGGATATCTCAGGGGAAAGAGCGGAAGGGTAAATATGGAGGTAAGCTACGAATCTCAATAACCACACAGAAGACAAATTAGGACCGCCGCATCCATGACTTAAAAAATCATGGATGCGGCGGCCCTGCAGGCGCAGCTTCCCTCGCACATCTTTATCTTTCTATAACTATACCATCTTTCCCCTGATCCGTAAACCGGACATTTGCAGAGCTTATGCCTTCTCCCAGAACATCCCCACGGTCTGTGCCACATGATTTCTGTCTGTGATCTCGTAAGGCCACCATTCCCTTGGAAAGAGAATCTGGTACTCTTCCCGCAAAAACCGGTCATCCATAAGCAAAATGACGCCCTTGTCCTCCATGGTGCGGATCACCCGGCCCGCTGCCTGCATCACCTTATTCATACCCGGATATTGATAGGCATAATCAAACCCCTGTCCCTTCTTTTCGTCAAAATATCCTTTCAGAATCTCCTGCTCCGTACACACCATAGGCAGCCCTGTTCCCACTACCATGACTCCGATGAGGCGGTCTTCTTTCAGATCGATGCCCTCGGAAAAAATCCCTCCCATGACGCAGAAAGCCACCAGAGTCTCCTTTCCATCCCTCTCAAAGGTCTCAAGAAAGGCTTCTTTCTCCGCCTCATCCATGCGGCTGTTCTGGATGAGAAGGCAAAATCCTCTTCTCTCCAGTTCTTCTCCCCTCTCCTCCCACAGCTCCGACACCCGGCTCATATACTGGTAGGAGGGAAAAAATACCATATAATTCCCTTTTTTCTGTCCTGCCACCTCCAGGATATAGGCGAACACTTTCTCATATTCTCTCCGGTTCCTTCTGGTATAACGGCTGCTCACATCTTTTGCCACCAGAAGCAGCCGGTTCTTCCGCGGAAACGGGGAATGGGCGTAGACCGCGTAGTCGTCCCGGTTGCCGCTGAGCAGTTCTTTATAGTAGAGTACCGGCAGAAGGGTGGCCGAAAAAAATATAGTGGCCCTTCCCCTGTCCATACACTCCTTCAGATGAGCCGCCGGATTCATGCAGAACAGTTTTACCATAAAACGGCCGTCCGGCAGCAGCTCCGAGTAAATCCGGTAGGCCTCGTCCATCCCCTCGAATGTACTGATAAAATCTCTGAGCTGAAAATAAAGATCCAGCACCAGATCCCTGTCCTCGAATTCCCGATGTTCGTCCATATAGGTCTCCAGCTCACCGAAGAGGGACATGACCGTAGACATGACATGATTGATGCTCTCGTGGATGACGTAACCTTCACTCTCCCGCTTCATCTCCAGAAGCTGTTTGTTGCACCGGTCCAGAAGCCTGGACACCTTCGGTGCTTTTCCCTTCATCACCTTTTTCACGGTCAGCACGTCTTCTTTTATGAGAACCGCGCTGTACATCTCTCTGCCTCTGGACACCAGGTTGTGAGCCTCGTCCACCAGAAACAGATACTCCCCTGCCATGCCTTCGGAAAAATACCTTCTCAGCCTGGCATTGGGGTCAAATACATAATTATAATCACAGATGATGCCATCCACCCAGTTGCTGATATCCAGGCAGAACTCAAAAGGGCACACCTGATATTCCCTGGCATACCGGATCACCGTATCTCTGGTAATGCCGAATTCCCGGTGGATGATGTCATAGACCGCATCGTTTACCCGGTCATAATGGCCTTTGGCATAGGGACAGGCATCCGGGTTGCACTGGGGCGTATCCAGAAAACACACCTTATCCCTGGCCGTTATGGTCACGGTCCTCAGATACATCCCCCTGTCCCTTAAGACGGCAAAAGTCTCTTCGGCCACACTGCGGGTAATGGTCTTGGCCGTGAGATAAAAGAGTTTCTCCACATGGCCTTCCCCCATGGCCTTCAGCCCAGGATACACGACAGAGAGAGTCTTTCCCACTCCGGTAGGCGCCTGGATAAACAGACTGTGCTTTCTGGCAATGGACCGATAGACCGACACTGCCAGCTCCTTCTGTCCTTCCCTGTAAGGATAGGGGAAAGGCAGTTCTCTCAGGGACCGGTCCCTGCGCAGACCGTGCTCATACAGATACCTGGCCCATTTCACATACTCGTGGATAAGTCCCTGAAACCAGGTTTCCAGCTCTTCAAAAGACTGGTCTTTCTGAAATCTTCGTATCTCCTCCGTCTCCAGATTACAGTAGGTTACCTGAATCACGGCTCCGGGAAGATTATGGTCATGGCAGTATATATATCCGTAACACCTGGCCTGAGCCAGATGAATCTCCACCGGCTCCGCGAGACGCCCCAGGTCCATATAGACTCCTTTGATCTCGTCGATGGTGACTCCTGACGGTTCTGTGATGATCCCGTCGGCACGGCCTTCAACGGCGATGCAAAACTCCCCCTCATCCACCACATGCTTCAGAGTCACCTCCGCCCGGTAGGAACTTCCCATGGATCTCTGGATCTTCCGGTGGATCCGGCTTCCGGCTTCCATGGCATTCTTTGAGGAGGCGGCCAGCCTGCGGTTATCCAGATCACCGCTCTGGAGGACAAACTCTACCAGATTGCGGACCGAGATCTCGATGGTTCGGACCACGTCTTTCTCATCTTCTGTCATATCTACTGCCTCCTCTCACCGGCTTCTCTCCCGTAGCTCTGTCCCGAAATCAGAACACTGGTTCTATTATATCGGCTTCTCTGCCGGGATGCAAGGTGCTTTTCCTATAGAACAAAAAGCAGGGAGCCTGCCTTCCGATGCGCGGCGGCTGCTCCCTGCTTTTTGTACTGATATCTTTTTCTGTCTCTATGCCGCAGTACGCTTACCGGCGGCTCTCTTCTCTAACAAAGCTTCAAATTCTTCATTCTCTCCATCGAACTCTACAGTCAGAACCCTCTTCAGATCCAGGCTCAACACTCCCAAAATGGATTTTGCGTCAATTATAATGCGGTTATAGTAAATATCAATATCAAAATCACATTTGGAGGCGGCTGCTACAAACTCTTTTGCATCTTCGATAGTAGGTAATAATATTCTTCTCTGTTTCATAGTTTTCAACTCCTTATTATTATGACGCACAGCAAACAATTTTGCTGATAGCTGTGTTATACCATCTTTCCGGAAAGATGTCAAATTTTGCATCCGGAGGAATTGATTCCCTTTTCTTGTGCAAAACACTGTCTCCTGATTTCTTAAAACCGCCTGTTTTTATGCAAAACAATCCTTATGATTTTTCAGGATGACCGGAAACATGCTGATTTTTTCAGCTGTTTTCCGATCCTGAGCAGATATCACTGCTGAATTTTGGTAAAAATCCCGTTTTCTGGTGCCTGCCCCGGCCAGCTTCCCTCCTCTGTGATCACCAGATTCATAAGACAGTCTGTCGCCTCCACAGGGAGCCCGGCGCAGATCAGCCTCTCCCTGCACAGCGCCGCACGAAAAGCAGGTGAGAGCGGAAGATACCTGTCATAATAGCCTCCCCCGTATCCCAGCCGCCTTCCGTCATGACTGCAGGTCAGACAGGGTACTACCGCCAGGTCTATGTCCTCCGGCCGGATCTCCGGACAGTATTTTCCCGGCTCCCATATGCCGTAAGCACCTTTTTCCAGATCTTCGAATCCCATGATGCCATAGGCTTTCATAATCCCCTTATTCGTACATCTGGGGGCAGCCGCCGTCTTTCCATCCGCCAGAATCTTTCTGATCAGTTCTCTGGTATCAACCTCCCCGGCCCTGCTCACATATACGAACACCGCCTCTGCCCTTTTATAGACAGCACTTCCCAGGAGTTTTTCCAGAATCATCTGGTCCGCCCGCCGGCAGTACTGCCGGGACAGCCCTTTTCTTCTTTCCAGGATCTCTCTTCGGATCCGTTCTTTCTCACCTGCTATATTCTCCATTACCCTGATCCCCAATCGAGTAGGGAAGACTTTTCCCCTACTCGCCGTGCCGGGGGCGGGCCGCTTTAGCGGCATACTCCACTCCGCCCCCGTGTACAATCGAGTAAGGGAGGCTTTTTCCCTACCCGTCGCGTGGCCCCCGTGCCGCTGACAGGCGGCAATACTCCTTTCGGGGGCCTGCCCATAAAAAGTCCCGGCATCTGCCGCCGGGATCTTTTGTCTCTTATTGTTTAAATCATTTCTTAATCCACAGCAAAAATGATTGCCTGTTTTATACGGTCCGACCTCTTGCTTACAGCAATGGAAACCTCTGCATCGCAGAAGATCATGATCATACCATTGTATCCGGCCGGCAATCTGTTGTCAAGTTTTTTCAATAACAAAGGCAGGCAAAAAACAAGCCAAAAAAAAGTTGACATCCCGTCCCATCTGTAGTATACTATTTCTTGCGTGTGACAGACAAGCCATATAAAGGGGAATAGTTCAATGGTAGAGCAGCGGTCTCCAAAACCGTAGATGGGGGTTCGAGCCCCTCTTCCCCTGGTCGGAAAAGATATCTCATGATCCGTTCATGAGATATTTTTTTGTATGTTCGCGGGGCCCGGAAGAATATGATCGCGAAAGCGGCCCCGGCAGGGGAAAAAACCTCCCCTGCCTTCATTGCACAGGCCCGCTCAGGGCTGAAGATGACTTTCCCGCTTCTCCACCCGGATCACATAAGCTCCGATCTGTATTCCCTGTCTTTTCCCTTCTTTTCCATGCTCCTGCGCCCCACTGTCCCACACCAGCCTCCGATAACGGTAAATACTGAGAAGGATTCCCAGGATAACATAGATCACCATGGTATGGATCCCTCCATAGGACAGAAACGGGATTCCCCCGGAATAGGTCAGTCCGATCCCTGCATTGTACAGTATATTCTGGACTGTCTCCGCTGCCAGGACCGCGGCACATCCGATACCTGTCAGTCGGCCCAGGCTGTTTTTCTCCCGGATGGCCATGGAAAACAGGTAAAAGAAAAATGCTCCGTATATACCGCACAGTACCATGGTCTTGCCCAGACCCAGGATGATGGCGGACTGAAGCAGCATGTACCCTCCCGGGATCCCGCAATGGTTCCAGAACTCCAGGAGCCCTTTCTGCCCCAATACTCCGTATGTATTCCTGTTCATGGACAGAACCGATATGATTTTTCGGATGTTGTATGTAAAATATCCGGCTTCATTGGCATAAGCCTCGGGATAAAACAGCACTTTAAGCCTTCTTATCTGATAGGACCGGAGCCCGGAAAGAAGCAGAAGACACGCTCCCCCGACCAGCACCGGCGCCATAATCAGCCCTGCTCTCCTGGACACGCCGAACCAGTCTTTCCACAGAGCCATGAGAAGCATGACTCCGCATGCCGCCACCGCATTGGCCGTGATGCTGAATCCTCCGCCGACAAACTTTGTCCCTGTGATAAAAGCTGCAGCGATCCATAAAAATCCCGCTGCGATGCCTCTGTATCCCCTGCCTCTTCTCCTCCACAGGATGCCGCCGTAAACCGGTACGAAGAGATACATCATATATTTCAGATAGCCGTATGCTCCGTTTTCCCTGGGAAAAATATCCAGACTGCAGATGACCACGATTCCTCCCAGAAAGCACACGCCCATAAGGTCTCCATAATTTCCCAGGATACTGTAATCGCACAGACACACTCCCGTCATAAGCGCCAGCCCGGCGGCCGTGTAGATACACTGCCTGATAAAAGCTCCCTCACTGCTGCCGGCCATATCCTTAAGCCCGTAAAAACAGACATACTGGATAATCAGGCCCAGGATGCTGAAAGCCGCGATCCATCCCAGAAGCTTCCAGTCCATGTCCGGGCGGTGGATCCGGTCCAGTCCCTCTCCTGTCTCCACCGGATCTCCCATCTGACGCACTGCTTCCCTTCGGGCCTCTTCTCTGGTCATGCCCCGGCTTTCATACATCTGAGTCTGGTCTTCGATGTGATCCCTGATCTCCTTCACCGCCATGGCCCTGGCCCGGCTGTTCCTGATCTGTGCGGACAGGATCTCCAGATACTTATCCATTTCCATAGATCTCCCCTCCCATCACCTGACAGACTGCCTTCTCATAGGCCTCCCACTCTTCCTTTTTCCTCCTCAGCTCTCTGCGTCCTTCCCCCGTGATCTGATAGTATCTGCGGATCTTCCCGCCTGTCTCCTTCTCGTAGGACACCAGCTGATCTCTGGCTTCCATCCCGTGGAGCAGCGGATAGAGCGTTCCTGCTTTCAGTTCAAACACATGGTTCGATCTCTGCTGCAGAGCCTCTATCATCTCATAGCCGTACATGTCTCTCTCCGACAAAAGCTGCAGGAGCAGCATAGCCGTGTTGCCGGATAGCTGATTCTTGTCCGATGCCAACAGAATCCCTCCTTCTCAATATGATATTCTATATTATATATAGATTATCTATATATGTCAATCCCTTTTACCGGATTCAGGCTTTCGGAACCTGCAGCTGCTCCCGGATCACAGATACCCTATGGCCTCCCTCACATTCCTTACCCCCACAAGCCTGATCTTATCTGTGCTTTTCATTTTATCCAGACAGATCTGCGGAAGGATACAGGCCTCAAATCCCAGCTTCATCGCCTCATTGACCCTCTGCTCTGCCATAGATACGGCCCGGACCTCCCCGGACAGCCCTACTTCGCCGAACACCACGGTCTTTTCATCCACAGGCCGGTCCTTCAGACTGGACACCAGAGCCATGATGATGGACAGGTCCAGAGCCGGCTCATTCATCTTCATCCCGCCTGCGATGTTCACATAGGCATCATACCGGGACATCTCATAGTGGCACCGTTTCTCCAGTACAGCCATGAGAAGATTAACCCGGTTGTGGTCGGTTCCCGCCGCCGTCCTTCTGGGGATTCCCAGATTAGACTGAGTCACCAGAGCCTGCACCTCTAAAAGCATGGGTCTCGTACCTTCCATGGCGCAGGCCACCACGGCTCCGGAGGCTCCCTCCGGCCTGCCATCCAGCATAAATTCCGACGGATTCTCCACCTCCGCCAGCCCCTGCTCTCTCATCTCAAAGACTCCGATCTCATTGGTGGAGCCGAAACGGTTCTTCACTCCTCTCAGGATCCGGTAGGAGGCATGGCGGTCTCCTTCGAAGTAGAGGACCGTATCCACCATGTGTTCCAGAACCCTGGGGCCTGCCACCACTCCCTCCTTTGTCACATGGCCTACGATGAAGATGGTGATCCCTTCTCCCTTGGCGATCTGCATCAGAAGATTGGTAGACTCTCTCACCTGACTGACGCTTCCCGGAGCCGAAGCGATCTCCTCCCTGTACATGGTCTGGATAGAATCGATAATCACAATGTCCGGTTTCTCCTGGGAAAGGACCTGCTGGATATGGTCCAGACTGGTCTCGCACAGGAATTTCAGTTCCCCCGTCATCTGGCCGATGCGGTTGGCCCGAAGCTTGATCTGCTTTAAGGACTCCTCCCCTGAGATATACAGGACCTTCTGGCCTGCGGCTGCCAGATTGCGGCATACCTGCAGAAGCAGTGTGGACTTGCCGATGCCCGGATCGCCTCCTACCAGGACCAGGGAACCGGAGACCACTCCGCCCCCCAGAACCCGGTCCAGCTCCTGATACCCGGTGGTCACCCGGTCTTTCTCCTCCACGGAGATCTCCGACAGAAGGGCCGGCCTGGCTTTTATAAGCGGAGGCCTTCTGGCGGTCCCGGTCTGGGATGTCCGGGGGCCTGTGGGCTCCTCCACCATGGTATTCCACTCCTTGCAGGCCGGACACTGGCCGGCCCATTTGGCGGACTCATACCCGCACTCTCTGCAGAAAAACGCCGTTGTTTTTGCTTTTGCCATAGTTTCCTCCATCTCCCGCCGCCAGGCCGTGCCGGCGGCAAAAAGGGGGACTGGTTTCCCGGCCCCCCGCAAACATGTTATCTTTTTTCGATCCTGACACCTACTGCAGCGCCTTCGCTCAGCTCCACGCTCACATTCATCTTACCGCTCATATTCGTAGCCATATCTCCTGCCGGCACGCCGTCCACCAGCACTTCATACTCCGTGTCGTCTTCCAGCTGTACGGTGATCTGGGCATCTTTGTCTCCCTCTACCTTAAACTCGACCCCCCAGTCCGCGGCAGTAAAGCCGGAGACCGCGGTTCCCGGAACCGATTCATACACAAACATGCCGTTTCTCTCAAGTTTGGTAATCTCGTGACAGGTTTTTACCTTATACAGGTCCGCCTGGTGCTCGAAATTATCCAGTTTCGCCTTTTTGGCCAATTTGTAGTTGCCGAAACTGATGGTTCCGTCGGCTTCGGAACGGATCAATTCTTCAATAACCGACATGATTTTTCCCTCCTGGTATTTTACCTATGTTTCTTTTTGTCATGGCGGGAGCTCTGCTCCCTGTAATCAGTATACACGAAAGTTCTCCAAATGGGTAGTCTGTTTTTACTGCTTTTGCAGGATCTCTGTCCGGAAGACCAGTCCCTCTTCTCCTCTGGTCACTTCCACGTCGTCGCCTTCTTTTACCGCCCCGTCCAGGATCTGCTCTGCCAGTTTGTCCTCCACCAGACTCTGGATCGTCCGGCGCAGAGGGCGGGCGCCGTACTTGGGATCGTATCCCTTCTCGATCAGATATTCTCTTCCTTCCTCTGTCATGCGGATGGAGATGTTCATCTGCTGGCGGGTCCGTCTGCTGATGGTGTCCAGCATAATGGCGACGATCTCCTTCATGTTCTCCTTGCTGAGAGGATGGAATACCATCACTTCATCGATACGGTTGATAAATTCGGGCTTGAAGATCCTCTTCACTTCCTCCATGACCCGTTCTTTCATGAAACGGTAATTTTCCTGCTCGTCGTCAACAGACACGAAGCCCAGACGTTTGGGCGATATGATGTTCTCGGCCCCCGCATTGGAAGTCATGATGAGAATGGTATTTTTAAAATTGATCTTCCTCCCCTGGGCATCGGTGATATGTCCGTCATCCAGAACCTGAAGCAGAATATTGAATACATCGGGATGAGCCTTCTCGATCTCGTCGAACAGGATGACCGAATAGGGATTTCTGCGGACCTTTTCGCTCAGCTGTCCCCCCTCATCGTATCCTACATATCCCGGCGGAGAACCGATCATCTTGGAGACGCTGTGTTTCTCCATATATTCGGACATGTCCACCCGGATCAGTGCGTTCTCCGTGCCGAACATAGCTTCCGCCAGAGCCTTGCACAGCTCTGTCTTTCCCACGCCTGTGGGCCCCAGAAACAGGAAGGAACCGATAGGCCGTTTGGGATCTTTCAGCCCTACCCGGCCGCGGCGGATGGCTCTGGCCACGGCCGTCACGGCCTCGTCCTGTCCCACGACTCTCTCGTGGAGAATGGACTCCAGCTTTTTAAGGCGTTCCGACTCTTCCTCCTCCAGCTTTTTCACCGGGATCTTGGTCCAGCCCGACACCACGTCCGCGATCTCGTTCTCACCTACCACCAGTCTGCGGCTGGTCTTCTCCTTCTGCCATTTATCCCGGACTTTCTCGATCTTTTCCCGTCTCTTCTGCTGCTTTTTCTTAATGTCTCCTGCTTTCTCGTAGGCTTCCGCCTTGATGGCGGCTTCCTTCTGCCGCTCCAGGGCCTCGATCTCCTGCTCCAGCTCTTTGATCTGGGCCGGCTCCACAAAACTGGTAAGTCTCAGCTTGGAGGAAGCCTCATCGATCAGGTCGATGGCTTTATCCGGAAGGAAACGGTCGTTGATGTATCTGGCGGACATCTTTACTGCCGCTTTCAGAGCCTCGTCGGTAATCCGGACTCTGTGGTGGTCTTCATAGCGGCACCTGAGCCCTTTCAAAATCTCATAAGTCTCCTCCTCCGAAGGCTCTTCCACGGTCACGGGCTGGAAACGACGCTCCAACGCGGAATCTTTCTCAATATATTTGCGGTATTCCTCGATGGTGGTAGCCCCGATCAGCTGAACCTCTCCTCTGGCCAGGGACGGTTTTAAGATATTGGAGGCATCGATGGCTCCCTCCGCTCCCCCTGCGCCGATAATGGTATGGATCTCGTCGATAAACAGAAGGACCTCTCCGTCTTCTATAACCTCCGCCAGGACCCGCTTGATCCGCTCCTCAAATTCTCCCCTGTACTTGGACCCTGCCACCATGCCGGACAGGTCCAGAGTCATGACTCTTTTCTTCGCGATGGTTTCCGGCACATTGCCCTCGGCTATCATCTGAGCCAGGCCTTCCACTACGGCGGTCTTTCCCACTCCCGGTTCTCCTATGAGACAGGGATTGTTCTTGGTCCGGCGGCTTAAAATCTGGATCACTCTCTGGATCTCCTGCTCCCGCCCGATGACCGGGTCCAGCTTCCCCTCTCCTGCCAGAGCCGTCAGGTCCCTGCTGTAATTGTCGAGAGTCTGAGTAGCCGCCTTCCCTCTGGAATTCCTGCCTGCCTGAAACTCCTCCCTGCCTGAAGGAACGTCTTCTCCCATGGCGGCCAGCAGATCCACATACAGTCTCTGGATGCTGACGCCCATGGTGTTCAGCAGTCTGGAAGCCACGCAGTCATTTTCCCGGATCATGGCGATCAGCATGTGCTCTGTACCGATGAGAGGTGCCTTAAATCTCACTGCCTCCCTGTAGCTGTTCTCGATCACTCTCTTGGCACTTGGAGTGTAGGTGTTCTGTTCCACCGTGCGCACAGCCTGGTTAGGCGTGATCAGCTGTTTCACCAGCTCCATCACCTTCTCTACCTTTACTCCGCATTCATCCAGAACCCGGGCGGCCACCCCGGTTCCCTCCTGCAGAAGGCCGATCAGCAGATGCTCTGTTCCCACATAGGTATGGCCCAAAGACTCGGCCGCATCTACCGCCAGCCCGATGGCCTCTCTGGCCTTGGCAGTAAATCGATCTATCATAATACATGTTCTCCTTTCATGGTACCCTTCAGGGGTTTGTGTCATACGGCCGCAAGCTCCGGAAGTTCGCTTCTCAAATACGCCGCTCTGGCCATATCCAGCTCCGTTTTATCCAGAGGGCGCTCGGACAGCTTCTGCAGATTCGCTGTCTGGATGCCCAGCATGAGACGGAAGACGGGACATGGTTCCTCCATCCTGATCAGTCCGTCACAGACTCCTGCCATCAGCTGGGACAAAAACGTCATGGCATCCTTCATAGTCAGCCTTCTGGCATATTTCA
>CAJUJV010000006.1:38562-45453 GCA_910586845.1 uncultured Hungatella sp.
CCGTAGGATTTGTAGATCTCGTCTTCCCTCTCCAGCCGATGGCTTTTCAGACTCATGTCCCGAATCTGATTTTCCTGATCATTAAGCTGAAGAGCCACCTTGTTCACCAGATCCGTCAGTTCCTTCTCTGTCCTTCCCATAGTTTTCTGATTGGATATCTCATAGAGAGCGCCGTAATTCTCCCGCCCCTCTCCGTAGACGCCCCGGATACACACACCGAACCTGCCCATATCGTTGAGCATGGCCGGAAATTTCTTGCCCATGGAAAGGCTGGGCAGGTGTACCACGGCCGTGGCCCTCAGTCCCGTGCCCACATTGGTGGGGAATGAGGTCAGATATCCGTACTTCTCATCAAAAGCGTAGGCAAATCTGGCATTAACATAATCATCGATCCTGTCTGCTGTCTTCCACGCCTCTGTCAGATGGAGACCGGAAGACAGTACCTGGATCCTGATATGATCCATCCCGTTGAGCACCAGGCTGATATCTTCCTCCCTGGTAATGAGGATGGACATGGGAGCCTTCTTCTCCAAAATAGAAGAGCTGAGAACCCTCCTCTCCCTCAGGGCACGGCGGTCCAGCTCGCTTAACTCATCCAGACCGGCTGTCTCATAGTCCCTGCCATCCAGATCTCCCAGATCCCGGAGCCCTTCTTTCAGTCTGGCCAGCATCTCTTTGCTCTCCTCCGGGGATAATTTGGACGGAAACACATATTCTGACAGATTGCGGGCCAGACGGATCTTGCTGCACACGATGTTGCTGTTCTCCTGTTCCGTCTGTTCAAACCACTTAAGCATCGGCTTCCTTCCCTTCTTTCAGTTCTTTTATTTTGTCGCGGCACAGAGCCGCAGTTTCATATTCTTCCAGTCTGAGAGCTTCCTTCAGTCTCCGCTCCCACAGTCGGATCTCCTCCTCCGGAGGCCGGCTCCCCTGATCTTCTTCTGTTCCTCCTTCTTTCTCTGCCAGTTCATCCAGGGTCCCCTGATAAGCCGGGCGCTTTCCCTTATGACTGTCATTGCCCTGAAGCTGTCTGATATTATCATGGATCAGAAGGTCAAAGACCCCGTAGCAGTCCGCGCATCCGAAACAGCTGTTATTGACAAATTCCTCATATGTGGTGCCGCAGGTGGGACAGGTAACCTGCTGCAGCCGTCCCTTTTTCTGAACCGGGACCTCCCCTCCCAGCAGGCCTGACAGAAGCTGGGCCAGGGGAAATTCTCCGTCAAATATGGCGGAATACTGACCGAAATCCAGCTCCTTGGCGCACTGAGCGCAGAAATTATGCTCTGTCCGGACTCCATTGATCACTTCCGTGTACTGGATATTGGCTTCGCGGATCTTACATCTCTCACACAACATGGCAATCCTCCCTCTCTTATACGTTCTCCCCCCAGTTGGCAAACAGTTCATAGATCTCGTCTACCAGCCGATGAACCTCTTCCCGCCTGATGCCCTTGCAGATCCCCTTGGCCATGGCCACGGCGATCTCTTCTTTCATCTCCTCCAGGACCCTCTGCTTGTTCACATCCAGAGATACCACGGCGCCTTTGCGCCGGTCAAGCTTTACAAAGCCCTCCTGCTTCAGGACAGAATAGGCCTTATTTACTGTATGCATGTTAATACTGATATTATCCGCCAGCTGGCGCACCGACGGAAGAGAATCTCCTTCCCGGATCCTGCCCGTTGCGATACCGATGATAATCTGATTTCGAAGCTGGATATAGAGTGCTTCATCACTGTTAAAATCAATACTTAAAATCATATGTTCACCATCTTTCGTTATAACTGTTATAGTAATCTTATAACACTTTGCTCGTTTCGTCAAGATGGAATCTCTGGAAGGACACAGGCCTTTCCATGACATAAGGAAACCGGCCTCATGGCCGGTTCCTACCCTCAGGCTACTCTAAATCAATCACTTCAAAATCATCATCTGTCTGTCCTGCTCTGTTGGATGAATCAGCCGGACGGCTCCCTGCGCCTGCCCCGCCGGGCTGAACGCCTCTCGGCACGGAGCCTGGCTGGCCTGGCCTGGCACCTGTTCCCGCCTGGCCTCCTCTGGCGCTGCCTCCCGTTGTTCCGGCCTGACCGCCGCGGGCCTGGCCTGACGGTATCCGTCCCGAACCGCCGGGCTGAGTCTGACGGGAACCTGAGCCGGAAGAACCACCCATACGGCTGCCGGGCTGGCCTGTCTGTCCTCTGGCTGCGCCTCCGCCGGCGGCCATATTCCCTCTTCCCGACTGCACTTTCCGGATAAAGGCAAGGTCTTCTTCCCGCTCTGCCTCTTCTTCCTCTTCTTCCAGACCTCTCAGATATTTTTCTTCTCTGCTCAGCTTGGACCGCCTGGTCTTTTTCTCTGCTTCCCACTGTTCCTCATCATCATCTTCCCGCCGCTCGATAAAGTCATCTTTCTGACCTCTGGTGGCCACAAGGACAATGATCACGACCAGCAGAACCACGGAAAGGCCGATGAGACCCAGGATGATCCAGAAACGAATCTCATAATCCCGGAGCAGTGCATTGTAATCCTGAGCCGTGGCATTATATTTCTCTTCAAATTCACCGCCTGCTGTATCATCCCGGAAATATCTCTGCAGAGTCTTTTCTGTCAGATCATAACGGTAAAACCCTTTCTGTCCCTCTTCGTTCATGGCATAGAAGATACAGTATTCCGCCTGCTGTCCGGAACCGTTCTGAGATTCCTGGATCCAGCCCCGCACGGCCTGACCGTCAATCTTCACGGAGCACTGGATAAAGCCTTCAGGAGCCTGGATACCTTCCTCCGCCGACAGCACAGTGACATTTCTCTCGTAGGTTCTCAGGACTACCTGAGCCGCGGGAGCGGCCTCATCGGGATTTCCCTCTGTCTTTGTAACCTGAATCCGGTAGATTCTGGTCTGACCGTCTGCCGAGGTTACCGTACAGATGATCTCGTTGGCGCCCAGCTGCAGACCCTCGTTCCCCGATACGGATACGGAAGCTCCGCCGTCGGCAGCCGAAGCATCCACGGTGATGGAATCCACATCCCCTCCTACCGAAGCCGTATAACTGTCGATATCCGGGGAAAATGCCGGAGACAGAACACCCGGAGAGATCTGCAGGCCTGCCAGTGCCGCTCCTCCCCCTGCCACCGCCTCGCCGGTGATGGTTATGGAAGAACTTCCCTCCTGATCTACATTGACAAGTCCGCCGTCTCTGTTATAAATCTCCTGAGTACTGACAGAGATCTTCGTGGTTCCTGGTTTCAGTGCTTTGAACTTAAGGCTAAAAACCAGTTCGGTGGAATTGGCTCCCTGAGCCTCCCCGACTACCCTGATAGAACCAGCGTCGCCGGTGGCTCCTGTTCCTTCGATAAACTGCAGGGACTGAGGATCATAGGACAGCATCACATTGGAGCTGTTGATCGACTCATTTTCTCCGGCTGTGATCTTCATGCTGACTGCCACTTCGCTTCCCGCTTCTGCCGAGGGATCCGAAAATGCGATCCTGGCCGCAAACGCCTGAAAGCTTATGGCCGCACTCATGACAGCCGCAGCAGCGACTCCCTTTAGGAATGGTTTCAATCTGTTCATTACTGTCTCCTGTTTCTCTTTTCTTATTGAATAATGGTCACATTACTGCCCCCGGGCCCCGTGTGGCCGCTGCCGCCGGCATGGCTCTGTTCAGGCCCTCCGGTTATAATCTCGATCGCAGCGCTGCCCGGATCACCTGTGTTTTGTGACCCGGAGTTTTCCGTTGTTCCCTGACCTCCTGTCCAGCCGGGGTCTGCCGTCACCCCCGGACCCTGAGACACTCCGGGGCCTCCTGCCGAGCCGGGAGACTGTCCCGTACCCTGGGGAGAACCGCCGTTCTGACGTACTATGTGGATCACATACCTGCAGACGGTTCCGTTCTGTGCCGTCACCTGGACCGCGATATCCTGATTGCCGCTCTGGAGCTGAACATTGCCTGTTCCCGAGATCACAGCCTTGGAATCCAGGGCCGTTGCCCGGACATTGATCACGGATACGGACGGATCCACAACCATATTGTAGGATGTAGTCTCTCTGCTAAACGCCGGAGAAAGGGTAAATCCGTCTACACTGAGGCTGGAAAGCTTATTGTTGGGACTTCCGTCCTGACTGGGCAGAGGAGAGACGCTGTCCGGCATATTCTTGTAAACCGGGATCTTGAACTCCAGAGCCTGCTGCTTCAGATGACTGCTGTACGCCTCCTCCAGCTTCGCCCCCTCAGAGGCCGCTGCCTGGACATTGGTCATATACTGGTGTTTATACAGGTTGTCTCCCTGGACATTAAATTTCTTCAGGTAAAAAGTATCCTGGCCTGCATTCACATAATTGGTCCCGTAATAGACGGCTCCGCCCAGGATGGCCTTGTCCACGCTGTTCCATGGGCGCTCATAGCTGCCGGACTGGGATGCATACCACAGTCCTCTTTCAATGGCTTCCATGGAACCGGATTTATACGCTTCAATATTAAAGAAATTATAGTATCCCTCATAACCGGGAACCTTTCCCGACACGCCTCTGCTCCCCTGAGTTCCCTGTTCCTGAAGGATCATGGCTGTCAGCACATAGGGATTGACCCCTGACCGGGTAGCCGCGTTCATGATGATCTCCGCATATGATGCCATGGAATCCGAGTATGCAGATTCCCCCTGCGAAACCACCCCCGGACCTCCCGGGGACATCCCCGGACCCACTGCCGTCCCCACACGGATAGCCTGTCTTGTGCTGACAGAGGCAGATGGCGACTGAAGGCTCACGCCGGAGTGACTGCCTTTGGTGGGAGCCTCGGTCCTCACGTTTCCTGTTCCTGTATTGCCGGAATTCTGAGAGTTATGGGCGCTGCCCGGACTGACTCCCGGCTGTACCACGCCGCTGCTCCCTGTTCCTGTATTCCCGGTACCGGCATTTCCCACACCCGGACCGCCGCTTCCCTGTGTATTGCTGCCGCCCGATGTGCCCGGTTTTGAAGAGCCGCCGGTATTCTGAGTAGTCCCGTTGTTCTGAGTATTCCCTCCGCCCCCCGGTCTTACTCCCGGCTGCACCGTACCGCTGTTATTTCCCGTGGATGTACCGGGATTATTGGTTCCCGGTCCCGTGTTTCCCGTTCCCGGATCACCGCTTCCCCCGCCGGGGCCTCCGCCTGAGGAGACGCCTGGACCAGTGTCAGAACCGTCCAGGTTGCCGCTCATGTTTCCGCCGGCTCCCGGTCCCACTACTCCCGAGTTCGATGACTGACTTCCGCTGACATCCACGGAATTATCCATAAACGTGTTCTGGACCATATTCTTGATCCCGTCTATGGTGTGGATGTTGCTGTTATATCTGTGCCGCAAAAACTGAAACACATACTTTTCATTTAAAAAATTTCTAGGATCCATATAATAGCTGATGATCTCTCTGGATGCCGCCACCCAGGAACCGCTGTCAAAAGAAGGCCATGTGCCTGTGTCCCAGTTATAGGCGCCGCTCTCTGTGGACTTCCAGGATGTAGGGCTGTTTCCTGCCACCAGATTCCTTCCCACCACGCTCTCGTTGTCAATGACCTCACTCCAGTCCAGATTTGTATGATGGGCCGTAAACACCCAGTTGGGATATTCTGCGTGAAGCTGCCGCAGCCCCGGTTTATAGCTTTCCGGAAATCCCTGATTCGTCAGATATCTCTCAAAATCCCTGTCGGACTGGTAGGAAGTGGGAAATTTTATATAATCAGACCTGACATACCCCGTAGCCTGAGTTCCGTTTTTCGTAAACCGCACCTGATACCAGACTTTTCCGTCACTGCCGGTAGTCTCACCTGTTACGCTGATTGAGGCGCCGTAAGACAGCTTTCCTGCAACCGAATAGCCGGTTCCCGGTCCGCTTCTCACATTAAGGCTGGTGGCGTTCACCGTGGCAGCTGTATCAGCCATACTGACTACAGGAGATCTTCCCAGGTAGCTGCCGGCGTAATTTATCGTCATAAACAGGGCCAGAACTATGGCCAGGCCCTGTCTGAGCTTTCTTTTTTTCATTCGTTTTTCTCCTGTATCTTTTCCTTAAGCAGACATCAATGCCATTATAAGGATATTCCAGGGTATATGTCAACCGGGTTCAAGAATTTTTAACAAACTTTAAGGTTTCATCGGAACAACAGGACACGCTTTTGCCCGGGACAAACCAGGGCAAAAGCGTGTCCGAATGGGAATACAGGGTTTTCCCCTGTCTGTGCCTGTATCCGTCTTTATACCGGATAAGCCTTATTGGCAGTGTCGGCTGCTGTGGAGTCTACTTTTGTCTGCTGTGCTTCTCTGTATCTGAAGAATTCTTCTGCCACCTTGGGGAACAGGGCATAGGAGAGGACGTCCTCATCCTGCTGTTTCCACTGGGCGCACTCTTTTTCGAACTGAGGCAGCTGAGGCGGGATCAGATCTGCCGGTCTGCAGGTAATGGGAGTCTCGTCGCCGATGATCTTCTTCTGCACTTCCGGATTAAAAGGCTTGACGGTCTGGCCGAACTCGCCCAGCATGATCTTCTTGGATTCCTTGGGAACCATCTTGTAACGCTCGCCTCCGATGACGTTCATAACGGCCTGGGTTCCTACGATCTGGGATGAGGGAGTTACCAGAGGCGGTTCGCCGAAATCTTTTCTCACTCTGGGGATCTCCTCCAGAACCTCCCGGTATTTGTCTTCCTGCCCTGCTTCCTTCAGCTGGGAAACCAGGTTGGACAGCATGCCTCCGGGAACCTGATACTGAAGGGTTTTGATGTTGACGCCCAGAACCTTGGGATTTAACAGGCCGCTCTTTAAAGCAGCTTCCCGGATGGGAGCAAAGTGGGAGGCAATGTCTGCCAGTAAGCTTAAATCGTAGCCGGTGTCATAGGGAGTTCCCCGGAAGATCTCCGC
>CAJUJV010000006.1:45463-51431 GCA_910586845.1 uncultured Hungatella sp.
CCCAGCACCTTGGGATTCAGAAGGCCGCTCTTCAACGCCTGCTCCCGCAGCGGAGCGAAGTAATCCGCGATCTCCGCCAGCTTCACCTGGTCAAGTCCGGTATCATAGGCGGTGCCCCGGAAGGTCTCTACCATAACCTCTGTAGCCGGCTGGCTGGTACCCAGAGCCAGAGGAGACATGGCCGTGTCGATGATATCGCAGCCGGACTCCACTGCCTTTAAGTAGGTCATGGAAGCCACGCCGGAAGTATAATGGGTATGAAGGTCGATGGGAAGGCTGGTGGAGCTCTTTAATGCCGTCACCAGTTCCTGTGCCGCATAGGGGGTCAGCAGACCGGCCATATCCTTGATACAGATAGAATCCGCACCCATATCCTCGATACGTTTTGCAATGTCTTTCCAGTAATTCATGGTGTAGGCATCTCCCAGAGTATAGCACAGAGCAATCTGGGCATGAGCCTTTTCTTTATTGGATGCCTTTACGGCGGTCTGAAGATTTCTCAGATCGTTGAGGCAGTCAAAAATACGGATAATGTCGATGCCGTTGGCTACTGATTTCTGTACGAAATACTCTACCACATCGTCTGCGTAATGGTTGTATCCCAGGATATTCTGTCCCCGGAACAGCATCTGCAGTTTAGTGTTCTTAAAACCGTCTTTTAACTTTCTCAGTCTTACCCACGGATCCTCCTTCAGGAAACGGAGGGAAGCGTCAAAGGTGGCGCCGCCCCAGCACTCTACCGCATAATAGCCGATCTTGTCCATCTTATCGATGATGGGAAGCATCTGGTCGGTGCTCATCCTCGTGGCAATCAAAGACTGATGAGCGTCACGGAGGACGGTCTCCACAATCTTAACCGGTTTCTTCTCTATCTCTGCCATTGTATTACCTCCTGGATATTCTCGTTAATATTTGCTGTTACTTCACACCAAAGATGGCCATGAAGGTACCTGCGGCCACTGCCGTACCGATGACGCCTGCCACATTGGGACCCATGGCGTGCATCAGAAGGAAGTTGGTAGGATCCGCCTCGGCTCCCACTTTCTGGGATACACGGGCCGCCATGGGAACCGCGGACACGCCTGCGGAACCGATCAGCGGGTTCACCTTTCCGCCGGTCATTTTACACATCAGTTTGCCGAACAGCACACCGGCCGCAGTACCTACCGCAAAGGCCACAAGTCCCAGTATGACGATCTTGATGGTATCCAGGTTCAGGAATGCCTCGGCGCTTGTGGTGGCGCCTACGGAAGTTCCCAGAAGGATAACCACGATGTACATCAGGGCATTGGAAGCGGTCTCGGCCAGCTGTCCCACCACGCCGGATTCTTTAAACAGGTTGCCCAGCATCAGCATACCTACCAGAGGAGCCGTAGTCGGCAGGATCATACACACCACGACGGTAACGATAATGGGGAACAGGATCTTCTCCAGCTTGGACACGGGGCGCAGCTGCTCCATCTTGATACAGCGCTCTTTCTTCGTAGTGAGCATCTTCATGATCGGCGGCTGGATAATGGGCACCAGAGCCATATAGGAATAAGCTGCCACGGCGATAGGACCCATGAGACCTGTCTGCCCCAGCTTGCCTGCCAGGAAGATGGAAGTCGGGCCGTCGGCGCCTCCGATGATGGAGATGGCGGCCGCAGCCTTGTCGTTAAAGCCCATGAAAATAGCCAGAAAATAGGCGCTGTAGATACCGAACTGGGCCGCCGCTCCCAGAAGGAAGCTTTTAGGGTTGGCGATCAGGGGACCGAAGTCGGTCATGGCGCCTACGCCCATGAAGATCAGGGATGGCAGGATGCTCCACTCATCTAATAAGAAGAAATAGTGGAGAAGTCCTCCTTCTTCCATAATATCCGGGTAGATATTAACCAGCAGCATACCGAAGGCGATAGGAACCAGCAAAAGAGGCTCGAACCCTTTCTTGATGGCCAGGTAAAGGAACACACAGGCCACGCCGATCATGATCAGGTTGCCTCCGGTCAGATTCAGAAACGCCGTCTGCTGAAGAAGATTCCCTAATGTACTTGTAATATATTCCATGTCAATCCCTCCATTTGGAATCTGCGTTCCGGCAGAATTCCTAGTTTAAAGTGGCCAGGGTCGCGCCTGCCTCTACAGAATCTCCTACAGACACATTGATGCTGGCGATGGTTCCGTCTGAGGGAGCTACGATCTCGTTCTCCATCTTCATGGCTTCCAGGATGATGATAACCTCGCCTTTGGCCACTGCCTTGCCGGGCTCTGCCTTGATCCCGAGGATCTTGCCGGGCATGGGAGCGGTCACTGCCACGGACCCCTGAGCGCCTGCGGGCGCTGCTGCCTTGGGAGCTGCAGGGGCTGCCTTGGGAGCTGGGGCTGCCGCTCTCGGTGCAGATGCCGCTCCGCCGGAGATACCTTCCTCAACAGTCACTTCATAAACATTACCGTTTACCGTAATCGTATAATTTTTCATGATAATAATCCTCCTGATTCATTATGCTTTTTTCCATTTGCTTCCCGGAACACGTCTGATGGAACGCACCACAAGACCGTCTGCCGGAGTGTCTTCCGAAGCCGCGATAGCGGCGGTAATCACTGCCACAAGTTCCAGATCGTCCGTCAGATCCTCCTCTGCTGCAGGAGCGGGAGCGGGGACTGCCCTGTTGACCGCCGGCACGGGAGCCGGGGTTTTTTTGTTCATCTTATCTTCAAAATATCTGATATATCTGAAGCAGCTGATAAGCCAGCTGATAAAGATCAGCACGGCAAACACGGTCCCCATACCCATGAGTGTGTTCAGAGCCGCCTTGGTCATATTCTCCCCGGTGGTGTAGACCGGATTAAAAGACATAGAGAGGACTTTTTCCAGCTTTTTATCCAGATTAATGCTGAATTCGCAGTCTCTTTTTTGAAAGGTCACTTCAAGATCAATGGTGTAACCTTCTTCATTCTCCTCTGCACTGCCGCCGTTTACGGAGACAAAAGCACCCAGTTCTTCCCTGAGGCCCAGATAGCTCTCCATACCCGCCGCCAGACCTTCGTTATTATTATCGCGATACTGCTTCACGGCCGCCTCGCCGTTGGTATCCGCGATAGGGAGAATCACCTCTGTCAGGAGGGCCTGGGCAGCCATCTGCAGGGACTGCGACTCCGACTCGCCCAGAGACGGCGCCTCCTGAGCCTTGGTGCAGCCTGTCAGGCAAAAAAAGCATGCCATGATAGACAGTACCAGTAATACCTGTTTTTTTATTTCTTTCATACGCCTGTCACCTCTCGTTTAAACCGTGCCATGCTTCTTCGATGGACGATCCTCTCTCTTTGTGAATAACATCTCAAATGCTGCAATCACACGCTTTCTGGTATCGCAGGCCTCGATAATATCGTCTACATAGCCTCTCTTTGCCGCCGCCACGGCGCTGGACTGAAGTTCTCTGTACTCGGCCGCCTTCTCGTTGATCAGCGCAGCCGCGTTGTCGGAGTTTCTGATCTCGTCAGCATACATGATCTTCACTGCCGGCACGGCATCCATCATGCCTACAGAGGCTGTGGGCCATGCATAAACCATGTCTGCGCCGATGGACTTGCTGCCCATGGTCAGATAGGCAGTTCCCAGGGCCTGTCCGATGATCACCGTTACTTTGGGTACCGTTGCGTTGGCAAAGGCGCCGGTGAGTCTGGCTGCAGATCTGGCCATGGTCTTCTCATTGCACTTGTCCGCTTTGTATCCGGTCACATTAACCAGAGTCAGAAGGGGGATATTGAACGCATCACAGAAATCTATGAATCGGGCGGCCTTCCGGCAGCCTTTTGCATTGAGCACAGGTGCATACTCTGCCGTCTTCTCTCCATCCTCTCCGTACACTGCACACCGGTTGGCCACACAGCCTACGGTAGTTCCGTTGAGGCGGATAAAGGCAGTCACCATAGACGGTGCATAATCTTTCTGCACTTCCATATAGAAATGACCGTCGGAAATGGCGGACAGGGCAATGCCCGTATCTTCCACACAGTTTGCCAGGTCTTCGCACACTCTGTTCAGATCGTCGCCGCACTCGTCATAGGACAGATCATCTTCGTTGTTGGCAGGAAGGATGGTCACCAGGGTGCGGATCTGGCCGAGGATCTCTTCCTCCGTGCCCGTAAAGTCAACATTGCCTGCCATACTGCTCTGATACCCGGCAGAAGCAGTATCGCATTTGCCCGTGTAATTATTATCAATGGCATTGGGGGAATTTACAAACAGCTTTCCCTTCTTCTCTTCCATAAAAGTGAAATCTGCCAGTGCCGAGGATACTGCCATCCCTCCGCCACAGGTGCCGAATATGGCGGAAATCTGGGGGATCACGCCAGAAGCCATGGTCTGATTATAATACAGCTCCCCGAAGCCGTGAAGTGCGTCTGTAGCTTCCTGGAGCCTCAGACCTGCGCAGTCGATCAGTCCGACCACCGGTGCGCCCATCTTCATAGCCATAGCATAGATCCTGGAGATTTTCTTCGCGTGCATTTCGCCCATGGAACCGCCCATAACAGACGCATCCTGGCTGTACACATACACAAGGCAGCCGTCTATGGTACCATATCCGGTCACAACACCGTCAGCAGGTGTTTCCTTGTCTGTCATGTTGAAATCCGTGCTTCTGGCTGTTACATAAGCGCCTACTTCAACAAAACTGTTCTCATCAAGCAGCATGTGGATCCGGCTGCTTGCTGATGTCTGTGCTGAATTACTCATTTTGCTGTCCTCCATTAAAAATGAAATAGTTTGACGACTTTGTTCGAATTTTAACAAAAA
The DNA here is from genome assembly GCA_910586845.1 of uncultured Hungatella sp. Lineage (GTDB taxonomy): Bacteria > Bacillota > Clostridia > Lachnospirales > Lachnospiraceae > UBA3402. The sequence goes on from CAJUJV010000006.1 coordinate 50,241, forward strand.
TCGTCTGGTAAATCCAAATTTCTGCCGATTATATTTTATCTCCAAAACTCAGATTTTTCAAGTATATTTTGGAGATTTTTGTAAGGCCTTTGCAAAGTCACTGAAGAAACATCCGGACCGTCTGCTCCAGACACCAGGACAGGCTGATCTTCCTTACTTCCTGCTGTACATATACAGGCTCGGAATAGACTTCCGTATCTCCCACACTGTAGATGATCGTCCCCACCTGCTGTCCTTTTCTGACCGGAGCACGGAGACGTCGGGGCACTTCCACGCGGACCTGTACCTGCTCCCCCTCTTTCAGCAGAATTTCCGGGGGATCCTTTTTTGTCCGGACTCCGGCCCTCAGATCCGCTCTGGCTTCGGAACCTGTCTGTCCATCTCCGGGGATTCCGTCGTCAACAGGGATAAACCCCGGATCCGGCGCCTCTCTTAAAGGCTCTTTGTGATATGTGTCCATACCGTACCGGAACAGAGTCCTGGCATCGCTCCATTTATAGGACTTGTGAGGAGGCCAGCCGCAGCCCAGAAGAACAATCACATATCTTCTCCCCTCGTCTTCCAGCGAGGCCACATAGGAGTAGCCGGCTCCCCCCGTAAACCCGGTCTTTCCCGACAGGACCTGGTCCATCATGGTCAGCAGCGCGTTGTGGTTGACACAGGAATACTGCCCTTTCCCGTCCAGATCCGTGAAATAGTAGTTCTGTGTCCTGGTAACAGTCAGAAATTCCCGGCTTTTCGGAGACTGCCAGGTACAGTAACTCATGATCCGGGCCAGATCTTCGGCAGTGGTGCCGTGAAATTTTTCTTCTCCTTCTTCGGTGATCTCCCTGGCATCCAGACCGTTGGGAATGATGAACCAGGTATTCTTACAGCCCAGTTCAGCCGCCTTGTCGTTCATCATGGCCGCGAAGCTTTTTACGTCTCCGGCCACATATTCCGCCAGCATCACCGCCGTATCGTTGTGAGATTCCAGCATCAGAGAATACAGAAGATCTCCCATGCGGAACCTGCGCCCTGCCGGGGCTCCCAGATGGACCCTGGGCTGTCCCGCGGCATAGGAAGAGACCGTGACCTCATCCTCAGGATCACCGTATTCCAGGGCCAGGATACAGGTCATGATCTTGGTGGTGCTGGCCATGGGGCGGACAATGTCCTCCTCTTTTCCGTAGAGCACTCTGCCCGTATCGG
>CAJUJV010000006.1:51449-61068 GCA_910586845.1 uncultured Hungatella sp.
AGTACTGCCGACTGAGCATTTAATTTTAATACAGGATCTTTATCCTGCTCCCCGGCCGCGGCAGGGAGAGGAAAGGGCTGAAGCAGGAGGATAAGGGCGCAGGACAGCGCCGGGAAAGATTTATGGAAAAAGCGTTTGACAGTCATGGATTTCAGAGGCTCCGGACATTATTATTTATCCTATTTTTCTTTTCCGGAATTTATTCCTGATTGCATACGAACACACATTCTGATATACTGGAACCAGCAAAATCCATGCCCTGAGAGAAGGTGAATCTGTGAGAATTATTTTTCATATTGATGTAAATTCCGCTTTTTTAAGCTGGGAGTCTGTCTATCGGCTGAAAAAAGACCCTTCTGCCCTGGATCTCAGAACGGTTCCTTCCATCGTAGGCGGCGACCAGAAGACCCGCCACGGAGTCGTTCTGGCCAAATCCACTCCCGCCCGGGCCTTCGGCATCGTTACCGGAGAGCCAGTGGCCCAGGCCCTCAAAAAATGTCCGACCCTTCTGTGTGTTCCTTCCCGGTTTGAGGTGTATACGGAGTACTCCGCCAGGCTGATCTCCCTCCTGGAAGAATATACTCCGGATATTGAGAAGTTCAGCATCGACGAAGCCTTCCTTGATATGACCGGGACTATCCATCTGTTCGGAGAGCCGGAGGATGCGGCCCGCCGGATCAGAGAGCGGGTGAAGAAGGAACTGGGCTTTACGGTAAACATAGGCATCGCCTCCAATAAGCTCCTGGCCAAGATGGCTTCGGATTTCCGGAAACCGGACATGTGTCACACCCTTTGGGACCATGAGATCCCCGAAAAGATGTGGCCCCTCCCCGTGAGGGACCTGTTCTTCGTGGGCAGCTCCGGCCAGAAGAAGATGGAAGCCCTGGGGATCCGCACCATCTATGATCTGGCCCACTGCGATCCTGACATCCTCCAGTCCCATCTGGGTGTCAAATACGCCCGGCAGATCCGCCGATATGCCAACGGCCTGGACGACGAACCGGTGGCGGAAAAGGAGCCTGTAAATAAAGGCTACGGCAACAGCACCACCTTATCCCGGGATGTGGATGATTATGAGACGGCCTGCCAGGTGCTTCTGTCTCTGTGCGAGACCGTAGGGACCAGGCTGCGGCGGGATCATGTAGTCTGCGGCTGTGTCTGTGTGGAACTGAAGGACTGGAAGTTCCGGACCCTGTCCCACCAGATGATGCTGGATACTCCCACGGATTCCTCCACCGTCCTCTATGAGAAGGCCTGCAGGCTTCTCAGGGATTTCTGGGACCTGACTCCGGTGCGCCTTATCGGAGTGCGCACGACCAGGATATCCGACGGCGAATTTATCCAGATGAACCTTTTTGATTCCCGGAGAAATCAGAAGCTGGAACAGATGGAGAAGGCCGTGGATTCTATCCGCGGAAGATTCGGCATGGACAGCATCAGGCGGGCCAGCTTTTTAAAGCCGGACTCTATTGTTGACCATGCCGTGGGCAAAAAAAAGCACATCAGGGACAGCAATCCGTAGATACGGTTCCTGTCCCCAATGCGCTTTGCCTGTTTCTTACGGAAGATCTTTACAGGAGATAATCGTCTATCTGAAATTCCTTTCCGTTGACTGTCAGCGTCCTGATAAAGACGGCAGGTTCTTCATCCTCGCCGCCTTCCTCGCAGATGCCCCGGACCGTCAGCCGGGTCCGGCCCACCTGCTGCTTTACGGACACTTCCTCTCCGGTCACCCCTGTATCGGCCAGAAGCTCTGCCAGTTCCAGAAGAACATCTTCTACCTCTTCGCCGACCCGGCACAGGGTAAACTCCTGTTCCAGTTTCTCATAGAGTTCCTTATTCAGCATGATCTATTCCTCCATCATCTCCAGGAACTTCTTGAATTCTTCTTTTGCCTCCTCGATCAGCCCCTGGTCGTAAGTGTTCAGCGCCTTCTCGAATTTCCTGATGGCCCGCTCCACAAAAAGCCGGTCGTCTCCCAGGCTTTCCTCATAGACCCGCTCTCCTCTCAGAAGCAGATATTTGTTCTCCTCCCTGTCCCTGGGATGGATCTTTAAATAGGACAGGGTTTTCAGCCGTTCCTCGATCTCCTCCTGAGTCATATCCACGTCTCTTCCCAGAAAGACCTTCTTCTGCACCTCCCCCGTAGAGATAACCTTAACCTCCACCTCAAGGATAGAATTAATGTCATAAGTATAGGTTACATCTACGGACTCCTCACCTGCTTTGCCTGCGGGAATATCGATCAGCAGCTCTCCAAGAGACAGATTATTGGCCGCAAACCGGCTCTCGCCCTGAAGTACATTGATCCTGATCTTGTCCTGATTGTCCCGGACGGTGTAGAGCCGCTCCGTGCGGCTGGCGGGGATCACCGTATTGCGGTCGATGATGGGACAGAACACACCGCTTTCATACTGATGGTTCTCCCACTCCCTCACTACTTCTGTTCCCAGTGTAAAGGGGCAGACGTCTGTCAGGATCACTTCTTTGATGGCTTCTTTCCTCTCCTTCATGGCCCCCTGGATGGCAGCTCCCAGAGCCACGGCCTCGTCAGGGTTGATGTTGGTGTCGGGGATCATCTTAAACAGTTTGCTGACAAACCGGCGGATCACCGGGCTCTTGGTCGCTCCGCCCACCAGGACTACTTTGTCGATGTCGGACAGGCGGATATGAGCGTCGGCCAGGCTTCTCTTCACCGGTCTGCGGATCCTCTCCAGAAGCTCTCCGCAGGCCTCCTCGTATCTGGGCAGCTCTACCTCCAGCTCATACAGCTCATCTCCGATCTTACAGCTCATCTTAGATACCCGCTTATCGGAAAATCCCAGCTTGCACAGGTCCGCCTGTTTGTGGATATGGCGCAGGGTCTTTTCATCCAGAGACAGACGGTCCAGCTTATAATATTTTTCAAAGAACATATTCTCCAGCACTGCCGTAAAATCCTCGCCGCCCAGGAAATTATCTCCGGCCACGGCCCGGACTTCCAGGATGGTGTCATAGAGCTCCAGGATGGACACGTCAAAGGTCCCGCCTCCCAGGTCAAACACCAGGAACCTGGCCTGGGCCTGGCTCTGATACAGGCCGTAGGCGATGGCCGCCGCCGTGGGCTCGCTGATGATCCTCTCCACCTTAAGCCCGGCCAGTTCCCCCGCCCGTTTGGTGGCTCTCCTCCTGGCATCGTCAAAATAAGCGGGAACGCTGATGACGGCTTCCTCCACCGGCTCTCCCAGATAACTCTCCGCATCCTCCTTCAGGGCTCTCAGCACCAGGGAGGACAGCTCCTCCGCCAGAAATGTCTTATTGAGAAGCTTAAACTGCTTCTTGCTTCCCATATCCCGTTTAAATACGCTGGCCGCGCTGTCGGGGTACAGCAGCATCCTCTCTGCCGCCAGATCTCCTACATAGACCTGCTGCTCCTCGTCGATGCTGACCACCGACGGAGTCAGGTTCTTGCCCAGCCTGTTGGGGATGATCTTAGGCCCCTCTTCTGTAAAATACGCCACCAGACTGTTGGTGGTTCCAAGGTCAATTCCAATTATCATAATTTCTGTATCCTTTTCAATGCAATTCTTGTTGCGATTCCGTGTTGATTCAGTTCACAGGCCTTCTCATAATTCTCTCTGGCCTTCTCATAGTCGCCTGTGGCTTCATAGTACATACCCAGATGCTGATAGCTCTCATAGCAGCCCTGATGCCTGCACTGCCTGCAGCGCCCGCACCCGGTCATCTGCCGTAACATGTCAAGTCCCTTCTCCGTCTCACCCATGCAGATGTAGAGCCAGCCGAATCTCATGAGACGGGCCGGGCGGTAAGACAGGTAGGCCAGATAGTCTTCCTCTGTCCCGCTGTCGGACTTTTTGAAGTGTTCTATGGATCTTAAGGCATAGATCCTGGCATCCAGCTTCCTTCCCTTCCGGAAATACAGATAGGCCAGCTTCCACTCGGTCTCCCTCTGATCATCTGCCGTCTGGGCTGCTGCCAGGGCTCTCTTGTAGTATCCTTCCGCCTTCTTGAAATCTCCCAGCATCTCCCTGTAGAAATACGCCAGATCGCACAGCCTCCGGCAGCGGTTCTCTTTGGTGGCCTTGTTGATGCCTCTCACATAAGTCTTTACTGCTTCTTTCGTCTTTCCCTGGAGAAAATATACAAAGGCCACATCGTCGTAGTAGTCATCCAGCTCCGGCTCCATCTGGAAATACCGGAGAGCATTGTCATAATCTTCCAGGTACTGGTACAGAAGCCCGATCTCCCGCCGGAAGGTCTTTCTGTCGGGGAACATCTTCAGGTCCTCTTCATAACACCAGATGGCTTTCTTATAATCGCCCAGGGCCTCATAGCAGTCCGCCATATTGCTGTAGGGCAGGACGCTTTTGCTCTCCCCCATACATTCTACTGCCTTCTGAAGGCATTCGATGGCCTTCTCGAACTGTCCCATGTACTTGTAGCAGCAGCCGATGTTGTTGTAGGAGGCCCAGTCGTCAGGCTCATAGGTCAGAGCTTTCTCAAATGCCTCGATGGCTTCCTCCAGCCGGTAGGCGCTCATGTAAAGCCTTCCCTTTTCTACCAGATAATAACAGTTTTCCCTGTAATTGAGCTGTCTCTCCAGATAGCTCATGGCCCTGTCAAAATCAGCCGTGTCGTATGTATTCGTATACTTATCTTTATAGTAGTCCGCCAGCTTTTCATTGGCATCCCGGTAGGCCTCCTGGCAGTTCAGCGCCTTCTCATACTCTTCCATGGCAAGCACTTTCATGCCCAGCGCTTCCTGGCAGAGACCGCAGTTATAGTGAAGGGCCGGGGCGTTGCCGTAGACGTCTTCCGCCTCCCGGTACTCTGCCAGAGCCTTCTTGTACTCTTTCTTATCCAGATATACGTGGCCTCTGATCATGCGGTACTGTTTCCGATTGGGATTCTGGCCGATGGCCGCTGCCAGATGTTCCAGGGCTTCGTAGAGATTGTCATTGTCCCAGTGGAGCAGGGCGATCTCGTATTCCACCTCCGACAAATCCTCGATATCCATATCCGGATCCGGCTCTGTCCTGGACCTTTCCACAAGCTCCAGCAGTTCCCGGGCCAGCTTCATGGGTTCCTCCCGGTCCTCTCTCTTCTCCGCCAGATTTCTCAGGATCTTCACCTCATACAGCTTCATGTTGGCGCTGAATTCCACATGATTTTCCCTGGCCCGGTCCAGTACCCCCTTGGCATCGGAAAACTGATTGCTGTAGAAAAATGCCTCCGCCGCCAGCATATAAGGTTTATAATACCCGGCAAAGATCCGGATGGCCCGGTAATAGTCGTCCACCACCTGCTGTCCGTTCTTCAGCTCGTAGGCCGATTCCTGGCGCTGGAGAATAGCCGGAAAGTATCCCTCGTCTTTTTCCAGGATCCGGTCGCACACATCGATGCTTTCCTTATACTGGCCGTGTTCAAACAGAAGGTAGGCCTTGTACTGCATACATCCCTGCCGGTCCTGGGCATCCTGGGCAGTGTCGATGGCCAGATCCACATACCTGATGGCTTCATCCTGCCGTTTTAATTCATAGCAGCAGCCGCTGAGGATATGGCAGGCGCGGAACTCTCTGGAACGGCGCTTTTTGTTCTCCTCGGTTCCGTCATCCGGCGTCTCCCTTATAAGCTCCAGCCATCTCTGAAGATGGGGAAGAGCCTCTTCATAGTGTTCCGCTTTATACAGCAGTCTTCCGTACAGGTTCTCGTAAGAGTAGACCTCATCCTCCACGGGAACGAAATCTTTCATCAGCTCCAGGGCTTCATCCATGTATTCATTCTGGAAGAGGCACCAGCCCAGCTCTACGGTATCTTTATTTCTCAGAGCCTCATCCCTGCTCTCGTCGGCTGTGGACTGCCGGTATTTGGCGATCAGGGCCTCATTGGTCTTTCTCATATCCTCCAGGACCGCTTCGTCTCTGCCGTCCACATTCAGCAGGTCCATCATCAGTTCCTTGGCCTCTTCATAATCGCCTTTTCTGATCAGATACCGGGCAGCGCCGTATTTGGCTGTATAGTGATCCGGATTGTCCCTGAGGATCTTCTGCCAGATCTCATAGGCTTCCTCTCTCCGGCCTTCTGCCCATCTGGCCTCGCCGCAGTAGAGAAGGACATAGGGATCTTTCTCATAATCTTCCAGAAGGCTGTCTGCCAGTTCCCGCGCCTGTATCACCTCCGGCGGCAGTCCCTCTTCCGGCCGGATCTCTTCGTCTTTTCGCCAGGATTCTCCGAATCCGGCCAACAGCCTGAGCCGTTCCGCGTCCACATAAGGATGTCTGAGACCGAACACGGACAGCTCCTCCAGTTTCTGCAACCGGCCTTCTTTCTGCCCCTGGTCGATCTGTCTCTTGATATCCAGATAATTGCGGATATAGGCATCGGCATCCATCTTCTCCCTGTCTGTCACCTGAAACAGCTCATAATCAATAAAGGATTCATGTTCCATGTAATAGATCATGTAATCCAGGAAATCCGACGGAAATTTCTGGAGCAGATTGTCCTTGTCTTCTCTGATCTGAAACTTCTCATCCGCCAGTTTCCATATGCTGTGGGGAAGATAGATATGATCCATAAAATATACAAGAAGCGCCTCTCTCACCTGAAGAGACGTGTCCAGACCTTCACACAGAGGATCCGAGAACACTTCTTCCCAGCTCTCCCTGTCGCATCTTGTGGTAATGTCCCGGTAGAGCTCATCCACCCTGTCCACCCACAGGTCGATCTCCGTCTTCTCCTTATGGCCGTCTTCCTCCGGCTGCCTGGCCAGCCTCAGGGCCGTCTCATAGGCCTCCCTGAGCCGTTTGAATCCCTCCGGGTCGTCTTCCGGATTCACGGTTTTCAAACGCGCCCTGTACACATCTCTGATGATCTGCTCGTCTTTCGTCTCATCAATCCCCAGTACATGAAATACCATCTGTTTTTCCATGGTCTTCCCTCCCTTGCATAATCATGTTCCTTCCCCCTCCGGACCTGATCCTCTTTTCTCCTGCGGGGCCTTCCGGCTGACCGCCATGAGAAGGAGGCCTGCCGCTGCCATAAACAGAGAAATAAACTGAGATGTGGAAAGGGATCCCACACTGCCCCTGATCAGATCTCCCCTGAAAAATTCCATAACAAACCTTCCGATACTGTAACAGATCAGATAGGCGGCTCCCACCTGACCGTCATGCAGGGACTTTCGCGACAGCCATATGAGCAGGAAAAAGTGCAGAAAATTCAGTCCGCTGGACATCAGCTGTGTGGGAAGCAGGGGCACGTTGTTCGGCGCATAGGCGGAGTCTTTGAAAACAATGGCAAAAGAGCTTTCCGTCACTCTTCCGTAGCAGCAGCCTGCCAGAAAACATCCCAGCCTTCCGAACCCCTGTGCCAGAGCCACGGCAGGCAGGATCAGATCTACATATCTGAGAAACTCCAGCCGGTGTTTTCTGCAGTATACATACCCGCCGATGATCCCTCCGATGATCCCTCCGTAAACCACAAAACCGTTGGGAATATCCAGAAGCAGTCCGGGGTTCTTTATGATCTCATCTATGGTAGTGATATAATATAGTAGTTTTGCGCTTACCAGACCGATGACGATAGCCCACACCGCAAGGCCGAATACATGGTCCGGATCCAGTCCCTTTTTTCTGGCCCGGTAGTCAGAAAGCAGATAAGCTGCCAGAAAACCGATGCCGATCATCAGTCCGTATCCGTGGATCGTAAATCCACCTATGGAAAATAGATTATTCTTCATGCATCTCCCTCTGTTTTTCTTTTGATCTTCTTAATTTTTTTCCACGCCTTCTTAGTATATCATTTTATAACTAAAGATTCCACCTGTTTCCGGAGAATTATTTAGGAAAAATTTTGTTTTTTTCTTTACAAACAATATATTTATGTTGTATCATAAATGGGAGAAGAGTTTATCTGTTTTCTGAATTTGAAAAGTTGCAAGGAGGGAACTGACATGCCAAGAGGCGTAAAAAAAGAAATCGTTTATACCGGTAAAGCTGCAAAGCTAAACGAAAAGGTTCAGAAGCTGGACGCAGATCTGAAGGCCGCAAAAGAAGAGTTGAAAGTTGCTTATAAGGAGCAGTTAAAAGCCGAGAAAGTCGCTCTCGCAAAAGAAAAAAAGGAATCTGCCATCGCTGCAAAAAAGGCATTAAAAGAAAATCAGGCAAAGATCCTGAAGGCAATCCAGAATTCCGGAAAGAGCCCGGAGGAGATCCTGGATCTGATCAATAATAATTAAGCAGAATTATTGGGATATTTTTCCATTATACAGAAACGGAGAAGAGAGAACGGCTGCCGCCATCCCCTCTTCTCTTTTCTTTTTTATGTTTTTATTTTTTATGAGGGCTGTTTTCCGATATATGCCTGGATCCCGCCGTCTACATAGAGGATCTGTCCGTTGACAAAGTCGGAAGCATCGGAAGCCAGGAAAACTGCCGGGCCGCCCAGATCAGAAGCTTCTCCCCAGCGTCCTGCCGGAGTCTTGGAGATGATGAACTGATCGAAGGGATGCCTGGAGCCGTCCGCCTGTACTTCCCTCAGAGGAGCCGTCTGGGGAGTGGCGATATAGCCGGGGCCGATACCGTTGCACTGGATGTTGAACTCACCGTACTCGGAGGCAATGTTTCTGGTCAGCATCTTCAGTCCGCCCTTGGCTGCCGCGTAAGCGGATACGGTCTCACGGCCGAACTCAGACATCATGGAACAGATGTTGATGATCTTTCCATGGCCTTTCTTGATCATGGATGGGATCACGGCCTTGGATACGATGAAAGGAGCATTGAGATCTACGTCGATGACCTGTCTGAAGTCTCTGGCAGACATCTCGATCATGGGGATCCTCTTGATGATACCGGCATTATTTACCAGAACATCGATGACGCCTACTTCCGCCTCGATCTTTGCCACCATGGCATTGACTGCTTCCTCATCGGTAACGTCGCATACATAGCCGCGAGCCCTGATCCCCTCCTCGGCATAAGCGGCAACCCCCTTGTCCACCAGTTCCTGCCTGATGTCATTAAACACAATCGTAGCGCCTGCGCCTGCCATAGCCTTTGCGATGGCAAAGCCGATCCCATAAGAAGCGCCGGTGACCAGAGCTACTTTTCCTTCCAGGGAAAAATTTGTCTTGTTGTCCATGATACATTCTCCTTTTCTTTAATTTAATTGTATACAAACTGCAAAATTTGTATACAAATATCTTGTACCTATACCTTACCACTTTCTTTCCCTGTTTGCAATAGGTATTCTACAAAAACCAAAAAATTTTTTCACTCATATGCATAATACCTCCGGGAACCCAGGACCGGTTCCCGGAGGCATATGCGAATTGCCTGTCTTTACTTCTCAGTTCTCTGTCTGATCATACTCTGAATCTGCCTCTTTCAGCATCTCTTCGGCCCTGCTGCCGCTGATCTGAGCACCTGTCACATACTCATTGTCATCTCTGTAGGGACCGGGGCAGTTTCCACCGTCGTCGGCTGCCCTCATGGACATATTCCAGCCGTCTTCAAATCCGGCATTGTACCCTCTCTTATAGCCTGCGCGGAAATCCCTGATACGTCTTCCGTTACAGTTACATCCTGCGGTATTTCCCCAGTCACAGCCGCAGACCCATCTG
>CAJUJV010000006.1:61090-63164 GCA_910586845.1 uncultured Hungatella sp.
CTCCGGACACTCCGCCGCACCCGCAATTGCAGCAGTGATTTCCGGACCCGGTTCTGCAGCAGCAGCGCCTCCAACAGCAGCATACACCTCCGGGACGGTTCCCTCCACAGATACAGCCGTTTCCGGGGCGGTTCCCTCCGCAGCAGCAGTCGTTTCCGGGGCGGTTCCCTCCGCAGCAGCAGTCGTTTCCGGGGCGGTTCCCCTCACAGCAGCAGTCGTTTCCGGGGCGGTTCCCCTCACAGCAGCAGTCGTTTCCGGGGCGGTTCCCTCCGCAGCAGCAGTGATTCCGGCAGCAACAGTTCCAACCACAAATATTACACCTCATATGGGATCTCCTTATTTTTTATGTTTGTACTATATCCTATGAGACTGTGGGACATTGTGTGCAGGCATGGTTACTTTCGGAAAATCTGCACATGATAATGATGAGGTGAATTATATTATGAAATCAATTTGGAGTCATACCTGTCGGATCCCCGGCCGAAATCATCTCCCCGGAGATCTGGACACGGAAATTGCAGTCATCGGCGGAGGCATGGCCGGAATTCTCACAGCTTTTTTTCTGGCCCGGGAAGGAAAGCAGGCCGTCGTCCTGGAAGCCTCCACGGTGGGAAGCGGACAGACCGGCGGTTCCTCTGCCAAAATCACATCCCAGCACGGGCTTATTTATCAGAAGCTGATCGCAGATTGGGGCATACCGGCTGCTGTACTCTATGGCCGTTCCAACCAGGAAGCCATCGCTGAATACCGGCAGATCATCTCGTCCCGCTCCATCAGCTGCGGTTTTGAAAAGAAACCGGCCTTCCTCTATACTACAGATCAGCCGGATGCCATCCATCTGGAGACCATGGCTGCCAGAAAAGCAGGGATCTCCGCCTGGGAAGCCGTTGACACGGAACTTCCATTTGCGGTGAAGCGGGTGATCGGTTTCCCCGATCAGGCCTGTTTTAACCCTCTTCAGTTTCTGGAAGGGCTGTCCCCTTCTCTGACGATCTTTGAACACACTCCTGTCCTGTCCGTAAAAGGCCCTGTCCTCACCACTCCTCACGGGCGGGTCCGGGCTCACAAGGTCGTCTTTGCCTGCCATTATCCTTTTCCCGTGATCCCCGGATATTATTTCCTCCGGATGTATCAGGAGCAAAGCCATATCCTGGCTCTGTCCGGAGCGCCCTCTCTGGATGGGATGTATCTGGGCATCGACACCGGCGGCCTGTCCCTCCGTTCTTCAGAGGATTATCTTCTCCTGGGAGGCTGCAGCCACCGGACCGGACAGACGGTCCATGATCCCTACGGTTCTCTGGCCTCCTCTGCCCGGCACCTGTTTCCTCATGCACATCCCGTCTGTCAGTGGTCTGCCCAGGACTGCATGACCCTGGACTCTCTTCCCTATATAGGACGTTTTTCCAGGAGGACACCGGACTGGTATGTGGCTTCCGGATTCGGCAAATGGGGCATGACCCTGTCCATGGTCTCCGCCCTTCTGCTGACCGATCTTATCTGCGGCAGACCCTCGCCCTATAAGAAACTGTATTCTCCATTCCGGTTCTCCATACGCCCCTCGGCTCCCAGGCTGGCCGCCCATATGGCAGAATCCTCCAAAGGTCTCCTGCGGGGACTCGGTTCCGGGATCATGCGGTGCCCTCATATGGGATGCCGCCTGTCGTGGAACGCGGCAGATTCCACCTGGGACTGTCCCTGCCACGGATCCCGTTTTGACCGCCTGGGACACCTGATCACCGGACCGGCACAAAGTGCCTGTCACCGTCATAGACTGATACCATAATCTCACCTGTTTGAAAGGAGCTATTATGGCTTGTTCTTGTAACAATCAGGCCTCCGTCTTCCCGTTCCAGTGTCCCGGCACCACGGCCGGAGCACTGGAGCAATCCCCTGTAGGCATGGGATATGTACCGTGGCAGCAGTGGCAGCAGACCTACCCTTTAGATAAAGGGCTTCAAAGAGGAACCATTTTTCCGGATCTTGATCTGAGTTTTCATATGGGGAGGTGCCGCTGATGCCTGTCTACGATCAAAACCAGCTTCTGTCCGTTATTGACCAGGCCAGCTTTGCCATG
>CAJUJV010000006.1:63174-68467 GCA_910586845.1 uncultured Hungatella sp.
CTACACGACGCTCTTCCGATCTTGTTTCTGGATACCCATCCCTGCGATCAGGCTGCCCTCAGTTACTATCAGTATGTGGCAAAGATGCGCAGGGAAGCCAAGGAGGCTTACGAGGCCAGCTACGGTCCTCTGACCGTGGATCATGTTCATTCGAATCAATATTGGACCTGGGTTCAGGGGAAATGGCCCTGGGAAGGAGGTAACACCGTATGTGGAACTATGAAAAACGGCTGCAGTACCCGGTAAATATCAGCCAGCCTAACCCGAAGATGGCGCAGTTTATCATGAGCCAGTACGGCGGACCCGACGGAGAGATGGGGGCTGCCATGCGCTATCTCTCCCAGCGTTACGCCATGCCTTATGATATCGGCAAGGCGGTCCTTACCGATATCGGCATATCGGTATCCATATGGCCCTTTTTTCGGATCACGGCCGTTTCCGGCACCCGGACGCAGAAATGTTCTCCTTTCCCCGATGTCTCAAATTTCAGCCCGATGCCAAAGGGAAGGGATGTGAGCCATATATCCAGTTTATGATCAGGATATATGCAGATCTTCTCCACCAGTTCTCCGCACAGGATCTTGTGAGAACATGTATGAAGATCCAGGATCTCATCAAGGGCTTTCCTGTACTGCTCCATACCGTCCCCGGGCCTTCCACTGGCTTTCTCTTCTTTTCGGGCCTGCTCAAGCCTCTTCTCCAGCATATCCAGCTCCTTTTCATACCAGGTATTCTGATCTTTCAGCTCTTCTTCGGTAATGATGCCTTCCAGCAGAAGATCTATGGCTTTCCTCCTTTTCCGGCGGATCCTTTCTGTCTCTTTTCGAATCTCCTCTGTGCCGGTCTCCTTAAATGATCCTCTTTTCACTTCCCGGATTTCCTGAAGGATTTCTTTTTTCAGCCTCTCCTGATCACAGCGGATATGGCTGAGGCAGAATCCCATGCAAAACAACAGCGTCTCATCTTTTATCTGCAGATTGCTGCAGCCCATCCACCGGCCGGTTCTGTCCTGTTTCGGCGCACCGTAATTCACCGCCGTACAGCAGCGCCACGCCTGATATCTTGTTCCGTTTTTCAGATTCCTGTAACGGCTCACATACTTTCTGCCGCAGATCCCGCAGTAAAGCTTCCCGCTGCACCAATATCGGTTACTGTGTCTTTCTCCTCCTTCCCTTTCCCTTTTGCGGCGCTCCAGTTCCCTCTGTGTCCTTTCCCAGAGAGAACGCTCGATGATCGGTTCATGGTGATCCCGCAGGCAGACCATCTCCTCTTCTCCCCTGTTATACTTTTTCACATGAGTCAGATAATCCGGTGTGATCGTCTTCTTCTGGCACAGGTCTCCCACGTATTTTTCATTTCGAAGGACTTTTAAGATCACTGCATTGGACCAGGCGCCTGATGTGAGGGAACCCATCCCTTCTTCCAGAAGTTCTCTTGCGATCACATGGGTTCCCTTTCCCTCATCGGTGTATTTATGAAAGATCGCCCTGACGATCCTGGCCTCTTCTCTGTTCATATACAATTTGCCGTCCTTCACCCGATAGCCAAGGAGATCCCTTCCGAACACCACTCCCTGCTCCATGCGCCGCTTCTGCCCCCATTTGACACGTTCGGAAGTCTTTCGGCTTTCTTCCTGGGCGATACTGGCCATAATGGTCAGACGCAGTTCCCCGTCGGAATCCCTGGTGTCAATATTATCAATAGTAAAGATCACCCCTACTCCGATCTCTCTCAATCTTCTTGTATAAGACAGAGTATCCACTGTGTTTCTGGCAAAGCGGCTTACTTCTTTCGTGAGAATCAGGTCGATCTCCCCGCGAAACGCAGCCTCCATCATGGCATTGAAACCTGCCCTCTTTTTGGTCTGGGTCCCGCTGATCCCTTCATCATAATACACGCTGTTCAAAATCCAGCCCTCATGATTACGGATGTACTCTGCAAAATAATTCCTCTGACTGGCAAGGGAATTTGCCTGGTCATCTTTGTCTGTGGACACGCGGCAGTAGGCGGCTGTCTTTAGCTTCCGGATCATGTTTCACCTCCGTCTCTCAGATATGATTCAGCAGGCAGGCCAGCTGACTGCCGGTAAGCAGCTCCTTTTCATACAGTTCTCTGTAGATTCCTCTTTTCAGAGCTTTTTGAAATTCATTCATCTGCCGGCTGTTTAACGGGATTTCCATGAAGCTGCCTGCCTCTTTGGCCTCATCGATTTCAGCTCTGCTCTCTGACATGTGTGACACCTCTGGTCCTGTTTTACTTTACTTTATGCGATTCTCCCCCATATAAGAAGTTTTTCTCTTCTTATGAAAATTTCTCAAAATAAGCCGATATATAATGTGAAGAACACGTTTTCCGGCACATGGAAAGGAAAAAGATATGTCACAGATAAAAACTACCGGTACGGTTTCAGAACCGGCTGTCAATACAGATAAAGAACTTCAGCTTGCCAGACAGCAGGCAGAATTAAAGGGCGGTGAGACGCTGATCCGGGAACTTGCCGGGATGACCGCCAGGCAGCGGGAAAACGTCCGCTCGTCCCGCACAGACACCGGGCAGGAACAGCCCAAAGATACTGCGGAAATCTCTGAGACCCGCAGGCGGCTCCTCTCTGATGGAACGGTTCCCGCAGATGAGCTGCTCAAATGGGTGCTGGAGATGGCGGGAGAAGACTGGGAAGCTTTTCTGGAATGGCTGCCGGACCCGGACCTGGAGCTTCAGGAACAGCTCCAGGAGCTGTCAAAGTTGTATCTCACCCTCCTTGAGGCGGTTTTGAAACATGCGGAAGGGGACAATCTGAAGGAACAGCTGGACCGTCTGGATTCTCTGCTTGCTCAAAAACTGAATCTGGTGATAGATAAGAGTCTGGAGCAGCTGACCTCTCTTCTGGAAGAGACAGGGCAGAGCGCAACCATGGACAGCATCCGGTCCAGCCTTTACAGGCAGACTGCCGGGCGGACCATCTCTCCCCAGGCTGCTCATATGCTCTTTGCCCAGAGTACCCAGACCAGACGTGCCGCCACAGCAGGAAGCATCCGATCTCATACTGCCCCTTCCCCCTTTTCCGGGGAAGGAATGATCTATCAGTCATCGGGAAAGCAGAACGTCCGGTTTCGGCAGACCTATGATACAGAGCAGACTTCCTGGAAAGAACAGCTCAGACAGAGACAGGTAATCATCAGAAACGCAAAGAAAGGCATCGTGGAAAATACTTTCAGACAGGGAAATCCCGTCTCCTGCTCCGCCAGAGAGCTGGAGAGAGCCAACAGGTTTGCCGCGCATATAGACGGCAGCGGCAATCTGTTTAAAAATCCCGGCATCAGCGCCAGAAACGAGGAAGTAACCGGGCTGCTGGCCGCCGTTATGTCTATCAAAGGACAGGTCTACACCGAAAAAAATCAGGGAGCCCGTTCCATTTCCTTTACCATCGAACGCGCCATCGAAAGAATCGTTCATCAGTACCTGAGAGAAAAGGAGGCCTCCAAAATATATTACCGCATTCTTACTGCCTATAAACAGACGAAAGACCCCAGAAAGGCCATAGAGGAAGGGCAGGACTATGCCCTCCGCCAGTTCCGGGAAAAACAAAAAGACCCTGTCTGTCAGAAATCTCCTCAGTATTCCAGGGAATCCGGTTTTTTCCGTACCCTTTTAAAGGGCCTGAGCCCGGAAAAAGAATTTGCCATGGGCATCAGTATCCTTCAAAAGGACTGGCAGAATTTTTTATATTCCATAGGGAACAGACAAGGTTCTTCCCGTTTGTCAGGGATCCAGCTTCACAGTCCCTGGGGACTTCTGGCCGGTGGGAGAACTCACGGGACAGGCAGGGCGGAAACTGTGGGAAAGGTCTTGCTGGGAGCCGCGGCGGCTGTTATCGTATGCGCTCTGGCTCTGGCGTGTTTCCGTTTGATCTGATTTAGATACAAAATGCGGCCCCGCTATCTTTCCGGAGCGGAGCCGCATTTCGATATTGATACAAGACTACCTGCAAAGGTATCGTCCTGCTTTTCTCCCAAAGCCAGGGCCCGGCAATTGATCAACTACAGCAAATTTTCATCTGGCGTTTGTATAAATTTGAATCATGTCATCTTCTGTGAGGATTTTTGCTGAGCCTGTACGCCCTCCACAGGCTGCCATACATCTTCTGGCCATTTCTTTAATCTGTCCGTCTGACGGATCAATCCCCAGCTCTGTCAGATTCACAGGCATACCGATCTGATGATAGAAATCCTCCATTGCCTTGATACCGGCTTCAGCAATCTCACTATCCGTTCCCTGTATTGAGATGCCCATAACATTTCTGGTATATCTGACAAATCGCGGCAGACAGCCTGATTTGCGGTGAAGAAAAGACAGTAGGGCGACAGACATAATCGCCTGGGGATATGGGGGAGCCTCCTTAAAGGAATATATACAAACAGGGTTGTACCATATCCCCCGCCGTCTTAATCCCTCCTCTTATAAATACCTGCGGACCTCCCCCACCGTCATCCCTGTCTGCTTCTTAAACACCTTATAAAAATATGTAGTGTTGCTGTATCCCACCGCTTCCCCGATCTGCCTGATCGTTTTTCCGGAGTCCCTAAGCAGCGCCAACGCCTCCGCCACGCGGACTTTGGTCAGGATCTCCACAAAGGTCTCGTTCAGCTCCTGCTTCAACAGCCGGCTCAGATAGAAGGGGCTGATCCCCACCAGGGCTGCCACATCCTCCAGGGAAATATTCCGCGAATACATTTTCTTAATATAAAGAAACGCTTTAGCCACATATTCCCACGACTTGTTCATGGGATGAAAAAGAAGTCCGGCCAGCTGGCAGACAGCCAGGCACAGGTTTTCATTCAGCTCCTCATAGGAAGCGCAGTTCCACAGAGTTTTCCAGGCGCCGGGAATATAGCCAGACTCGTAAAGAGGCGAGGAATAACGCTTCGCCATCTCCCTGTGGAGGAACAGCAGAAAATAAGCGCTGCAGGTTTTCATGGCATCCAGGGGGACCTCCCTGGCTTTGGCCTGCAAAAGGAGCTTCTCTATCCCACGGCAGCACTCCTTTGTTTTGCCGGAGGCCAGGAGTCCGGCCAGATATTCTTTCTCGTCCCGGAACACATTGTGGATATGGCCGGCAATGCCGTATTCGAAAAAAAACACTCCCGGATCCTGCTTTCCTATAAGCGCCGCGCTGCTTTCTTTTTGGCCGTCCGGCAGCTCATCCAAGGTAAATTTCCATGTGCTTACCCCAAATAAAAGAGATCGGTTCAGGCTTTCCAGAAGGTGGCCGGCCCACTTCCTGTGATTATCCTCC